>JAUWMQ010000021.1 GCA_030613065.1 Candidatus Aegiribacteria sp. | reverse complement strand
GCGATAACAAGGGAGCTGAAACTGAAGGACGTGGAAATCCTCTGCCTGGAGAAGATAACGGACCTGTACGAGGAAAAAGGGGATCTGGAAAAAGCGCTGATGTACTCAGGTGAACTGATAACATGCCTGAAAGAGCACCTGAACGAGAAGAGCATGGAGAAAATTGCGAGCATGCAGGTTCAGTTCGAGACCGAGAAGAAGGAGAAGGAAGCAGAGATCTACCGTCTGAAGAACGTGGAGCTCTCCGGTATGAACGATCAGCTTCGTGAGACCCTGTCGGACGTGAAGAGACTCCAGGGTTTGCTTCCGATCTGTGCTTCGTGCAAGAATGTCAGGGATGATGACGGTTACTGGCAGCAGATTGAGTCCTATATCTCCGATCATTCCGACGCGAAGTTCTCTCACGGGGTATGCCCGGAGTGCAGGATCCTGCTTTACGGCAAAGTCTACACCAAGGAGTAAAAGCGGAAGATGTTATTTTGAAGAGGTTATGGAGTATACGGCATGCCTAACGAAGAAATCATAGCGCTGGAGAAAACACTCGAAACACTCAGGTCAGAACCTCCCGATTTAAATCTTGTATCCGTGCTGAACAAACTTGCTTATGCCTTGATGCATTCGGATCCCAGTAAAGCTGAAGACTTCGCTCTGGAAGCGGCGGACCTTGCGCAAAAACAGGAGCTCCGTATTGAGCATGCAAAAGCCTGTACTACACTTGGAACAACCAATTACGAAGTTGGAAACTTTGCTGAGGCGATGAAGTATTGCCGGATGGCCATGGATATCTATGACGAACTCGGGAATAGAAGTGGTATGGCAAAGGTCCACACTACTATTGCCTTAACTTACAGGTCTCAAGGCATCATTGACAGCTCTCTTGAGCACCACCACGAGTCTCTCAGGATAAAACAGGAATATGGTGCAGTTAAGGATGAACTTGCTAATAGTTACTTCAACATAGGGGCATGCTACTCCAGCCTGCTTCGTCTGGATCAGGCGCAGTCATTCTATGAGCAGGCACGGGAAATCTGGGAGAAATCCGATAACCTTGAGCAGCTGTCATACCTCTACAATAACCTTGGTTGTTTTTACGGAAGAAAGGAAGAACTGGTCAAAGCCCGCGAATACTTCCAAAAATCCCTTGAGATCAGGGTGGATTTCGGGGACAAAAAGGGTATAGCAAGTACTCTGGGTAATATGGGAAGCCTGTATAAAGATTTTGGCGATAACGAATCTGCTCTGGACTTCTTCATCAGAAGCCTGGAGCTTTTTGAGGAGCTCGGTAACGGGAGAGGAATCTCCCTTACAAGCAGTTGTGTCGGCGGGATCTACACCGCTCAGGGACGGCTTGCTGAAGCAGAAGAACTCATCAGTAAAGGCCTGAGGATATCAAAGGAACTGAAATTTAAGGACCGGGAAATACACTGCCTGGAAAGTATAATTGACCTTTACAAGGCAAAGGGGGATCTTGAGAAAGCGCTTCAGTACTCACGGGAACTGAAAACATGTGTGGAAGAGCACCTGAACGAGAAGAGCATGGAGAAGATAGCGGGGCTGCAGGTGCAGTCCGAGACCGAGAAGAAGGAGAAGGAAGCTGAGATCTACCGTCTGAAGAACGTGGATCTCTCCAGGACAAACAATGAGCTTCGTGATGCCCTGTCACATGTGAAGAAGCTTCAGGGTTTGCTCCCTATCTGCGCTAATTGCAAGAAAGTCAGGGATGACGACGGTTACTGGCAGCAGATCGATTCTTATATCTCCGAACACTCCGACGTGAAGATCACTCACGGGATATGCCCTGAGTGCTTTATCAAACTTTACGGCAAAGGCTTTACCCGGGAGCAGAAGTAGAAACTGTGGGGCATGCAGTGCTGCATGCCCCGACATTTGAATTATTATCTGGTAATGACCATCCGGGTTGTCGCCGAAGTGTTTTCGGTGGTAAGCCTTGCGAAGTATATCCCCGTGGTGAGGTCTGACGTGTCGATGCTTACCTGGTTCATTCCTTCACTCATTATGCTGTTCGCCGCGACCATTACCTGTCTGCCGGTGATATCGTAGATCGTTAGTGTTATCTGCTGCTGTTCCGGAAGGCTGAAGGCTGCCAATGCGAGACTGCTTCTTATTGGATTAGGTGTTATTGAGAGAGTGAAATTAATCAGAGGGTCTGATGATCGTTCTCCAATACTTGTGCCGTTGTACGACCTCCATGCTGCGTATCCTGTGGTTCTGTCATAATACTTAAAACCAAATCATGTGTTGACATATGGCACACATTGTAGCATAAATTTCTTATGGAACACTACAAATGGAATAACGCAAAGAATAAAATATTGAAGGCTGAACGGGGTGTTAGTTTTGAGCAAGTAGTTATACAGATAGAACTCGGCAATATGCATGATGTATATACTCATCCTGATCAAAGACAATATCCTGATCAGCAGATACTTATCATAGAAATCAATAATTACTGCTACATCGTTCCATTTGTTGAGAATGAGAATGGCAGGTTCTTGAAAACAATTATTCCTGGCCGTAAGGCTACGAAACGATACTTAGGGGGCAGAAATGAGAAAAGTTAAGCTCGATAAGGAAGAAAAAGAGATTCTGGAATCTTTCGAGCGTGATGAATGGGAGCCCGTCCCAAATTTAGAGAAGGAAGTTAAGAAGCACCAGGTATACGCTCGCAATACTCTGAAAAAGGATAAGCGCATTAACATTCGAATATCCTCCAAGGATTTAGAAGAGCTACAACTTGTTGCCGTTGAAGATGGGATCCCATATCAAACCCTTATCTCCAGCATTCTTCATCGCTTCCTTTCTGGCCGACTTATAGAAAAACCTAGACAGAACAACAGAATTAACAAGACACAAGGAACCTGATCCATGGCAGGTTTGTTCCTGTGCTGGTTATTCTGGGTGTTCCCGCGTAGAGATAATTATCGGAAGGGGATGGTCGGTTAGCTCCACCTGTGTTATCATGTGCTTCATAGAACTTATGGAGGAACAAAAATGGTGCTGATACCTGGGCACGATTACCCGAATACATACCGAGGATTTGTAGAGATGTTTCCAGATAACCCTGCGTGTGTAGCTTATTTAATGCACTTGCGCTGGCCAGATGGTTTTGTTTGTCCCGCCTGCAATACACCCTCTACTCCATGGAATGAGAGCCGGGGGCGCATAGCATGTCCCGTATGTCGTCACCAAACATCAATAACTACGGGAACAATCTTTGACAAAACGCGAACAGCATTGACAACATGGTTTGAGGCTGCTTGGCATGTGACGACTGCAAAAAATGGTATGTCGGCCAAAACTTTAGAGCGCACACTGGACGTCAGTTATCGTGTGGCCTGGACGATGTTGCAACGTTTCCGGGTGACAATGAAGAATGTCAAACGTAAACAGCTGGTGGGTGAAGTTGAAGTAGATGAAACATTGATTGGCGGCATCAAACAGGGTGGCAAACGTGGCCGAGGTGTCAGCAAAAGCATTGTAGTGATTGCCGTGGAGGTCAAGCAACCAAGAGGATTGGGACGGGTGCGAATGCGTCATGTTTCCGATGCTTCTGGTGATAGTCTTCTACCGTTTATCTGTGATGTAGTGGCTCACAATGCGGTAGTGTTAACGGATGGATGGAGCGGTTATAATGGCTTACCTGGACTCGGATACACACGGAAGACAACAGTTATTGCTTCTTCTAATGACCCCGCTCACGTCTCAATGCCAGGCGTTCATCGGGTTGCAAGCTTGTTGAAACGATGGATACTTGGAACTCACCAAGGGGCAATCGTACCAGCTCATCTGCAATCCTACTTGGAGGAGTTCACTTTCCGGTTTAATCGGCGTACTTCCGGAAGTCGAGGTTTATTATTCCGAAGGCTTCTTGAACAAGCGGTGATTACAAAGCCCGTCACAGAGACTGATGTCACACATGGGTATGACTGGAATATAAGCGTGAAATAGGCGAGGTGGAGCTAACCGACCACCCCGTTTATCGGATTCAGTCAGACACTGAACTTTTGGGAAGCCCAGATCACTTCCTACCCGAACCGGTGCCCCTGTCCAGTTCTCCCAGAGCCATACTTCCTCGTCAGCAGTCGCGATCAGAAGGCCATTGAAGAGAGTTGATTCAATAAGATCGTTTGCGCCGCCGAAATCACTGGTAACTTTCGTCCACGTTGCACCCGCATTGCTGGATGAGTGAAGGCCGCCAGACCCGGCCGCCGCAAGCAGATTGTCATCGGCGGGGCATACAGCCAGACTGTAAGGCGTTCCGCTATAGCCAGATGCAGGAATGCTCTGCCAGGTAGTACCGCCATTCTCGGTGTAGTAAAGAGCGTTTGTGCTGTTCTCGTATCACAGGCAGAATACTCTGTCCTCATCGCCAGGGTCAACTGCAATTGCCCTTGCGCTTGGAAAGGCCCTTGGAGTTCCCGGGACACCGTTTTACCTGGCAGTTGCCTACGGTGCTGCAGCGAACTTTATTACGCCTTTTGGACATCAGACAAATCTGATGGTTTACGGCCCCGGCGGCTACAGATTCAAGGATTTCATGAAAGCGGGGCTTCCATTGAAAATCATATGCGCCATTATAGCGATCGGAGGTCTGTCACTTGTTTACGAACTTTAATCTTCCGATCCGGTGCTATTTCTTCCGTAACATATCCGGGAGTTGACAATGGGAGTAATTCCTTCTATGAAACATCATGAAGGTTGTCTTGGTGTGTTCCGGACAGGGACATTCTTCAAAGGAGGTAGCTTATGATTCTTATTTTTCTGATTATTATTGCCCAGACACCGATGGGTATCGATGGGGATATACTTTCATCGAACAGCCTTGTGCTGAACGAATTCATGGCAATTCCTTACAGTTCATGTACCGAAGCCGATGGCGAATGGATAGAGCTTTATAACAATACTGATGACTGGATTAACCTCTCAGGCTGGATGATAGAGAACAATTACGGCCAGGAGATTATTCTGGCTACATATCTGCTTCCTCCAGAAGGCTACTATGTTCTTGCGGCATGTGGAGACGAAACCCTTAACGGGGGGTTTTCACCTAATCTCGTTTACTCCGATTTTACCATTCATGATACCGGCAGGCTAACTATTAGAAACAACTACAGTATTTTGGTTGACGAAATCGTATTCGATGCCAGCTGGCCAATTCACACAGGTGTCTCCTGCGAGAGGATAAATCCCGGATGGATTTCCAATCACTCTTCATCATGGGATCTGGCAATGAATGTCTTCGGGAGCGGAGACATGGGAACACCCTGTTTACAGAACAGCGTTTACGAGAACTCATTTGCTCAGAACAGCTGGGCTTTCATCAAGGCATTTGTAGAGTAAGCCGAACGGATAGAAATACTTGAAATTACTCCTGGTAATGATTCTCGCCGCTGAGGTGGGTTATCTTTATGCGGAGGATCCTCTGATCGTTTTCTTCATTGATCCAACCTATGCGGAGTATTCAGGAGATGCCATTCTGGTATGCACTCCCGGAGGCAGAAACTTCGTTATTGATGCCGGAATGTACAGCGGTTATGACCCGCCCTGGGACTGCGGCGCGGAAAGGGTTCTTCCTCTGCTGGACAGTCTTGGTATCACGAACCTTGATGGAGCTGTGGGAACTCATCCCCATGCCGATCATATAGGAGGGCTTATATCCGTTTATGAAAGCCTCCCCGTTGCAACCGCTTACGATTCAGGCTGGCCCTATGAGGCAAGCTGGACCTATGAGAATTACCTCCAGGCTATATGGAATAACGGCTCTGATTATGTTACTCCCCGCCGGGGTGATTATCTTGACTGGGGACCGGAGCTTAGTGTAGAAGTTATTCATCCCGTTGACCCTCTGTCGCCTTCCAACGCCAATAACGCATCCATTGTAATTCGGCTTACTTATGAGAATATTTCCTTCCTTTTCACAGGAGACCTGGAAACGAATGGTGGTGAGGACGTGATCCTGGCAGCCCTGACCACCGGAGATATAGATGATATTTCCGCAGATGTATTGAAGGTCGGGCACCATGGGTCGGCAACTTCAACCTGTGCGCAGTGGCTGGATGCAGTGAATCCTTCAATTGCCGCTATCTGCCTGGGTGCGGGAAATCCCTACGGACATCCACACGACGAAGTAGTGAACAGACTCGAAAGCCGTGGAATTACTATTTACAGGAACGATCTGGATGGGACTTTCTACCTCTCTTCCGACGGTGAGGGCGTATACTTCAACACAATGCCCCCTGACGGCGGAGATCCGGAACCGCTTAATGAATTCGCAGTCTATCCCAGTCCTGCCACATCACAGGCAACCTTTTCCTGGAACTCAGATGAAAATCAGTACTGCAGCATAACGATCTTCAATCTCTCAGGAGAAAAGATCCTTGATGTGCAGGCCGCAGGAGGTATCTACACCTGGAATTTGAGCACCGGCTCAGGGGTTGCTTCACCCGGGCTTTACGCAGTGGTCTTCAGAACATCCGGAGGTGAAGTATTTACAGATTACTTTACTGTCTCGCGCTGATCTCAGCAGCCGGGGTTTCATTAGCCGGTGATACGGGCACCGCTGACCTGCTTGTCATATCCGCTCCCGGATTTCCATCAGTGATGATGATGGGCCCTGCGGGAAAGGCTCTGGCAGCCGGTCCTGAATCCGTAACAGGAAATCCCTCTCTGATCGTATCCGGGTTCACTGCTTCCGGCGGTATGTGGAATCTGGAGACAACGGCGATCTCCGTGGCTGGAGGGTTGAAAGCCGGTTCGGATATGAGCATTTCAGGGGGGGTAACTTATCTTGGCAGGGGAGGACTGCTCCGCAGGGATGAAACCGGTTCCGTTACCGGGGAGTACTCATTCGGGGCAGGTACAGCCCTTGCAGGAGTGTCATTTTCACTTACATCCTGGCTCAGAGGCGGGGTTTCAGCGGGAATTGCCTGGGAAAATATCGGGGAACAGAGGGGGACCGGGCTGACATGCAGCGCCGGCCTTGCTGCCGATCTGCCGCAGGGCATGAAGGCCGGTATCGGAGTATCCGGGATAGGTCAGGCACCCTCCTGGAACGGTATCAGGAAAAATATGCCCACCGGGATATCCGCCGGTCTGAGTTATCCGTTCGGATCGATATTTACAGGCTTTGCGGGAGGTCGAATTGAATTCTCCTCTTCTGATGCGTTTGGAGGTGGCCTGAGGATTGACTGTTCAGACCTTGGTTTTTCCGCGGGATACAGTTACGCACCGGGTGAGGATGAGATAAGCGGATTCTTCGCCGGGCTTCAGTACACCTACACCTCCGAAGGTACCTATACGATAGAAGCGGCGGTCTCCCAGAGGGATGAACTCAGCTGGCCCGTTCTCGCCGGGATTTCAATCTCTCTATAGTGTCGTGTATTACCGGACTATACCGTTAATTCGATCCGATTCCTTCTGAAAGAGCTCACCGAATTTCTTAGCCAGCTCAGGGTCGAATTCGGGAAATTCATCGGACCCCACCCTGGGTGTCCAGTAGCCTTCCATCTCCAGCCACTCGGCATGAGTGAATCCGTTTTCCGCGATAACTATCATATGATCAAGTTTCTTTGAGGGATCGCCGGGATCCTTGCGGAGTGCCATCTCAGCATGAACCTTAGTGTACATCTCAAGGGTACCGGGTTCACCACCCCCGCGGATACCGGCCTGTGCAGCCTGGAAAAGCGGCATGAATGCCATTGCAGTTTTTCCCATATCTGTTGGATCCTGCATCTTGACGGTGAAGTACTCTTTGGCGTCCTTCCAGTCCTCAGGACTGACCCCTTTGGAAAGCGCTATCCGGTTCTCTTTTTCAACATCGCCGCCCGTGTCAGCCATAAGGGCACAGAGTTCAGCGTACGCTGCCAGAGATACATTGACTTCTTCCATTAAAATCCCCCTCACAATGTATAAGTATTAGTAAACCATCTGAACTATGAAATTGTCCGTGTATGCAGTTAAACGTTAGCTCCGACTCTCAAATTTGCTGGCGGAGGAATAGTTTTCGAGATCGTAGGTAATGAAGCGATCAGGAATCGGGAGCCTGTCAAGAGGGACTCCTGATTCATCAAGAAATTTCTCTGCCAGTGAACCATTGTAATCGGAAAAGACCACTATTCTTTCGATACCCGTTGCCAGCAGAGCCTTTGCGCAGGTAGTGCAGGGCATGTTCGTTATGTAGGCGGTTGCTCCGTTGATGGAGATACCGTGTCTTGCTGCCTGGGCGATGGCGTTCATCTCCGCATGATTCGTTCGGACACAGTGGTTGTCGACTATAAGGCATCCCGCATCTTCGCAGTGCTCGAGTCCCGGCAGTGAACCGTTGTAGCCAGTGGAGAGAACGTACTTGTCTTTAACCAGTACGCAGCCGCAGTGCATTCTGGGACAGGTTGCCCTTTCGGACGCGAGCATGGCAAGTTTAAGAAAATATTCGTCCCAGGATGGTCTCACTGCAGCCTCCCCCTTGAAAGTGAGATAATACTTCATCAGGGAGAATGATTCAACTACTGAAAGGCGTAGTCAAGCTGGAATCCCAGCTCCGTTCTGGAATCGCCTTCGGTCTCCTCCCAGCCTGACCCCAGGAATTCAACATCCTCAACGATTTTCCTTCCCATGGCTCCTCTGAGAAACAGGCCTTCGGATACTTCTGCGGAAGCCTGGAAAAACAGAAGAAAGCTTCTGCCGTACAGAGCTGTAGAACCGAAAACCCCCGGGAGGGAGGAGCCTCCCGCGTATACCCTTGAGTTGTATCCATCTGTTGAGCAGGCAGCGCCTCCCAGATCGAGAGTAATCCAGGTCCGGGGGGTATATCTGAATTTGAGTTCCATTCCGACTCCTGTTTCGGACGAATCTTCCGGTGAGCTGCTCCATCCTGCTATCTGGATCTTGGTTCTGATGTTAAACCTGCTCTGCGGCTTCCAGCTGGAGCCAAGCCAGCCTCTCCAGCTTGCGCAATCTGTCTCGGTTCTGATTCTGACACCAGCTGTCGCGTTCATGCTCCAGGGGAAACGGTATTCGGCCTTGAGGGAAGCAAGCAGTAGATCGCTTTCCTGGTTGAAATATGTACTCGTTCCCGCATTCAAAGCCATTCGGGGGAATATCTTCCATCTGAAACCGTAGCATATCCCAATATCGCATTCCCTGGAAACAGGCGGTGAGGTTCTGTCTGATGGATAATCATCGGGGTTGCGCACTACCATGAGCATATGCCTGAACAGAGGAAAATTCTGGGAAATCGAACCCCATGCCGACACAGCACTGCCGGAGGAATCGACCCCCGCGGCTGCTTCTCCTGATAGATTGAGGGAACCGAGATCGATGTTCCAGTCACTTCCGAATCTGAACCAGCCGTACTCCGGAGTTTTGTTTCTTGAGGCCGCTGCAGCGGTAATTCCCCAGTGCTGACCCGAAATGCGAACCGCCGCCAGTTTTTCCAGGAAGGCGTTTCTGCCAAGTACCTCGGATGCGGTGCGGTGGTACCCGCTTGCCAGTGAATCGATCGGGGAGAGGGCGGCCAGGGCCGAAATATCCATCCCTCCGGTTGAAAGCATTATACCGGCTCCTGTAATGGGTTCGGAGCGGCAGCTCCAGGGAGAGGTTGCCGGTTCTATGCGGTTCCTTGAATTCGGAGGCTTGTACATGGAAAGTTCACTAATACTTGAGAACTGCCCTGGAAATGAGAGCACAAGACCGGTGCCAAGATCAGCCTTGAGCCATCCGGCAGAGACTGAGGTGACAGGACTGTTATGAGGGGAGAAGGATACTCCGCCGGCGATGATATCAACCCACTCCTCTCCTCTTGCCTTGTCCATAAGAAGGATGAAGCTCCAGATATCAGACTGGTATCTGAACCTGTTGTAGAAATCGAATTCATCACCGGTGTAGTAGTTTTCGAGCGTTCCTCTGCAGTCCGGAAGGCGCCTTTGAAGCCTGAATCTTAGATCTCCCCCGGCGGACAGGGGCTTGAAAAGGATGAGAAGGAGTATAAGCGCAGTTGAACCTTTCATTCAGCCACCAGGTATTCGCTTAAGACCTGGAGAATGGACGGGCCGATACCGGGGACATCCTGAAGTTCGCTGACAGATGAAACAGGGCCGAACTGGCGAAGCCAGGAGGCTATCGCGGAGGCCTTGGATGGGCCGATGCCGGGGATAAGCTGCAACTCTGCTTCTGTTGCAGTATTGACATTTATTGGGAATTGTACATCAGACTGTTCATCTTCCGGTTCGGCGCCGGTCAGTTGAAGCACTGAAGGGCGTGAAGCGCACCGGCCCCAGCAGAGGGCGAGTGAATGCGTGCCGGGAAGCGAAGAATGCTCACGGTACCCGTATTCCATGCTCAGAGCCGACAGGGATAGTTCGAGAGCTGCCCAGAACCGTGCCGGGTCGGTTTTTACGCCGGTAGCGATACTTAGCATGGGTGAAGGAGAGAATGCTGTATGAAAGGTGAATTCTATATCGACCTCTTCCTGTCTTGCCGCGCCTATGGCGCAGACTACGTTTTCAACAGGAACCACCCCGATTGCAAGTTAAAGTGAGCGGGGGGCTGCCGGATCGCCTGAGTTGCCCAGGTCTGTTCGCAGTACGCTTCTGAAAAGTGCTGTAGAAAAAATACCCTCAATGGGAGACCACAATGCGGAGATGTCGGCCGTAGCTCCTGTTGCCCTGCTGTACCGGCTTATTTGAAGCCTTCTTATGGAAATGCCTGCTCCTGCCACCACTCCGTTTATCAGTTTCCAGGCGATTGCGGCCTCGGCGGCAGCTTCCGAATAGGCTTCGTCTCCTGAGAGTGAAATCGCCCCTCCGAGAGCGTACCTGTTGAATATGCAGCATCCTGCAACTGCGGTTCTATCCAGCCTTTTCAAGCCAAATGGGCGGGAAGCGGAAATCGCTATGCCGTACTCCTCCAGTAACCCCATAGATGCTGGATTGGTCGTGAGTGCAAGTGGTGTTCTGGGAAACAGCGAGGACGCAATACCACCCTGGAGCCAGGGGGACTCGAAGACAGGCTCGAATGCCGCCCTTCCTTTGGTACAGCAGATAGACAGAACGATAAGGATAATTGACAATGTTCTCATATGAAGAGTTTACGCATTAATTGGATTAATTTCAAGTGGTAAAAACAAGAAGCTTGACAATCGGGCGGCAAAATGTATGACTACAATGTTAAATAATTGTATTGCCGGTTACCCGGTTCAATTCGCAGTCTTGGAGCAAACAGATGCGTTTTTGGAAAAACGCTCTCGCGAAGCAGCGAGGTAGGTGCAGGCTTACACATCTGGCCTGTAAGATTTTAGATATAAGATATCCGGATGCTTCGGACCCCGTTGAAGAATGGCTTCCGCCCAGGCCGGACTGGTCCAGCGAACTGCCCGATATTGATATACTTCGGAGTGAGCTTAAAGAGCTTCGAGACCGCGGCGGAAAAATCGTTCTTTACGGGCACGATGATATGGACGGTATCACGGGTATCTATATAGGCCAGAGGATACTTGAGGGTGAAGGTTATCAGGTTGTACCTATAATGCCCATAAGAGTAACCGACGATTTCGGCCTCCTCCCCGAGAGGATGGAGGGTGTACTGCTGCCGGGTGATCTTCTGCTTACAGTAGACTACGGATGTTCAGCCGTTCGCGGCGTCAAATGGGCAATTGATCTTGGTGCCAGAGTGGTTATAACCGACCACCATACACTCCATTATCCTCTGCCGCCCGCCCATGGAATGATCAACCCGCAGAGAGTTGGCCCTCCAGCAACCTATCTGGCCGGCTGCTCGGTTCTTTACGCGGCCCTTGTCTCCATATTTCCACGCTGGGAGAATCAGCCTGAGCTTCTAACCGCAAACGCTCTTGGAACTGTATCGGACCGTGTGCCATTTCTGGGCTGGAACAGATATCTGCTGGAAGAATTCAGGAAGATGGATACTGGTGTGCTGAAGGGAGGGCTGGCCGTGTTTGCGGAAGTCTGGCCTGCCAGAGAGAAGGCCTGGACAGGCTCCATGGTCCGCCATGCCATTACCTCAGTGATTGGAAAAGGGGAGGACTCGGGAATAGAGATCCTCCTTGAATTCATGAACGATGAAAATTACAAGCGTTGTCGCAAAACCTGGAAACGACTGATAAAGAACAGCAGGCGAAGGTCTTATGTACTGTCAGAGATCTTTGCGCAAGCCTTGCAGAATACTGATGATCAGGCCTCCGCCTACGGGATGAACCTTGTCTATCTGGATTGCATTCCCGATGGGATGGGGGGAACACTCGCAAGCAAAATGAGCAGGATCACTCGCCGTGGCACTCTGATCGTATCCCCCAGAGAGAACGGTAAACTTGCAGGTGAGGCCCGGTCGTATGGAGACTGGGATATGGCCGGCTTTCTGGTGAGTATGGGGGATGTGTTTACGAGTGCCGGGGGTCACAGAATGGCAGCGGGGTTCAGCTGCGAGGGGACATCCTGGAGCCAGCTTCGGGAACTGCTTCTTTCGCAGATGGTTTCGTATCCGATGGACCCGGTGCCGGTGCCGCATGTTGACCTTGTTGTGGATGAACTTCCTGACCCGGCGGAGTTCCTGTGCCTTGCTCCGTTTGGCGGGAAATTCCTTCCACCGGCGGTGCAGAAGGGCACACTGAGATATCTGATGAACGTTGGAGAGAATTCCGTAAGCTGGTTCATTACAGAGGAAAGTGGCGACTGATGAAGTATATGATTACAGGAGCGGCAGGATTCATTGGAAGTAACCTTGCCAGGCAGCTTTTGTCAGAGGATGCCGAAGTGGTGGCGGTGGACTGTTTCCGGGATTACTACCCGCCTGAGCTTAAAAGGGCGAATATCGCTGATTTACTGAAGAATCCTTCTTTCAAACTTTGTGAAGAAGATCTCTCCGGAAAGAACATGTCCTGGCTGGACAGAGCCTTTGATGCTTCGGAAGAAATTCTCGTATACCACCTGGCGGCACAGCCAGGAGTCAGAAAGAGCTGGGGTGAAGAGTTCTATCAATATACTACTGACAATATCATCTCCACACAGAATCTCCTCGAATGGTCACTTAAAAGAGGAAACGTGAAGAATTTCATTTACGCGTCCTCATCATCCGTATACGGAAGAGTGGCTGATCTCCCCATGGTGGAGGACATGACGCTGCCCGTACCCGATTCTCCTTACGGTGTTACAAAACTTGCAGCGGAGAACCTTGTAAGGCTGTACACCAGGAACTTCGGCCTTCCAAGTGTTTCCCTCAGATTCTTTACAGTTTATGGCCCCGGTCAGAGGCCTGACATGGCATTCTCTATTTTTCTGGAGGCCATAAGGACGGGGAATCCCCTCAGAATATTCGGTGATGGAAGCCAGAAAAGGGATTTTACCTATGTGGGTGATGTCGTCCGGGGATTAAGACTGTCGGAAAAATGTACCGATGGAAGGGTGATGAACCTCGGAGGTGGTAATACTCTCCCGCTGCTGGAGGCCATAGGTACTCTGGAGGAAGCAGCCGGAAAGAAGGCGAAGCTTTTGTTTATGCCCGTTCAACCGGGGGATGTCCGGGATACCTGCGCGTCAACCGAACTGCTTTTTAAGACAACCGGCTGGAAACCCTCCACACCACTGCTTGAAGGTCTCCGCCGCCAGATACTGGAAACAGAAAACCGGCAGAATTGATCCGCCGGTTCCTGTTCGAAATAGTCAGATCTAGTTAATCAGGTCGTTGTCGTCCCTGGGTTCGATCTTGAAATTATCAAAGCTGTACCAGCAGACACCGATTATCTCGCTGAAAGTATCACCGATAGACGGAGAGTAAGTGATATCATCACCAAGGTCGTCGATCCGGATATCTCCGGAGCTGTCACTGACCGCCCATTCGCCGTATCCCAGATCATCTTCAGTTACAGTCACATCTGTGACCGAAACAAGAACCGATTCCCACTGTTCCTGCCCCACATCGCCGGTATCAAGAGGTTCTGGAGTGGGAAGAGTGTGACCGGTTGAATGCACGACCACGGCTGAAGGATAGACGAGTTCGGTGAATGTATCAACCCATGCCCCGAAGTAATCGTACTCATCTATGGTACCGGTTACTGTGACGCTGTCACCTCTCTGTAGAGAAGCAACATCAGTACCGTAGAGAGTGAGACCACCCCAAGAACCACCACCGGCATCCATAATAACTGCATATGCGGAAGAGCTGGAGTAGTACTCTCCTCCACCTACTACAACGATGCCTGTCACACTTACAGTCTGACCGTCATAGGGTGAATCCGGCTGCTGTCCCTGTATCTCGTAGCAAGTATAGACGCCTCCTCCGTGTATGGTGATATCGTTGTTGTCGCGGGCTTGTATGCGCCATTCGTCTTCGCCATAGAAAAGCGGACCCTGCACATCAACCGTGTCTCCCACATTGGGTTCGGTGAAGTCACCGCGGTTACCCATGTGGCAGCTGCCGCTTCCGTCATTGATCTCGTAGCTGAACTCGTTCTCAACGAGAACAATAGCGTCGGTCACCGAAACGAAAACACTTTCGTACTGCTCTTCGCAGACCTGAGCGGTTGTGAGTTCGATTGCACCGGGGAGTGTATGACCGGTCGAGATAACCTGGACATCGGAAAAGTCTTTGAGTTCAGTTAAACCGTAGTATTCATCTACGGTTCCGGATATAGTGATGCTGTCGCCTCTTGCCAGGGCTGCGGTACTGTCTCCGTAAAGAATAAGCCCGCTCCATGAGCCGCCACCGGCATCACACATAACAGCGTATCCTCCGTACAGCTCATCTCCACCAGTAGTTACTATTCCCGTTACTGAAACTTCCTGATCGAGGTACGGTGAAGAGGCCTGCTGCCCCTGAATCTCGTAGCAGGTGAGGTACCCGCTGCTGCTGCCGGAATCGGCTATTACAACCTGCACCTCGTTGCTCCAGGCGGTGTTGCTGCCCGTATTCTTTGTCTGCAGCGCGTAGTAGTAGGTCTGTCCCCAGTCAAGGCCGGGGTCGGAGAAGGTTGTATCGGAGACACTTGATGTCGTTCTTACAGGGCTGGAAGGGGGATTGGCTGAAATCCCCGAGGAAGTTGACCTGTAGAGATTGTACTCGGAGAAATCGTTGTCCGGGCACGTTGTCCAGGATGCGAAAACGGTATTGGTGGTTCCCGAAGTGGCCGAAAGGGTTGACGCGGTGGGATCATCACCGGTGCCGGCAGGGTTTTCATCGTCTCCGCATGAGAACATAATCAGTATCGCAGCCATAGCGACAAATGGGATAAACCATTTTACTTTATTCATTTGCGAAAAACCTCCTCACAATAATCTGGTAGCGTTATTAGCATTAGTAGCGTTAGTAGTATTAGTAGTATTCGTAGTGTTAATAGTATTAATGTGATAACACCATAATTGGTTTAAAGTTCTAGCTGCCGTTTCAGCAGTTTCATGACAAGGTCTCTAAGATCGGGGTCCGATCTGTCATCAAGGTCTATGTTTATTGATATTCTTATCAAAGGGGTACCATCCTGCTGCGGGGAATCTACAGGCTTCTTCTCAGCGGGATTTTGCTTTGTTTTGGGTGCTTTCGGTTTCTTCTCTGCCGGAGTCTCCTTAACCGGTTTCGGAGATTTCACTGCGTGTTCAACTTTCGTGACCCCGGCAAGGTCACAAAGCACCTTGAAGGTAAGGATCATGTAAGCTACATTGGGGTCGGAGTCACCAGTCTCTACCCTGAAGAACTCCATCAGCTCCTTCCCCTCCTCCTTATAAGCGTTGGGGAATCTGTGGAAAAGTGATCCGTACGCCACTACTACTGCTTCCCTCAGAACCAGCGGAGCCTGCTCCGGGTCAATGGACTTTTTCCAGAGAATAGTGGGTTGCCCGTTTTCATCAATTAGATCCAGGAACAGGAGAAGCTTCAGAAACCCGTCGTCAAGCTCCCGCTTGAAGCCAAGTCCGATGATATAGTGTTGATCAACAATTTTGGGGGGAGTGGTTTTGAATATTGATCGAAGCAGTAGTTCGATGCTGCCGGGATCGTGAAATATTGGAAATTCCATTGTCTAACCTCCTGATAATCTTTGTTATTACTCAATTTATAAAGCATCAGGGAAGTTTGCGCTAGCGGACGATCGGGCAGCGTTTCGAACTTTACTCGTCTGCAGAAATCACCGATACAGTCAAGAGAGTACCCTCCGTCCATAGGATATTCTCTGCCCTTGTTACATTCATAAGATCGTCCTGAAACCTGCTTAGTCCTGTCAGATCTGCAGCCGGCGCTGATACTTCGAGGGTCTTGAGAGGTGCTGCCATGCTGAGGCTTGAAAGGCTCTTGAACTTTCTTGCCTCCTCGATGATCAGCAGGCTCATATCACCGTACTTCAGGGCTTCCTCGTCCATGAAACCGGGATTTGGCCATGGAGCCAGATGAAGGCTCTCGTGCCCTTCGGACCTCCTGAAGATAGCCTGGTAAAGTTCCTCTGTTACATGCACGAGTACCGGAGCGAAAAGCCTCAGGGAACCGTAGATTACACGGTACAGGGCATACTGTGCCGACTGTTTTCCGGTTTTATCGTCATCGGAGTAAAGACGCTTCTTGACAATTTCAAGGTAATTATCGCACAGAACTTTCCAGAAGAAAGACTCAGCCCTGTTTATGGCAACCGAGTATTCGTACTCCTCCATACCGTCTGTTGCCCTCTCTGCCGCGATTGTAAAGCGTGAAAGTATCCACCTGTCATAGGGCTTCAGTTCAGGTTTCTGAATCGGATCGAAATCCTCCAGATGGGAGGCCGCGAATTTAACGGCATTCCAGAGCTTGGTTACAAGGCGTCTTCCATCTCCCAGAACTTCTTCGCTGAAAAGAACATCGCTGCCAAGCTTAGAGCTGCATGACCAGTAGCGGAGCTCATCGGCGGAATACTGCTCAAGCGCGATAAGAGGATCACCCGCCACGTTGCCTTTGCTCTTAGACATCTTCTCGCCTGCAGGATTAAGAGCATGCCCGCTGATCATTACATCACGCCAGGGTATGTCGCCTGCATGAAGGTAAGCCTTGGTGATCGTGTAGAATGCCCATGTGCGGATGATATCGTGCGCCTGAGGTCTCAAACTCATGGGCATGAAACCTTCCCTCTCATCCGACTCCCCCCACCTGGCATTTATCTGGGGTGTAAGGGAGCTTGTGGCCCACGTATCCATTACATCCGGCTCAGGCCTGAATGAAGTAGAACCGCATTTACTGCAGGGTTGCCCCGGACTATCCTCAAGGGGGTCTACCGGGAGATCTTCTTCCCTCGCGAAGAACGGTTCGTCGCACTCCTCGCAGTACCATACAGGGAATGGAACACCATAAAAACGCTGCCTGCTGATACACCAGTCCCACTTCAGGTTCTTAACCCAGTGGTCGAAACGAACTTTGAAGTACGAAGGATACCAGTTGACCCGTTCGCCGCACTGCAAAAGCTCATTCTTCCTGTCCAGGATACTGACGAACCATTGCATGTTGATAAGGTATTCCAGGGGAGTGCCGCATCTTTCATGAACGTTCACCGTATGCTCGATGTTTCTGCTCTCTTTCCTGAAGCCCTCATCGATAAGCTTCTCGACCAGAACTTTCCGCGCCTTCTTCCAGTACATTCCTTCAAGGAAGCCAGCCAGGGCGTTCATATGCCCTCTGTTGTCCAGTACTATCCGCAGGTCCAGGCCGAACTCCTGCCACCACTCGATATCGGTACTGTCACCGAAAGTACAGCACATGACGATTCCAGTGCCCTTATCAATATCAACCTTTGAATCCCCCAATATCTCAACCTCATGGCCGAAGATGGGAATCGATGCCTTTTTCCCTATCAGGCTGTTCCATCTTTCATCGGAGGGGTTTACGAAAACAGCGACGCATGCCGGCAGCAGTTCCGGCCTTGTTGTGGCTATGGGAATTGTTCCGCTTCCATCCGCTAATTTGAATTCGATGTCATGAAATACTGAAGAAAATTCTCTGTCATCCATTTCAGCCTGCGCAACAGCAGTACCGCATTCAGGACACCAGAGAGTGGGAGATTTCTTCCTGTAAACAAAACCTCTGTCGTTGAGGTCCAGGAAGGATCTCTGGCTGATCCTCTGAACCCAGGGGTCGATAGTAGTGTAAAGAAGATCCCAGTCGCATGAGAAACCGAGCCTTGTCCAGAGGTCCCTGAACTCCTTCTCGGCTTCCTCCGTGACTTCAAGGCATAATTTAACGAACTCGCTTCTTGGCATATCCTGAGCTTTTACATTTTTCTCTGTTTCCGTGAAACGCTCGCTTGGAAGGCCGTTGTCGTCGAAGCAGAAGGGGTAAAAGACCTCCATTCCCTTCATTCTTTGATACCTTGCCATAGCCTCAGCCTGGACATAACTGAAAACATGTCCCATATGGGTCTTTCCTGATACGGTTGGAGGGGGCGTGTCTATAGAGTAGACCGGTTTGCCGGAATCACTCCTGTATTTGAAGATACCCCGCTCAGTCCAGAAATCCTGCCAGCGCTGCTCTGATTCTTTGGCATTGTATCGCTTTGATAACGTCACTTGCAGTTCCTTTCGTTTCCCTGGAACACTATTCAACATATTGGAGAGAGAAAGAAAGATAATCCTGAAGGGGTTGCCGAACAAGTGTCTAACATGCATCTTCTCGGAGATATTGAATATTGTCAGGTATCCGGCGATGATAAACTTCCATCGAATCCTGAAAGAGAATTGGAGGAATATTGAACAGGACGTCAGCTGAATTCCTCAGAAAAGCGATCCCGTCTCTCCTGCTGGGAATTAAGTGTATTCTCAGCACCAGTGCCATCGCACACATTTTGAACGCTGAAATAGCTTCAGTACAGGAGATACTGGCAGAACTTGCAGATGATTGGGTCGTATGCAGAAAGCGGGAGCACCATGTAGATGGATGGACTGTTCCGGGTGAAACCGGACTCCGCCCCGGAAGCCCCGGAACGTCAGATACTGAAGAATGGCTTGAGAGACTGTCGGAGTACGTTCAGTTCTCCCCCGCGGCCACACTCCCTGAGATAATAGCGGTCCTTGAAAACTGTCAGCTTCCCCCGCGTGACAGGTTGTCCCTGCTTCTGCGGGGGATACAGCAGGCCCGGGAAAACGGTGAATTCAGACTTCTCGCCTATTTCATAAGAGAAATCATACAACCTGGAAGAACCGTTCTGTCAGCAGAAGAAGCAGGAGAAGTTCTTACCGTCTTTGAACCTCGTAAATTCAGGAACATCGACAGCAATGCCGCCGCTGAATTCATCGAACAGCATCTTCCACTGTTCAAATCCCCCAGTAGCAGAGTAATGGCGCTTACGCGACTGGGAGAGATTGAACTGATTGAGAACAGGCTTCCACTGGCGGAGGAGCACCTGAAGGAAGCTCTTGAGTTGAGTATGGAGAAGAATACCGGCGACTGGATTCCTGCAATACTGAGCAGTATGGCTGAGATCCCGAGGGATTTCGAGGGGATAAAGGAAATGGCGGCGGAGATAGACAGGGTGATAGACTGGCTGTCCCGGATAAACGACAATGAAATTATAGTGAGGATACTGGCTACTGCTGCCACCGCTCTGGCCGGACTCAGGATGAACGCTGCTGCTGATAAGGCGATTCTATCCGCGATGACCCATGTACCGGTTGTTACCCTTGAAACCCAGCTGGTGCTTGAATGGTGCAGGGCGAAGGTCTATATATCGTCGGGAAGAAGAAAGGCAGCCATGACAATGCTCCAGCGGGCGCTTCTGCTGGCTGAAAGCGCGAATGATCAACTGGCGGTCATGGACATACTTAGCACTATCGTTTTCGAAATGAAGGAACGCCCGGGCTACACGGTAAGAAGCCTTATTTCAATATTGCAGAACGTCTCGAAGAGCGCATCAACAAGCGGAAATTTATCAAACAAGCTGTATACTCTTGATCTCATGGTAGATATGTACACAAGAACATTACAGGTTATGAACGCCAGGGTGGCTGTAGAGAGGGTTTGCGAAATTGTGGCATCATCGGATATGCTCTCTGAAGAACCGCACGCTTCATGGTGTGAGGCTTATCTGGGATTCCTGACGGGGGATTCCAAAACCATCAGCAGCGGAAACCTTCTTCTGCCGGGTACCGATGAATTTCTAAAATCCCTTGTCAACGGCTCCGAACCCATTTCCGAGGCAGGGAAGATATCCGATTATCTTGTGGCTTCCCAGGGGAGTGAATCGGTGCTTTACGCTCTGATTCTTGCTTTGGAAGCGTATTCTCGAGGCTTTGAAAGGGCTCCCTCCATTATTGCCGCATCACTTGATTCGTCTGACAGCAGTATTCATGAGGACCCGTTCCAGCCCTGGAAACTCTGCATAAGTGGTATCCTTGCTTCACAGGACAGATATGCTGACGATTTTTTCCAGTCGGCGCAGGTTCTCGCACGGCAGCTGGACTTCCTTCTGCTGGTGTGGCTTCTGCTCCGCTGCAGGATGAAGCTCAACCTCGAAAGAGATGAAAGGGAAGATTCCGAAACGTCCCTCATGCTGGCTGAACTTGACGAGCATATAGCCTGTCAGCTGCCGGATAGCGCCAGAGACAAATTCATGGAAAGAACCGGTGCGGACCGTCGCATCGAAAGACTGAGAACTTCCTCCGGGTGTCCGCTGGGAACCTTGAGGGAAATAAGGGATTCTTTAGCTGTGAACCTGAACGATGAATCCATGGATATTTTCGAGGAGATAAGCAGAATATCGCACAGGATATCTTTCCGTTCGGAGATCAGCGCCAGCCTGGAAGCACTGGGAATACTGACGAAAGCGGACAGGATTCTGACCCTCGGGATCAACGGTAACAGCTTAAGCATAATAGAGGGTTATGGCCCCGGAAAGAGGAGGCTTCCCTCTATTGAGGTTGAAGAAATAATTAAGAAGTTTCCAGAGGAGAAAGTCTTAATAGACAATTTCGGGGAGAACCCCTTCGGCAGCAGAAGGTATATAATCATTCCAACAGAGAAATCAGTGATTCCCTCACATACGGAGAGACGTTTGCATTCCCATGACTCTCAGCGGGGGAACTACATTCTTATCGAGAAGGATTCCCCATTTGACAATATTAGCAGAGCAACGGAGTTTTTTGTTGAATGCCTCTGCAGACAGACAGGCTCCGCCCTTCTTCTCCGCGATAGAGAATCCATGGCATACATCGACACGCTTACCGGTTCAGTCATCGGTTACTCATGGACAAAAAGGCTGTTGGAGCTTGCAGACGATGTAACTGTAGATACTCCGCTATCTGTACTTCTTGTTGATGTGGACGATTTGAGGGAGATAAACAGGCTTTTCGGGTACAGGGTCGGAGACAACTCACTGAAAACAGTTGTATCGACTATTAAGGGAATACTGCGCCCCAACGATATGATAGGCAGATTCAGAGAAGATCTGTTCGGTGTGTTTCTTCCTGAAACTGGAGGAGAGAACGCCATGATCATCGCTGACCGGATCAGGAGTGTGATCGCCAGCACCGAGATAAGACCTGACAGGGTGCCGGCAACTGTCTGTATCGGCGCTGCGGTATACGACTCTTCCGGGGGAAGCCCCGAGCTCATGATCAGCCAGGCATTTGCAGCCCTGAAGATGGGAAAGGGTCAAGGGGGCAACAGGACTGTCCTGTGGTCAGCGGAGGGAGATGCAGAGGATTTCGATTCCCGAATGCTCACTCTATTCAACACCGGGGATCCCGGCTGGGACCATTCTGTCAGCGTCACTCTCCTGGAACTGCTTACGCCGGACGAACCTTCGCTGGATACAGTTGCTGAAAGGCTCAGGGACGCACTGCGTTGCGAATTCATATACCTGGAAGATGGTAATGGGAACAGCTCCGAGGTTGGAAGCAGAATTCTCAGAAGAATTCCTGAAGAGATCCATGAGATGTCACACTGTATATGCACTCATTCTGGAATACTGGGCAGGTACGATGCCCTTTCGGTAAGACTGGCTTGCGGGGGCAGACTTATCTCAGCCTGGGATAATGTAGAGGGAATATCAGGAAGCGTGAAGAATATTTTCGGATCACTGGCCACCCTCTCCAGCCTGCTCATTCAGACTGGGTCGGTTATTCCTGTGCGTCCGCCTGAAGAACTGCCTTAAGAAAACGGCCCGTATGTGAATTGCTGTTTGCAGCCAGCTGATCAGGCGTACCCGTTGCAATTATTCGTCCTCCCGCATCGCCTCCATCGGGACCAAGGTCCACTATCCAGCTTGCGTTCTTGATAACATCAAGGTTGTGTTCGATGACTATTACGGTGTTCCCACCCTTGACCAGCATTCCCAGGACTATCAGGAGCTTTTTCACGTCATGAAAATGGAGGCCTGTGGTTGGTTCATCCAGAATGTATACTGTATGAGATGACCCGGGACGCGCAAGCTCCCTTGCAAGCTTGATCCTCTGTGCTTCACCCCCGGAAAGGGTTGTTGCCGGCTGCCCCAGCTGGATGTACCCCAGACCTACATCGTCCAGTACTTTGAGAATGCGGTATATGGCGGGAATCCTCTCGAATCGAACGAGTGCTTCACTGATTGTGAGATCCAGTACTTCCGCGATATTCAATCCTCCATAGGTGACTTTCAGGGTTTCGCGATTGAACCTGTGACCCAGGCACGTTCTGCATTCTATGAAGACATCGGAAAGGAAATGCATCTCTATCTTTATTACTCCTGCGCCTTTGCACTCCTCGCACCTGCCGCCCTTCACGTTGAAACTGAATCGGCCTGGCTTGTATCCACGGACTTTCGCCTGGGGTGTCTGGGCGAACAGATTTCTTATAAGATCGAAAACTTTACTATAAGTTGCAGGATTGGATCTCGGCGTTCTCCCAATGGGGTCCTGGGAAATGTTGATGACCTTATCTACATTTTTAACTCCCCCCAGGGTGCCGTAGGGGCCGGGCCTGAGTTTCAGGGAATTTCCGGTAGCCGCTGAAAGGGCCGGGTAAAGAGTCTGGCTGATAAGAGAGCTCTTGCCTGATCCTGATACTCCTGTAATGCAGATGAACTTCCCAAGGGGGATCTTCAGATCGACATCCTTAAGATTGTGAAGGCTTGCCTTCTTTAATGTCAGGAATGCGCTGGATTCACCGGAAATGGGTACGGTTCTGTGAATGAATTTCCTTCCGGAAAGATAGTCGCCTGTAAGCGATTTTTCCGATGACATTATATCCGCCGGGGTTCCGGCAGCAACGATATAGCCACCGTGAATACCTGCACCTGGACCGAAATCCACCACATGGTCAGCAGCCAGAATTGTATCATGGTCATGCTCCACCACAAGAACCGTATTGCCAAGGTCTCTGAGTCCCTTCAGAGTAGAGAGGAGCCTTCTGTTATCCCTTTGATGGAGGCCGATCGTAGGTTCATCAAGCACGTAAAGAACCCCCGTGAGACCGCTTCCGATCTGGCTGGCCAACCTTATCCTCTGGGCTTCTCCGCCTGAAAGAGAGGGTGATGCTCTGTCCAGGGTAAGGTAATGAAGGCCTACATTAACAAGAAAATTCAGTCTGTTCTGGATCTCCCTCAGGAGTTCGACAGCTATCTTCTTCCTCCAGGGATCCAGTTCAAGGAGGGCAAAGAATTCATTGAGCTCATGCACTGTCATGGAATTGAGTTCATGAATACCCCTGCCGCCTACAGTCACTGATCTGGCTTCCCTTCTCAGCCGCGTGCCACTGCATACGGAGCAGTCTGATTTGTTGAAAAACTTCTCGTAATATTTTCTTGCCGCCTGGCTGGCGGTGCTGCGATAAAGCCTCTCCAGCCTTGGTATAACGCCTTCCCAGTTCGTCTCCCATGTTCCGGTGCTGTTTCTGGTGGACCATGTTATATTGATTTTTCTGTTGCCGCAGCCGAAAAGTATTTCGTCCTGTATCTCCTGAGACAGACTCTGCCACGGAGCTCCCGGGCTGAAATCAAGTTCCCTGGCCAGTGCACGGGCAAGATTCTTCACGTGACCTGAAGGTATCCCCCATGGACCGATGGCTCCGTCCTTTATGGACAGCGCCTTTCTGGGAATCACCAGAAGGGGGTCAACCTTGAGTTCATACCCAAGACCTGAGCACTCCTGGCACATACCAAGTGGGTTGTTAAAACTGAAAAGCTGGGGAGTGAGGTCAGGCATGCTGATACCGCACCATGCGCATGCACTGTGTTCGCTCATCAGGGTTTCTTCTGCCGAATCAGCATCAATCACCGAGAGCACACCATTCCCTTCCTTCAGGGTTGTTTCAACGGAATCCACAAGCCTGCTGGTGATACTCTTTTCACATACTATCCGGTCGACCACAAGATGGATATTGTGCTTTTTTTTGCTGTTCAGTTTGATGTTTTCCTCCAGGCTCCTGATCTTTCCGTCGATAAGAACCCGGGCGTAACCTCTTTTCCTGAGTGCCGGGAAGAGGTCTTCATGGGCTCCCTTTCTGTTTCTCAATAGTGGAGCCGTTATCAACAGCCTTGTTCCTGCCGGGAATGCCAGAATTATTTCAACCATCTTCTGAGGTGACTGGCTTGAGACTTCTCTGCCGCACTCAGGGCAGTGGGGAATGCCAACCCTTGCGTAGAGAACCCTCGTGTAATCGGAGATCTCCGTTACTGTTCCTACTGTTGACCTTGGATTATGGCTTACAGTTTTCTGTTCAATAGAGATCGCAGGCGACAGTCCCTCGATGCTCTCGTAAAGAGGTTTTTCCAGCTGACCAAGGAATTGTCTTGCGTAGGCTGAAAGCGATTCAACGTACCTTCGCTGACCCTCTGCGTAGAGGGTATCAAATGCAAAGGAACTCTTTCCCGAGCCGGATACACCCGTGAGGACTACGAACTTGTTCCTGGGAAGCTCAACAGAGATGTTCTTCAGGTTATGTTCCCTGGCTCCACGTACTATTATTCTGTCCACATCTCCCTTTCGCTACAGGGCTTTGTCTTCACAGTGCTTTCCGCAACCATATATTATACAACTTCATGAGTGGACATGGAATGTGCCACAATAGCACGTCCGCTGTAGAGCGCTCGGATGTGAACCGTTTCGTGGAATCGGTAAAATACTGCGGGACAATATCCTGCGGATATGGAATTTTCTGGCACGATGATTGCTCGAAGAGTATTAGAAACAATACCCGGCAGTCCGGAACTGAAGAGGGTTTCGGCAGGGTTTTACATGTACAGGAATAGTATTTCATCCCGGAAACGGGAAGGATAGTAACGCATTCTACTTTGCACAAAAAGAAGAAGAACAGGAGATGATATCATGGGAAAGATAATTGGAATTGACCTTGGGACCACGAATTCGTGCGTAGCAGTCATGGAAGGTGGTGAACCTACCGTAATACCCAACGCTGAAGGCGCCAGAACAACGCCGTCGGTAGTCGCCTTCAATGATAAGGGAGAGAGGCTTGTTGGCGTTGTAGCCCACAGGCAGGCAGTGGCGAACCCTGAGAATACCATATTCTCTATAAAGAGATTCATGGGATGCAAATACAGCGAGATGACAAAAGAGATCAAGAGGGTTCCATACAAGGTTGTTGAGGGAAAAAACGGCGATGCCTGGGTGGAGATATCGGGCAAAAAGTACTCCCCTCCGGAAATATCAGCGATGATCCTCCAGAAAATGAGACAGACAGCCGAGGATTACCTTGGAGAAAAAGTTGACAAAGCAGTTGTGACCGTTCCGGCGTATTTCAACGACAGTCAGAGGCAGGCCACCAAGGATGCCGGTAAGATCGCCGGCCTTGAAGTGGAGAGAATCGTTAATGAACCCACGGCAGCTGCTCTTGCCTATGGGCTGGACAAGGAATCTTCCAACAGGACCATAGCCGTTTACGACCTCGGCGGAGGAACCTTCGACATTTCGATACTGGAAATTGGTGACGGAGTCTTCGAGGTTAAGTCAACCAACGGCAACACTCACCTTGGCGGAGACGATTTCGACCACGCCATCATTAACTGGATGGTTGGCGAATTCAAAAAACTGAAGGGAATTGACCTGTCAGAAGATATGATGGCTCTTCAGAGGCTGAAGGAAGCTGCTGAAACTGCCAAGTGTGAGCTTTCAACAACGCAGAGTACCAACATAAACCTTCCCTTTGTCACAGCCGATTCTGCCGGGGCGAAGCACCTCGATATGCCCCTTACAAGATCAAAGCTCGAGCAACTGGTTGATGACCTTGTGGACCAGACCGTAGATCCCTGCAGAATAGCACTGAAGGACTCGGGCCTGGAAGCATCCGCTATAGACGATGTCATTCTGGTAGGCGGACAGACCCGGATGCCACTTGTTCAGAAGAAAGTTACCGAGATATTCGGCAGGGAACCACACAAAGGAGTCAACCCGGATGAAGTGGTTGCCATAGGAGCGGCCATCCAGGCTGGAGTACTTTCAGGCGATGTCAAGGATGTTTTGCTTCTTGATGTTACTCCGCTTACACTTGGTATCGAAACCCTCGGTGGAGTGGCCACACACATTATTGAGAAGAACACAACGATTCCCACGAAGAAAAGCCAGATATTCAGCACCGCTGCTGACAATCAGCCCCAGGTTGAGATCATTGTCCTTCAGGGTGAGCGAAAAATGGCAGCCGATAACAGAACTGTCGGAAGATTCATCCTTGACGGAATTCCACCGGCTCCCAGGGGAATGCCGCAGATAGAGGTGTCATTCGATATTGACGCCAATGGAATTCTCCACGTCGCAGCAAAAGATAAAGCCACCGGTAAGGAACAGAAGATCACAATAGAATCTTCCAGCGGACTTTCCGAGGATGAAATTGAGAAGATGCTGCACGACGCTGAGGCTCATGCCGAGGAAGATGAGAAAAAGAAGGAGAAGATCGAGAGGCGTAACCATGCCGACGCCATGGTTTTCGAAATAGAGAAGCAGATGAAGGATTACGGAGATAAAGTAACTCCTGATGACAGATCCCGGCTTGACTCTGCGCTCAAAGATATGAAGAAGGCTCTTGAGGGAGAAGATGACAACCTGATAAAGCAGAAATTCGACAGTCTTCAGGAAACCTGGAAGCAGTTCGGGGAGGCCTTCTACAAGCAGCAGCAGGCTCAGCAGCAGGCTGCGGATTCTGGTGAACAGACAGGGGAGACCACAGGAACGAACGGTTCCGGTGGAGATGAAGCCAATACCGTCGATGCTGATTATGAAGTAGTTGATGACTGATGGCAGATCCAAGAAGAAACACCGGTAAAAGAAAGAACAGAACCTCCACAAGGAAAAAGATTCCCTTTTCTGAGGGGGAGCAGAATAGCATTCAGGAAGTCGTGGAAGCTGAAAACAAGGCTGAAGTGATAGAGGTTGATAACCATGAGCCTTTCCTGAACGTTGAACCTGATCACATCAGACTGCAGTATCAGGAGAAACTCCTCAGGCTTCAGGCGGAGTTCGACAACTACAGAAAACGCCAGGCAAGGGATTTCAGGCGGCTTTGCGACCAGGGAAAGAAGGAGCTGATAGCAGAACTTCTTGCAGTGCTGGATAATTATCACAGGGCTGAGAAGCTGGTCAAAGAAGGTGGTCATTCCGTTGAGGAAATAGCCGACGGCCTGATGAAGACATCTGAACAGCTGGTTACCATTCTGAAGCAGGAGGGCCTTAGTGAGCTGGATGTGAAGAAGGATGATCCCTTCGACCCGAATATCCATGAAGCCATGCTGGCTGAAAATAGAGAAGGGCTTCATCAGGATACCGTTCTGGAAATATTCCAGAAGGGTTACCTTCTCGGGCAGGATCTTCTCCGCCCCGCAAGAGTCAAGGTAGGTAAGCCTGTCTCACCTGCCAGCACCGCATCGCAGCCTGAAGATGGGGGAGAATAGAAACCAGTGAACAAAGACCTCTATTCAATACTGGGAGTAGATGAGAAAATACCGCAGGATGATCTGAAGAAAGCTTACCGAAAGCTGGCCAAGAAGTATCATCCTGACGCAAACCCCGGGGACAAAAAGGCAGAGGAACGCTTTAAAGAGGTTTCGGAAGCGTACGATATTCTCGGCAGCAAAGAGAAGAGGGAACAGTACGACCAGCTCCGGAGTGGTGGTGGAGGCTTCTCATGGAGTGATGCCGACGGACAGACCGGAAGTCCCTTTGGTGGTGGCGGACTGGCGGACATTCTCCGGTCCATGTTCGGTGGAGGTGGCGGTTTCAGTACAGGTGGTGGGTTTGGTCAGAAACGGGCCTCAAGACCCACTGTTGTTGTATCTGTCCCATTTGCAACCGCAGCTCTCGGAGGAACTACACAAGTAAATCTGGAATTACCCTCCATGTGTCACATATGCATGGGAGCGGGTGGCTCCGGTGAGAAAACCTGCAGCCAGTGCGGTGGCTCGGGCAGAGTACAGCAGGGTCAGATGGTCATGCCCTGCCCGACCTGCGGGGGCGCAGGGAAAACTTATACTGACGTCTGTTCAAGGTGTCATGGAACAGGAACGGTAACTGCCTCTGAAACTGTGAACCTGGACATTCCAGCCGGTTCGGATGACGGGTCGGTGCTGCGTCTTGCAACACCTTCCAGGAAGACAGTATTGGTAAAACTGAGAATCATCCCTGACAGTTTTTTCAGAAGAGATGGTAGAAACATTCATTGTAGTGTGAATATAAGCGCTCCACAGGCAGTTCTTGGAACAAAACTGAAGATACGTACACTTGATGGCAAGATTGTTCTGAAGATTCATCCAGGAACCCAGCCGGGAACGGTTCTGAGAATTCCCGGTAAGGGAGTTCCCTACAGAGGAGCGAAAGGTGACCAGCTGGTTCACGTGGGAGTATTGCTGCCTTCATCCGTATCGGAAGAGGATAAGGTACTCTGGGAGAAGCTTTCAGGCAAAGAAGCCTGACGCGGTTTTCTGTCATGTAATGCACCAGATAATTTCGCAATTTTGCGCCATATAGCACTTGACACGATACTGGTGCATGTTATTCATGAAGGTACGTTTCATTACACTTGAACCGATAAGAAGGAGATCTCTTTGAACTACACCTATCTTGCCCTTTTGATACCGGGGTTTCTGCTTTCAGTTGCAGGATTCGTAATGCTGGGGAAGAAACTTCATCCGGTGATTACCGGCTTGATATTCCTGATAGGAATAGCCGCACTTGTTCTTGGTATTCTACTTACGTGTGTTCCGGATTTCTTTTCAGGCTGATAAATGCCCGTTATTCCAGAAGTCCAAGCTTTTTAAAGTTATCGACGAACTCAATCACAAGATCATCTTCGGGAAAGATTCCGAAGGCTTTTTCAGCAACCGATGCAGCCTCTTCCAGGGAATTGTCCTGCACAAGCTGTCGTATTCGAGATATATAATCCCCGCTGGAAATGGATGCTGACCCTCTGGCAGCGCTTCCTTCAGATGTTGAGAAGGGTATTCCCGACCGGTCTTCAAGATCAGAAAGCAGTTCATCAAGGCCAGTGGTATCTGATCTCATACTAAAAGCCTGACGAACCAGAACAACAGCTCTGGCAACCTCCCCTGATTCAAGCTTCTTGCGTGCTATCTGAACAAGATTGGCGGATTTAATTTTCGTTTTAAGTAGATCTAACTTCAATTGAACCTCCGGATTATCCGGATCGAGTACTCTGGCTCTCTTCAGATATGCCACTGCCTTATGCTGATGACCATTATCGTATTCTCTGTCAGAAGCTTCAAACAGTTTTGTGAGTTGATCCTCGGAAGCCATCGATGTGTTCCTTTCCTTATTGTTTTCCACAACTTCTGTCTCTGGGACTGGTTCCAGCTCAAACAATTCTATCTCCGTAATCTCCTCCAGCATTTCTACCGGCTCATCCTCCAGAATCTCGTCCAGTATTTCTTCGGGGTCATCCTCCATAATCTCGTCCAGTATTTCTTCGGGTTCATCCTCC
>JAUWMQ010000095.1 GCA_030613065.1 Candidatus Aegiribacteria sp. | reverse complement strand
CTTATCAGCGGTTTTTCAAAGGGAGGTGTGGGGGTGGAGGCCGGCAAGAGAAGCGGCACAATGATAACCGTGAACACAGCACTTGATCAGGGCAGAGATGTATTTGCCGTGCCCGGGGAAATAACAAGAGCCCTTTCGATGGGTACGAATATGCTGCTTCGTGATGGAGCGGGAGTGGTCATTACTGCTGCCGATGTTCTTGAACCCCTTGGCTTGGGGCGCGATACGGGAAAAACGAGAGACACCTTTGAACCTGAGAGCGATACCGCAAGAGCTATTCTGGAACACCTGTCCGTTGAAACACTCCATTATGACCAGCTGCTGCGAATGGTTGGAGTAGGTATCGCAGTACTTCAGTCTGAATTGTTGAGCCTGGAAATGGCAGGTGTTGTCACGCAGCACCCCGGGAAGCTTTACTCGCTCAAATAATTGGGGTCGAAAAGAGTGTTAGTGTTTGGGGTCAGGCACCGAATCTTGGCGTTATAAGCAAAGGGGGTCAGGCCTCGAATCCCAGCATTTGTTGCTGTCGTAACAAATAAAACGCTAAGATTCGACGCCCGACCCCGATAACGCTAAGATATGAGGTCTGACTCCAGGAGGATTCGGACGGTCTCTTCCGGGGTGATGAGCGAAGTGTCTATTTTGTTTGGCAGCGAATGGTAGTGTTCATCTCTGCTATTCAGCAGTTCAATGAACTTCCTGTCGTTCATTGCGAGTGGTCTGCTTCCCTTCTGCAGTCTTCTTCTCTTAAGGAGTACATCATTTGTTGCAGTAAGAGTAATTATGATCCCCTTCTTCTTCACCGCAGAGAGATTACTGTCTATCAACAGGCAGCCTCCTCCAAGTGCAAGGATTATCCTTTCATCGGCTGAGAGCAGGGAATCAAGTGATTCAGATTCCAGTCTTCTGAACTCTTTCTCCCCCAGCCGTCTGAAAATATTTGGGATACTCATTGAGGCGGTCTCCTCAATACGTGTGTCCAGATCGTGGAAAGGGAGATCGAGTTTCATGGCAAGTAATTTCCCCGTGGTTGATTTACCCGAGCAGGGAGGACCTGCAATAAAGATCATTCCGTTTTTATTAAAACTGTTCATTGAATGATGATAATCAAATATACCGGGGCATGGGATAGGTGAATTCAAGTTTTGGTGCCTGACCCCATTTGCTTATAAGGCCCCATTTATCAAACTGCAGGTTGACGGATTGCGAATGGTGATGTATTGACTTCAACGTCTGTTAAGATGGAGAGATATATATAATTCGGATTCTGCTATCACTTTTCTGTGGCACTTATCCTTTCATAGAGCGGTATTGCCGGTAACTCGGGGGGCAATTATGACAAAAGATGAACTGGCGGCAGTAGTTGCTGAAAAGATCGGCGTCAGCAGAACGGTCACAAGATCAGTACTGGCAACCCTGCTGGATACAATTACGGAGCAGCTGTGCAATGGTGAAACTATATACCTCAGGGGTTTCGGCTGTTTCGAGACCAAAGAGGGAAGCAGAAGAAGAGCCCGTGATCCACAGGGAGATGGAATAATTGAGATTCCTCCCAGGATAAGACCTGTTTTCAGACCTTACAACGATTTGAAGGATGCAGTGCAGGAAAACCTCGGAAAAAGGGTCACTGTGGAATTTCTCTGCCTTAGCGCCAAACATGCTGTGACAGTTTCCGTAGTAGGAAAATTCAACAACTGGAACGAGGGAAGCAATCCGATGCAACGCCTTCCGGACGGAAGCTGGGTTGGCGAAATACAAGTTCTTTCAGGACAGACAATGAAGTATCAGTACTGGATAGATGGTAAGCTTGAAATTGATCCAGCGTTTCCCTCGGACAATAAGGGAAATACAGTGAGGCAGATATAATGGCTACAGGAAAACAATACCGGACATCCAGAAGAGCAAGAAGGAAAAAACCACGCAGGATGCGAAACGTTATCCTTGTAACCGTGCTTTTCCTTGGAGTGTCATTGATTGCAGTACTGGCTATACCAGCGCCGGGAATCGCAGGCGATGTAAAAGGATTCCTTTATGAGAAATTTGGATTTCTTTCCCTGCTCATACCACTTTTTCTCTTTCAGACAGGAGCATGGCTCCTTGATTTAAAATTCAGGAAAACCGGATTCAGGATACTGTCGGGTATTGCTGTCACCGGTTACTTCTTCACAGCCGTACTTGATTTAGTAATAATCAGAAGGATAGCCGGATTTCACAATATTCCAGGAGGCAGTATTGCTGGTGCTCTCGGAGATATTCTCGTTCCCGTCACTGGAGCAGTCATAACCTTCCTGATTCTTTTCACAGCATTTGTAGCTTCACTTGTGGCTTTTACAGGCTGGGATATCAGCTCAGATTTCCAGTCAATCGCTGACAGGCTTTCCAGATTGATAAGTGGAAATCGAGAGAAAAAGAAGAAATCCAGGAAAAGAAAAATGTCTGAGACTGCCGGATCCAACGCATGGTCCCGGGATAAATCGGATGAATCCGTTCCCCAGATACCCTTCGGGAAAGAGGACGATGTTCAGCCCGATAATAATAGCAAAGCGGAAGGACAAGTACAGCATAAGAATCAGGAGAATGTGAGGAAGAAGATCACTTCAGAAACGCTGACAGGCGGAGTGAAAACCTATGCAGTGGCCGATAGCGGTGATGTCGATGGGTACATTCGTCCACCATTATCCTGCCTGTATCTTCCAGATGAAAGTGCACGTGTAAGAATGACTGAAAGAACGCTGAATGACCTGGCCGACCTCCTCATGGAGAAGCTGGAAGATTTTGGTATAGACTGCAAGGTCACTGGTACTTATCCAGGGCCGGTTATTACAAGGTTCGAAGTCGAACCTGGTCCGGGGATCAAAGTCAATAAATTCGTTTCCCTCTCTGATGATCTTGCTCTTGCCCTGAAGGCCAGGAGGATTCGAATCCTCGCCCCCATTCCAGGCAAGGGGGCGGTTGGAATTGAAGTTCCCAACCCGACTCCTGAGACGGTATTTCTAAGGGAAGTAATTGATAGAGTGAAAGATGAGAAGCTCCCTATCGCACTTGGTAAAAAGATAGAAGGGGACCCTTTTGTTGCCGATATTACCACAATGCCTCATCTGTTGATTGCTGGAGCTACCGGTTCGGGAAAAAGCGTCTGCATGCATTCAATAATCGCGTCTCTTCTTTTGACCAGGACCCCATCTGAAGTAAGACTGGCCATGATAGATCCAAAGATGCTGGAATTGTCCATTTACGAGGGAATCCCACACCTCTGGGCTCCGGTGGTTATTGAAATGGATAAGGCAACCGGACTTCTTACGGCTCTTGTATCCGAAATGGAAAACCGTTACAAGAGACTTTCCAGAATTGGAGTACGATCCATTGATGAGTTCAATACCAGGCTTACACCAGAGTCGGAGGATGAGAGACTGCCCTATATCGTAGTATTCATCGATGAGCTTGCTGACCTGATGCTTACCGCCTCCAGGGAAATTGAACCGCAAATTGCGCGACTGGCTCATATGGCAAGGGCGGTCGGGATTCACATGGTCCTGGCTACGCAGCGCCCATCAGTCGATGTAATAACAGGGGTAATCAAGGCAAATTTCCCTTCGCGGATAGCGTTCAATGTACAGTCGAAAACCGATTCCCGAACTATCCTTGATATGAATGGCGCAGAGAAGCTTCTGGGCAATGGAGATATGCTCTATCTTCCTACCACCTCGCCCGAGCCGACCAGAATTCACGGCTCATTCATATCAACAGAAGAAACCAGGACTTTAGTTGAGCATCTTCGTGATCAGCCGGAGGTACCGTTCGAATTCGAATTTCCCGCTGACGACAGTTGGAACCCAGGTGACCCATCCGTAATAAAGATAGATGATCCGCTGTTCGGGAAAGCAAAACAGGTTGTGATTTATACTCAGCAGGGCTCTGTGTCTATAATTCAGAGAAGATTAAGAGTGGGTTATTCAAGAGCCGCCAGCCTGATAGACATGCTTGAACAGGCTGGTATTGTAGGGCCATTTCAGGGCAGTAAGGCCCGGGCAGTGCTGGTAACCCAGGAGGAACTGGAGGGAGAAAACAGTGATGAGGAGTAGACTACTTTATTCCGTGCTTCCGATTCTTGTCCTTGCTCTCGCCTGCGGCGGGGGGAATAGGAGCTGGGATCATTCAGGCTACATAGAGGGGGAAGATGAATTATCCGTTTTTACGAGAGCCTGTCAGCAGTATTTCAGGGGAAGTCTGTCTAATTCAAAGGAAACCTTCAATTCTCTGATTTACCGTTTTCCTGACTCTCGTCTTAACAGTGATGCTCAGTTTGCAGTACGGAAGATAGAATACGAACTGACAGGCATAAGTGATATTCCAGTTGAAAATATTAACAGCATTCCAGTGAATTTTCCATCGATCGCGCTGGTGGGCTCACCATCAGTAAATTCCACAGTATCACAGCTTGAAATACTCATTGTGACCACAGGTACTCCTCCTCTGACCATAGAAGATGCGGGAGCTCCCGATGTAACCCTGGTTCTCTACCCGGATAGTTTTCAGGAGCAAGCCAATATAGTCTCAGATTCTCTATCCTCATGGTTGTCATCGCATTCCTCAGTACCTGTTCAACCCGGAGGAGATATAATCTCAACTGTTGCTCCAGGACATACTGGAGTTGTAGTAGTAATTGGAACCGATGCAACAGTTGATGCATCTCTTCTCCACAACAATTTCATCGAACCCTGACCATTACTATTTATATGCTGTACCTCTGCCTTCTGATTTCCATAACCGCATCATCTCCTCTTTCTCCTCTGCTTGAAAAGATGAGAAACACCGTATTCATGACAGGATCGTTTATTCAGACAGATTCCTGGGCACTTACACTTGAGGAAGAAACATCCTCAGGAACAATGTATATAGCTCGTCCTGACCTGTTTCTCCTTTCCTATACTGAACCTATGGGATCAGCAATGGGTTACGACGGATCAGTCCTCTATACAATTGAGGCTGATCTGCAGCAGGTCCTGCTTTATCCATCTGAAGAACCGGGCAGTTTTCTACATATGCTTGAAAGGTGCTCTGATACAACAATTACTGAAGCGTTCCAGGTCACCGGTGACAGCCTGATCGTTCTACTTGAAGGTGATTTCGGAGATGGGATAAACCGCATGAAAGTGGGTTTCACCCTTTCCGACAGTCTGCCGTTCCTGTTTTCAACAACAGATTACAACGGCAACAGAACCGAGTATACGATATGGGACCTGACCACTGATGATTTCTGCCCTGAAAGCATTTTCCAGCTGATTGTTCCCGATACATACACCATTTTGAATCCTGAGGAGATGTAGTTTGCCCGAAGCTTTTCTTCTGACCCTGGGTTGTCCCAAGAACGAAGCTGATTCAGATGCTTTTGCCGGCTGCCTGACCAGAGCCGGATGGAGTATTACCAGGGACCTGGAGGATACTGATCTACTTCTCATCAATACATGCGCATTTATTAAACCCGCAGTGGACGAATCCCTTGATGCGATGCAGCAGGCTCTGGAATGGAAAAATGAAAAGCCTGGTAGAATACTGATCCTTGCAGGCTGCCTTCCCGGAAGATATCCTGATGATGGGTCTGGAGGGCTGGAGGATTTTGACCTGATAACCGGTCCGGGGGATACATCGCGCCTTGCTGAATATCTTTCGATACAGTCGGATTCAGGTCCTGAACCTGCCGGAGGCAGGATATCAAGGTATCTTAAAATATCTGAAGGATGCTCAAATAACTGTGCTTACTGTACTATTCCTCTTATTAGAGGTGCAAGAAGAGACAGAAGTCCTGAGGAGATTCTGATGGATGCGGAATCCCTTGTGGAACAGGGAGCGGTTGAGATAGGAATTGTTGGCCAGGATACTGCAAGCTGGAAGTGCGGCAGGGGCGGAATATCCTGGTTGATCTCTCAACTGGCGAGTACATATCCTGATATATGGTTCAGGCTGTATTACATTCACCCGGCATATTTCCCTGATGACTTTCTCTCACTTCTTGCGGAACATGAAAACGTCATGCCGTATATTGATATTCCTGTCCAGCATATTCAGGACAGGATACTGAAAAGAATGGGTAGACCCTACACCGGGAATGGCGTAAGGAAACTTTTCGATAAATTTGAAAATTCTGAAAAGATGCTTTCTGTCAGAACATCTGTAATAGTGGGATATCCCGGTGAGACCGAAGGGGATTTCAATGAGCTGCTTGAATTCCTTTTTCAATACCGGTGTATCAGAACAATAGCCGCATTTCCATACTGGCCAGAAGAGGGGACCCGGGAGTTTTCAAGACAATCTGATGAAGAGCTTCCCGATGAAAGTATTGTTCAGTCAAGACTTGCGAGAATAGGGGATGCAGCGGATGAACATAACATTATCTGGGCTGACAGGCTGGAAGGAGAGATCATGAATATTCTGGCGGATACACCGCTGCTGGGACATTCCCGCCTGGACGCGCCAGCCGTTGACGGAGCGTGCTGTTTTGATCGCATCGTCGAACCGGGATGTATCATTAGATGCCGGATCACCGGAGGAGAAGGATCCGACCTTACTGCGGAGGTTCTCGAATAACGGGTGTGGCGCATCATCTCCTCCGGCTTTATCTTTGCTTCAATGAGAAGTGAATACTTAGTTGTGTTGTCTGAAGTTCTGTAAGAGGATTTCAGATTCAGTTCAATTGCTAATATGTAAGGAACAGATATGTATACTATTCTGATGACCGTATTGCTTGCTCTGGTTCCATCGAACATGGAACTGGCCGAGGACGCACTTTTTCTGTCTCTCCAGGAACTTCCGGACAGCCTGTCTTCTTATAGCGCAGATGAGATTGTGATAGATATCATCGGTGAGCATTCCGGAAACTGGTTCATAAAACAGACCATTTCCTCCATTCTCCACGATAATGGAATAAGTATATTTGAACGGGATGTAAGAGAAGACAACCCCTGCATGACTCTGATGATCAGACCCATGGAACTGGTTGTGGAGTATGGAGATGTAAGCAGACCATGGTTGATCGGCAATAAGAGAGTTGAAAGAATAGCCAAGTGTGAACTCTCATCCACTCTGCTTGATGCTGATGGCAGCATACTCATGACAGTCAGAAGCAGCGGAATTGAAGAGGATGTAATATCCTGGTCCGATGCTGAAGTTCTTAACGGGTCAGTAGAATGGGATTGGCTTTCCGGTGATATGCCTGAAAACAGGGGTGGTGGAATTCTGGAACCCATAATTGTATCCGGAGTTGTGGCAAGCCTTGTATACCTGTTCTACTCCAGCAGGGCTGAATAGACAGTTTAAGTGATACGCATTGGCATTTCGCTGAATCTGTTTCTTCTGATTCTTCTTTCTGCCGGGTGCGGAGTCGGGGAGACCGGTGATGATACGGTTGAAGAGGCTAGATTACTCAGGCAATCGGGGAATTATGTTCAGGCGGTAATGCTCTTTGAAGAGGCGGTAGCCCGTGGAGACAGCCAGCCTGAGCTTCTGCTGGATTATGCCTTCACCGCCGTACTGGCCGCTCAATCGGAAAGAAATACGCTTTACAGGCAGAAGGCAAGAGTTGCAGTCACTTTGCTGTCGGAGAATTATGGTGACATCAACCCGATTGAGATAGGTGAACTCTGGAGAAGACTGGCATGGGAAATGGCAAGAAACTCCGATTCTCTTCAGGCCTTCTACTGTTTTGAAAACGCATTGAATTACGACATTCAGGATACTTTCGAATCCGAATGGCTTTTCAGGGGTGTTTATGCAGGCAACCATCTTGAGCTTCTTTCTGCGATTCCGGACACCCTTGCAGGCTCAGCCGCAGCTGACAGCATATTTGCAATTACAGCGGAGATATTCCTTGTCGAGCTGGACAGAATTCCAAGATCCAGAACGGATCTGAGGGAGGAAATCCTTAGAGCAAAGGCTTCTCTCCTGCCCTATACATCCCGTATCGAGCAAGAGCTTGCGGTCCTTACGGAACTAGACAGACTTGGCGGGATACAACCGGATGCAAGGCTCAGAAGAATACATCTTCTGATTGAAGCTGCAGAGTCAGACATTGCTGAAAACCGGCGAACACTTGCGAGAGAGAAACTCCTTGAAGTGTGGGGTTCCAACTTTTCGGGCGAGAGGATCGAGTCGGCTTACATGTTAGGGCTATTAGAGGAGGGGAACGGAAATATTGGAAGCGCCCTTCAATGGTATAGAAGAGCGTGCGGCGTTTCACCGGGTTCATCTTCGCAGGCTGCTGTACTTGCTGCTGCAAGAAGAGATTCTTTAACTTACGATTACGAATGGATGGAGCAGGATATCTGAATGAGAAGGAACATTGCATTAATTTCGGCAGCCCTGGTACTCGCCGCAGCTTGCGGCAGATCATACAACACCACAGGCATGAATCTTGAGCAGGTAGAAGAACTGGCTGACGAAGCTTTCCTGAATTCCGATTTCAGCGGTGCTTCAAGGCTGTACACTGAATTGATGTTTATGTACCCGGGATCATCCAGGATAGATTTCTACATGTATCGACTCGGCAGGGCTGAAGCAGGCAACAGATACTGGGACGATGCGCTTTTCTATTTCGACAGGGTCGAGAGAGAATACGCCAGCAGCCAGTGGGCTGATGACTGTGCGTATCAGTCTGCAAGGGTGTGGTGGAGCCAGCGTCAGGATTACAGGAAGGATCTGACACCTGTACTTAACTGCAAAGCTGAACTGGAGAACTTCTTTGATGAATATCCGGGATCAACTCTGCTTGAAGATGCTGTAAGCCTGATGGGTGATGTAAATAACCATCTTGCCTGGAGAGCGCTGTTCATAGGTCAGGTCTATTCGAGGAGAGACAAGTATGATGCCTCTCTGCTTTACCTCAGGGAAGCGCTCGATTACGGCGTGACCGAGTGCAGAGCGGACGTTCTGATCTCTCTTGGAGATATCTATTACTCAAAGGGTAACGAGTATACGGCCAGGGAATTCTACCAAAGAGCAATTGACGAATGCGAACTGAGCGAAGATCAGCTGACAGACATACAATCCAGACTTGGTGAACTGTGAAATGACAGGGCTGCTGGGCGGGACATTTGATCCTCCCCATTTTGGTCATCTTGTTCTGGCTCTGGAGGCCTATTATCAATTTGGTCTTGAAGATGTACTGCTTGTTCCCACGAGAATTCCCCCACATAAACCCGGAAGACGGATAACGCCATTCAGGCACCGTTTTCGCATGACTGAGCTTGCGGTCGCTGAATCCCCGGAGTTGACTGCAGTAGACCTCGAACCTTCAGATGAAACATCATGGACAGTGAACCTCATTAAAAAACTGAACGGTATGGGCATGAAAACCTGCTTTATCATGGGTATGGACAGCCTGAAAGAACTTCATACCTGGAAGAACCCTGAACGCATATCGAAAATGACGAAAATGGTGGCAGGTACCAGACCCGGATACGAAGAGGAATCAATTAATATGAAGTATAGATCCATGGTGGAGACATTTAATATCCCTGGCATGCATATTTCATCCTGTGATCTGAGAGACAGGTTTGCCAGTGAGATGAATACACGCTATCTTGTACCGGAAAGTGTCAGGAATTACATCAGGGAGAATGGTCTGTATGTCAGAAGAAAAAGCTATTAACAAACTCCTTAATGCTGTGCTTGAAGATGATGTCAGTGACCTGCACTTCAAGGTTGGCAGCAAACCGATAATCAGAAAATCAGGTGAGATAGTTCATGTAGATGGATTCTCCACTATGAGAGTTGAACATATTCAGCGTATCATTGGTGAAATTATCAGCGATTCTCAGGCTGAGGAGTTTGCCCGTGGCAACGAACTTGATCTGGGCTACTCGCTTGAGGGTAAGGCCAGGTTCAGAGTTAATATCTATCATCAGCGTGGAACACCTGCAATGGTCATGAGGAAGATTCCATTTGAAGTTCCGGATCTAGATGACCTCGGCCTTCCTGAGATTGTTAAGAAGATCTCCATGGAACAAAGGGGACTGATTCTCGTTACAGGAGCAACCGGAACAGGGAAATCAACAACCATTGCGGCAATGATAAACCATATCAATCAGAACCGTTCCGCCCATATTGTGACAATAGAGGATCCAATTGAATTCCTTCACACGGATATCAATTGCACCATATGTCAGAGAGAAGTGGGAATTGACACAAAGGATTGGAGTACCGGCCTCAGAGCGGTGTTCAGACAGGACCCGGATGTAATTCTCATAGGAGAAATGAGGGATATTACGTCGATTACCACAGCCCTTATCGGAGCGGAAACAGGGCACCTTGTGCTCAGTACTCTTCACACAACCAACGCAATGGAAACCATATCCAGAATCGTAGATGTATTTCCTCAGGGGCAGCAGCATCTTATAAGGCTGCAGCTGGGCCAGCTGATATCCGGGATAGTATCCCAGAGACTTCTTCCCGGTATTGGTGATGATAATAGAAGAGTTCTTGCTGCGGAGGTCCTTATTCAATCATCCACGATAGCTGCCTGCATCATCAATCCAGACAAAACCTACCTTCTGACCGAAACTATGCAGAAGAGCTATTCACAGTACGGAATGCAGACCTTTGACATGGCTCTATACAATCTTCTTCTGGATGGTAAGATAGAAAAGGAAGTAGCACTTGCCGCCGCTTCAAACCCCACTCAACTCGACCTGAGGCTCAAAGGAATAGAAACCGCTTCGGATTGGAGGATGGAATGATGATGGTTAATCAGATTCAGATACAAGCGAATATCGTGCCGCTTGCCATAACAGGCGGGGTATTGCTGCTGATACTGGGGCTTATTCAGCTTTATCTCGGATTGAAAGCTCAGAAGTTACCAAAAGTGACAGGTGAAAAGGCAATGATAGGTGAAACTGGGATAATTACAAAGAAGTCGGACTTCATGGGCAGGTCTGTTCTTGAGATAAGAGGTGAACTCTGGTGGTGCCTTCCCTCGGCAAGATCCACCATCCTTGAGGAGGGGACTACAGTAAAAGTAGTTAGTATCGCGGAAGACTCAATGATACTTGAAGTTGATACTGAATAAATAGATAAACAGTCGAATCGAAGAAGGGAGTAATAATGGGGCCGGTAATACTAGTTGTAGTGGTGATTCTGTTCCTTTTCCTTGTATCAGCGCTTAAAGTCCTTAAGGAATATCAGAGAGGTGTTATTTTCAGGCTGGGTAAAGTGATAGGCCTGAAGGGCCCCGGACTGATCATCGTCTGGCCCATGATCGATAGTATCAGACGGGTTGATCTCAGGGTGATAACAATGGATGTCCCGCCGCAGGATATTATAACTCGGGATAACGTATCCGTACGTGTTAACGCAGTTGTTTACTTCAAGGTCATTGACCCCAAGAAAGCCATTCTGGAAGTAGAAAACTATATCTATGCCACAAGCCAGCTCGCGCAGACTACTCTAAGGAGTGTACTTGGTGAGGCAACTCTCGATGAGCTTCTTTCACAGAGGGATGAGATTAACGCAAAACTTCAGAACATACTTGACAGAATGACAGATCCGTGGGGCATTAAGGTCAGTACCGTAGAGGTTAAGCACGTGGACCTTCCCGAAGACATGCAGAGGGTCATGGCAAAGCAGGCCGAGGCGGAGAGGGACAGAAGAGCCAAGAT
>JAUWMQ010000110.1 GCA_030613065.1 Candidatus Aegiribacteria sp. | reverse complement strand
TGCTTTCGAATATGTGAAGGCCGAACATGCCATAGTCTGTTGGCAGTGTAGATCTGGCCGTCTCTCTGACCAGCTTTTCGGTTTTCCTTCGGTATCGAACCAGCTCCTCAACCGATGTGAGTACAAGGCCATGCTTCCCGGCAAATTATATGAGCTGAGGGAGTCTTGCCATGGAACCGTCCCGGCTCATGATCTCGCAGATAACCCCTGCAGGTCTGAGCCCGGCAAGCCTGGCGAGGTCTACAGCGGCTTCAGTATGACCGGTCCTGGAAAGGACACCTCCAGGTCTTGCGGCCAGTGGGAAGATATGACCTGGCCTGGCTAGTTCCGATGCCTGTGAGGAGGGGTCTATTGCAACTGCAATTGTTCTGGCCCTGTCATGGGCGGATATACCCGTGGACACTCCCTCAATCGCATCGATACTTACCATGAATGCTGTTTTATGGAGGGAAGTATTCCTGGGAACCATCTCATGAATGTCCAGACTATTGAGGGCTTCCTCTTCCATGGAAAGACATATAAGACCCCTTCCTTCCAGCGCCATGAAATTCACAGCCTCGGCATTGCATTTCTCAGCCGCTATTACAAGGTCTCCCTCGTTCTCCCTGTTCTCGTCATCAACCACAACGACCATTTCCCCGCTGCGGACGGCTTCTATCGCTTCCTCTGCCCCGGCTATTCTGCTAATGGTCAAGGTAATCCTTCAATCGATTCTTTCCGATGGCTGCATCAGTCTGCTTCTTTACGTACTTGCCAATAATATCGTATTCAAGGTTCACAAGTGAACCCGGTTTCCAGTTCCCGGCGGTGGTACCCTTCAGGGTTTCCGGTATCAGGGTAACTGAGAATCTGTCTGGTGTCAGTGAGGCAACGGTAAGGCTTATTCCACTGACAGCTATGGAACCCTTTTCAACAAGAAGCGGGAAGTTCTTTCCGGAACAGGATATCCATACGGTCATACCAGCTCCGCTCCGCTCTACTTTAAGAATCGATGCGGTTTCATCCACATGGCCGGTAACAATATGGCCATGCAATCCATCCGAGAGCCTAAGGGGCCGTTCCAGATTCACTTCAGCGCCCGCGAAGTATCCGGAGATGATAGTTCTTGAAATGGTTTCCGCCGAACAGTGAAACGACAGGCTACGGTTCACGACGTCACTGACAGTAAGACAGGAGCCATCCACAGCGATGCTGTCTCCGGGTGAAGCGGTTTCGAAGAGGTTTGTCTGAACGGTCAGAGTACTTCCCGACCGGGACTTCACTTTTCCCCTGGCCTTAATCAGTCCGGTAAACAACGCAGCCCTCCGTAAGGAAATCGGATCCTGAGCGACGGAATGAAACATTCTCAAGTTTTATCACGTTTTCAATATTGCCTATTCCAAGCCTCTCAAAAGCGGGTCTTCCTTCTCCTCCCAGTATCAAAGGCGCAGTGAAAATGCTGACTGAATTAACCAGCTCATCCTTCAGCAGCCGCGATGAAAGATCGCTTCCAGCTTCGCAGAGAATGGAGCCGATACCTTCAGAAGCAGTTCTTTCAAATAGCGCAGAGAGGTTTATCCCCTGGATTCCGGGATCCGCAGGGAATTCCCATACTTCAACTCCGGGTATACTTGTATACTCGGTCAATCGTACTGCCACACCCTCGGGGACAGCGATTATTACCCTTCCGGGGTTCCTGAAGATCTTCCATGAATCACCAAAATCACCGGTGGAAGAAACCACTATCCGCACGGGTTGTCTGTCAGACAAAGTATCGGTCAGACGAACCGTCAATTCCGGATCGTCCTTTCGCACAGTTCCCGCTCCCGTCAGCAGAGCCTGAACAGAAGCTCTTTTCCGGTGAACACGTCTGCGAGATTTATCACATGATATCCATCTGCTGCTTCCATCGGCAGCGGCTGTCCTGCCATCAAGACTCAGGGCTATCTTGAGGGTAATCCAGCTTCTTGATGTTTCAAGGTAGTGGCGATACACCCTGTTGAGCTCACATGCTTTTCCAGAGAGAAGCCCTGTTTCTACCTCAATTCCCGCTGACTCAAGCTGTTCAATTCCCCTGCCGCTCATCCTCGGGTCGGGATCGGTCATAGCAATGACAATCCTTGAAATCCCCGCCCTGATAATCTCATCGGTACAGGGTCCTGTACGGCCATGATGACAGCAGGGCTCAAGGGTTACGACCATAGTGCCGCCTGTCGAAGCGTCACCCGCGGACGCAATAGCAATCACTTCAGCATGGGGTGCTCCGCATTTCCGGTGAAAACCATCTCCCGCATGGTTACCATCGCGATCAAGGATGACCGCGCCAACCATGGGATTGGGAAAGGTGCTTCCTCTACCGTAAGCCGCCAGCTTCAGAGCCTTTTTCATTGCCTGGATTTCAGCCTGGGAAACCATCAATCCTTTTCCAGTTCGATAACGCTCAGCCTGCCGATTGCGGAATTGACAATATACTGCGCTTCAAGATCTCCCGTAGCCAGGATGATATGGGTTCCATCCGCAATGTACTGGCTGAATGTGGGGTCCATCGCTACCCATTCTCCAACCCAGATCATCGGCCAGGCATGATATCCGAACGAACCGTTCAGATAGACAATACCGGCGCAGATCCTGGCGGGCAGGCCGGCCGCGCGCGCGAGAGCCACGGTGAGTATGGTATGCTCGTTGCAGTCTCCCCTGAGGTTATCCATTACGTCCACTGCTGAAGGCAGAGAAACCGTAGGGCTGTTCTCAACACTGGTGTCAACGAATGAAGCAATCCTTCTGGCGGCTTCCCACGAGTCTGTCGAACCGACTGTAAGGCTGGCCGCTTTTCCCGCAATTATCGAATCATCACATTGTATCATAGATTCGGGAAGGGTGAATTCCCTCAGTTCCTCGGGTATCGATGGGGGGAATTGAGCGATATGACCCGGTACACCATTTGATACGGTTACTGTACAGCCTGCTGCAGTCTGCACGGGAGGAATGTTCAGATGGAACTGGCTCCAGTCTATATCTCCCTGCAGAACGAACGTTCTAGGGTCTGTGCTTCTGGGGTTCGAGATCGGAGTTGAGGATATGGCAAATACTTCGTAGAGATCTCTCGTTGCTATAATATCGCCCCCCTGCCCCGGCGGAACACGTGTCATATCCATGCCCAGGCCTTCTTCGTATTCCCTGATGATCTGGCCTTCGAACACCCAGACGGTATTGCTCGTTCCCATCTGTGAAAGCCTCAGTCTGGCCGCATTTACGGTATCGCCAAGAAGAGATACTTCCTCGAATCCGGAGCATACCGCTGTGGAAGAGAGTATAATTCCGCTGGCGGGGTCAAAGGACTGGAAGGTTCTCTCCTGTCCTTCCATCCATTCCATGGAGGCACACGCCAGATCGGCGAGAACAGGCAGATAATCACTCTCGATAACGGTTGAATTCTCTATTACTCTTCCCGCCGTGACTATTTCAGAAATCAGAAGAGAATCCTGCCTGTAAGCCCTTATTGTAATATCCGCTGAACCGTCGGACATATGCATCTCCATGCTCCCCAGATTGTACTCCCTGTCAGAAACAGCGGTCATGGACATTTCGATGTCCCTCCGGTTACCCATGAGTATCATGTTCCAGCTGATCGTCTGCGTTATAAGGAGTGAATCGGTGCCATGGTCATTAATATCCAGCTGCATATATCCCACATCGTCGCCCTGTATTGAAACCGCGAACTTCTGCGTTCCCGCGTCGGCAGCGGTAATGTACAGATCGGAATCCGGATTCCCACTTTCATTGTTCCCATTTCCGGACCCGCAGGCAACGACCGGCAGCATAAGTACAATAATCCATAACGTAATTAAAACAGGTTTCATCTCTTTGCTCCAATGAAGTTTTCTATGGAGGCAGCTATCCTGATGCCGGCTTTCCCATCCCAGAACGGGATCTCCGGCGGCAATTCAGGACGGTTCTCGATCTGTCTCGCTACTGCCTCCTCTATTCCAGATACTGCAGGACAAAGAACGTTAGTTCCAAGCTCCAGTGTAACCGGTCTTTCTGTACTGGTTCTCAGGGTAACGCACGGCACTCCGAGTACACTCGTTTCCTCCTGAACACCACCGGAATCAGTTATTACCACAGAAGCCTCGTTCTGCGCCCTGATGAAGTTAAGGTATGAGAGGGGTTTTTCAATTGTAATCCTGTCCGGGATTGCAATGCCCCATTCTTCAATGTGTGCCAGAGTTCTGGGATGGGCAGGAAAGAGTACTTGCAGGCCTTCAAGGCCGCTCAGTGCTTCCAGTATTGCTCTCAACCTGTCGGGATCGTCAACATTCGAAGGTCTGTGAAGTGTAACAAGCGCGAAGGGTTCCTCCGACAGTCGCTTGCCTTCGGTCATCGCCAGGGGGAGAAGTCTGAACAGTGTATCGATCATCGGATTTCCAACAAACTTGATCATTTCACTGCTTTTCCCTTCCGCAAGGAGGTTATCACGCGCTTCGGGGCTTGTAATAAGGAGCAGGTCGGCAAGCTGGTCAGTAAGTATTCTGTTTATCTCTTCAGGCATGCTGCGGTCAAAACTCCTGAGCCCGGCCTCGACATGTATTACAGGTATGCTGTATCTGACGGCAACAAGTGAGCATGCAAGGGTGGAATTGACATCGCCTACAACTACTATAGCATCGGGCCGCCGCTTTAGAATAACATCCTCGTAACGTTTCATGATTGTCGCGGTCTGTACGGTAATGCTCGCCGAACCCACCTCAAGGTTTATATCGGGTCTTGGAAGTTCCAGTTCATCGAAAAAACTCTGGGACATTATATGGTCGTAGTGCTGCCCGGTATGAACGATCCTGACCTCGAGAGCCGGATCGATGTTCCTTATTATCGGGTCAACCTTCATGAAATTGGGTCTTGCACCGCAAACAATATCAATCATTATTCCCCGCGAATTCAGTGAAAATCAGCTTGTGAGACTGATTCAATCTTGCCGGTTCTTCGGCCGTGACGACCTCCGTCGAATTCCTCCCGGAGAAAGACCGTTGCTATCTCCCTGGCCTGAAACGGAGCGGTGATACCCCCACCAAGAACCAGTACATTCGCGTCATTATGATGCCTGGCGTAGTATGCCATTCTAGGAAAAAGACAGAGGGCAGCCCTGATACCGGGATACCTGTTGGCACTTATGCTCATGCCTATTCCCGAATTACAGATGAGGATGCCCCGCTCAGCTTTTCCCTCCAGAAGGTTCCTGCACAATTTTCCGGCGAAGTCCGGGTAGTCAACTGACTCGGACGATGAAGGACCAATATCCTCGATTGTCAGGTGCATCTCCTCAGCAAGCCACGGGATAAGATCGCGCTTCAAAGGTAAACCGGCATGATCGCTCGCAATGGCCAGTTTCATCAATTCGAGCCCTTAGCTCCATAATTGGCAACAACCGTTGAGAGCACGATGGAACAGAGTTTTGATTCGGCGGAATCAGCTCTTGATGTAAGGACTACCGGGCTGTTGGCACCCATAATAACAGCTCCCAGTTCTCCACCGGCAATGAAAATGAGTGCTTTGTAAAGAATGTTGGCAGCCTCTATATCAGGTAAGACGAGGATATCCGCATCACCTCCGACAGGAGTATCGATCTTCTTGATCCTGCATGCTTCTGCCGACACGGCGAGATCCATGGCAAGCGGAGCATCAAAGATAATGTCGCCGAACTCCCCCGCATCCGCCATTTCCTTCATCCTTGCAGCTTCCATGGTGCAGGGCATTTTCTCGTAGGGAATTTCCTTGGCGCATACATAGGTTGATTTGGGATGCTCGATTCCGAGGGCTCTGGCTACTATAATGGCATTCTTGAGCATCGCGACCTTCTGATCGTAATCCGGGGCTATGTTCATGGCTGCATCCGTAATTATCAGAAGTTTATGGTAGCCTGGAACATCAAATGCTGCAACATGGCTCAGAACTCCCGGCCCCCTGATTCCTTTCTCTCTGTCCAGAATGGCATGCAGGAAAGAACTTGTGGCCACAAGACCCTTCATTATTAAATCTGCGTTACCGGAACGGACAACTTCGACACCCTTGATGGATGCAGTTTTGTCATCTTCCGCATGGATGATCTCAACACCGTTGAGGTCGAAACCCGCTTTTTCAGCTGCTTCTCTTATTCCCTTTTCAGGGCCGATAAGCACAGCATCCGCCATGTCAGCCTTAACTGCGGAGCCTATAGCGCTCATGGTTTCAACTTCATCGGCACGTACAACGGCTACCCGCTTTGAGGGGAGCTTTCTGGCGATTATCTTCATTTCCTCGAGACTTCTGATAGGTTCCATTAAGGCTCCCTTTTAATGATTAGCTGTTTAGTACTGTCACGCTTTCAACATACAGTATGAATATAGCACCTGAATATTATTTCCTGCAAGAAGAGTTGACAAAAACCCTTATTGAAATGAGATTTGGAGACACACTTCACAAGGTAATTTACCTTTTGCAATCAGGAAGCCGGACTAGTGCGTTTATATAGTAAGGCTAAAAAGTCATTTCAATCTCTGGAAAGGGGTGGTGTAAATGAAACACATACCAGCATCAGAAGTCAGATCTACAATTGCGAGCCATATGCTGGCCGATGGATTTAATATAGTGCTAGATCTGAAAAAAAGCAGAGGAAGCACGATACACGATTCAGCTGAAGACAAGGATTATCTCGATCTTTTCAGCTTTTTTGCGTCAGCCCCTCTAGGGATGAATCATCCCGCGCTCAGCACGGAAGAGTTCAGAAATCATCTTGCCGATGTAGCCATTAACAAGCCTTCCAACTCCGATTTCTATACGGAGGAACTTGCTTCCTTTGTGGAATCTTTCGCTGACACTGTCGTTCCCGACAGCCATCCATACCTCTTCTTCGTGTCGGGTGGCGCCCTTGCAGTTGAAAACGCCATGAAGACAGCCTTCGACTGGAAAGTAAGGCAGAATCTCAAGGCCGGAAGAGGCGAGATCGGCCAGAAGGTGATCCATTTCAGGCATGCGTTCCACGGAAGATCCGGATATACGCTTTCCCTGACAAATACCGCCGATCCAAGGAAGTACATGTACTTCCCTCTGTTCGACTGGCCCAGGGTGGATCCCCCTGCTATCGTATTCCCTCTCGAGGATAATCTGAAAACTGTTATCGAATCTGAAAAGAAATCTCTCGCGCAGATAGACGATGCAATAAGCAAGTATGGCCATGACATCGCATGCATGGTTATCGAGCCTATCCAGGGAGAAGGCGGCGACAATCACTTCAGACCTGAATATCTTCAGCAGCTCCGCGACAGGGCTGACAAGCATGAATTCCTGCTGATCTTTGATGAGATCCAGACCGGTATGGGCCTCACAGGTGAATGGTGGGCCTGGCAGTCAATAGGTGTAGAACCTGATATTTTCTGCTTCGGCAAGAAATCACAGGTCTGCGGTATCGCTTCAAACAGACGGGTTGACAGTGTTGAGAACAACGTATTCCATGAATCCAGCAGGTTGAACTCAACCTGGGGCGGTAATCTTGTGGATATGGTAAGGTGCGAAAAATACCTTGATGTAATGGTTAAGGAAAACATTCTTGAGAATGTCCGTTCCCGAAGTGAAACCCTCCTTTCCGGTCTAAAGAATCTACAGGAGAAATACCCCGAGCAGATTTCCAATGTAAGGGGCAAAGGCCTCATGTGCGCGTTTGATCTTCCCGACGGTGAGTCCAGGAACAGTATGATTGAAGAGATATTCAAGAACGGAGCCATTATCCTTCCCTGCGGCGAGAAAAGCATCAGATTCAGACCCCCGCTGAACATCACAGACGAAGAGGTACTGATGGGACTGGAAATTATCTCAAAGGCTGCCGGCAGAATTCTCTGAGAGGAATGAGATGGACCTCATAAGGACGACAAAGGAGGATATAGGCCGTATCGCCGCGGAGCTTGCGAGAACAGGCTGGGCCGAAGCCAACGCAGGCAATATTTCCGTCCTTCTTCCTGAGGGGTCCGACAGTTCGTTATGGGATGAGGATGTCGTTACAGACATCCTCCCCTCCCCGATACCTGAGCTTGCGGGCCGGACTTTTCTTGTTACCTGCGCCGGAAGCAGGTTCAGAAAGCTCATGCGTGAACTGGATACAGAAATCATTCCAGTAAGAATTTCAGCGGATGGAATGAAAGTAATACGGTTCGCGTCCGGCAAAAAACCGACAACCGAATTCAGTACACATCTTCAGGTCCTGGCGGAAGCCACCAGCCGGGGGTGGGAAACCGCCTCACTGGTTCATACACACTCAACCCATATGCTTGCACTCTCCTCAAGCGACCTGCCCGCGGAAATGCTGGAGGACGCTGTTAACAGGTCCCATCCTGAAGTCTCGCTTCTGATGAGCAGGGGTGTCCGGTTCCTTGATTACATGACTCCCGGAACCTGGGAGCTTGGTGAGGCAACCGCCAAAGCCTTCCGTGAGAGTGATTGTGTCATCTGGAGAAAGCACGGAATTCTCGGCCTTGGAAAGGATATCGATTCAGCGTGTGATGCCGTTGAGGTTGTGGAGAAGGCCGCGAAACTTCTCCTGCTTGAAAAATCGGCCTTCGGTAAATTTGTAGGTCTCAAGGACAGGGAACTGATGCTTTCCTGGGATGCAGATGATGATCGATCAGATCCCGAATCAGACGAACAGGATGATTCTCTCTCCCCCGTGCCCCCTGTTATCGAATCATAATTACTATGTTTAACATGGTTCATAGTCATGTGGACAAAGAGATCGGAAGCTAACGGCAGATTCTCCTTATCTCTTGAATCGGATTTTTGCGTCAGGGCACTGGAGAATGCTCTGGATATCTGCAAATCGGAGGTATTCAACAGTGATCAGGGTTGGCAGTATACGAGCAATAAATTTACAAAGGTATTGCTGGATGCTGGTTGGCTACCACGCTTGTCTGACGATTACTTCGGGCATTGGGTAATGCCTGGTATTCAATGTGAAGATGAGACCACCCACCTCAACGGCAGTGGATGCAAGAAGTGCATCGTTGACATCAATCCCGTGACTTGGATGCCACTTACGGAAGAACCTCCCGGCAGTATCCACAATCTTCTGGTCAACGGGTGCTGTCTGAAACTGTGACAGAAACAGCTCCGTTGCCTCTTCCTCTTCCGGTTTCATGAAGAAGACCACTTCCGCCCTTTGAATGGCTCCGATCCATAGCTCGTATTCCTGGGAATTGCATAGGCTTCTAAGGAGTTTTACAGCATTCCTGTCACCACGAAGATGCCAGATCAGAATATCGGAATCGATAAATACCCTCATTGTTAATGTCGTTTCATGGATGCATTGAACTCGCTCCTTATTTGGGAAACGATTTCAGAAGGGTGTTCGCTTCTATTCCAGATTCCGCAGGTTTCCTCAAAAACATCCGTCTTCGTATCCTGCTCGTACTGCCGTTCCAGAAGACGAATCGCCTCTTCAATCACAGCCTTTTTGGAAGTGCGCAGCTTGACGGACAAGCTGGTGATCAATCTATACACTGCATCATCAATGCGAGTAGACAGAACCCGTTCCATGCTATGCCTCCTTTCTTACGTAAGAATACATACGTAATCATCTTATGTCAACTGATATCTTCCCGCAGGCGGGGACGTCGGTTCAGAAGACATGGGATACCGGCCAGGCGGGAACATCGAGGAGACGCCGCCAATCGCTAATACCATATAGATAAACGAACTGAAGAACTTCATAGATCAGGGTATATCCACCCCACGATCAGTCCATGAGACATGTACCTGTTCAGTAGCACTTCAGATGTGCATATACTACCAATATTCCGTAACTTCGCGTCAACACGCTTAACAAGCTTACGAACGTCCACGGTTGGCACTTCAGGCCAGAAGAGCAAGAGGCTCGATGAACTCCCCGGGATCGCCGGCG
>JAUWMQ010000022.1 GCA_030613065.1 Candidatus Aegiribacteria sp. | reverse complement strand
TACTTGGAATACTTGAGGACCTGCGGGAATTCTGTTCAGAGGAACCGCTGGAGGATGAACTGACCATAGCGGTCGTCAGCTGCTGCAAAGCCTGAGTCTGATCCAGCAGAATTGCGCACTGCGCTGCCGGTGGCGTGAAATAAATATTCCTATCGTTAAATGGTTAAATGGTTAAATGCATCATACTGCAAAAAACTATGCAAGGAATTCTAATCCTACATCTCCATCGTATCGTGAAGGAGCTTTTTCCTTTCAACCTCTGCCATCTTCTGATAGGTGATGTCCTGTAATATCCCCCAGGCACCCCTGTACGTCCCATCCTCATCAATATTCGGTGTAGCGATTATCGAGATGTCTCTTTTCTCGCCATCCTTTCTGATGATCCTGATCTCGTACCTGCTTGATACTCCGGATCTCCTGAGCTCAGTTTCCTGCTTGAACTTCGGCATCATATCAGGATCGATCATAATTAACAGATTCTGTCCGATAAGTTTGTCCTTCTCATATCCGAAAACATTTGCAGCGGCCTGATTTACGAACGTGAAAATTTCGTTAGCGTCCAGAATTACAATCCCCTCATCCATGTTCTCGACCAGATTGCAATACTTTTCCTCACTCTTCTTCAGCTTCTCTTCGGTCATTTTGAGATGGGTTATATCCTCGATCGTACCTTCGAAGTATATGACATTGCCCGATTCATCTCTTATCGCTTTGCAGCTCTCCCAGGCGCATACCGGGGTTCCATCCCGCGAGAGCCATACGGACTCAAGTCCGGGTATTGCATTCTGTTCTGCGATATTGTTGAAGAACGAGAGAATGGGATGCACGGTATCCCTTCGCCAGTCATGAAGGTTGAAGTGCAGAAGCTCTTCGGAAGTGGAATACCCAAGCATCCCGGCCAGAGCATTGTTTGCCATGAGAACGCGGCCTTCAGGAGTTATCCGGTAAAAGCCTATACCTGTGTGCTCGAAGATGCTCCGATAGATCTCCGCTTCTTTCTCGATTTTATTCGTCGAGTACTTAATCTGCATCTGAGCAATCTTATCTGCAGTATCTCTGCTGAATATCTCTTCCTTGAGAGCGATGTGTTTCAGGTAGTAATTCATAGCTGTCTCGAAATCCCCCTGAAGCCTATAGAGTTCCGCGAGATATTTGTAGCTGTCGGATTCCCATTCCTTCGCTCCAATCCTGAAGGATTGCTCCAGGCCCTCCTGAAGATAAGCGAGTGCCAGATCAAAATGCTCCAGTTTTGTGTAAATGTTCCCTATCCGGTTGTTGGAATCAGCAATCCCTCTCTTGTCACCTATCTTTTCGAAGATATCAAGAGCCCTGACGCAGTATTCCAGTGCCTGGTCGTGCTCGCCCCGGGTTTCGAAAAGCGTGCCGATATTCGTATATGAGTTGCCTATACCTTTCTTATCTCCAATGCTTTCCTTCATTGCGAGGGATTTCTTGTATTCCTCTAAAGCACGGGTATAATCCTTCTGAGTTTCATAGATAACACCTGTGTTGTTGTATGTGATAGCTATTCCCTGCAAGTCCCCGAGTTCTTCGAAAATATGAAGGGCTTTGTTGTAGAATTCGAGAGCGCTTTCGAACTCGTTCCATTCATCGTAAATTATACCGATGTTATTATAGCTTTTTGCTATGCCCGCTCTGTCCTTGATTTCTTCCTTGATAGACAGAGCCTTGAAGTGCAGTTCAAGCGCTCGTTCGTAATCACCCTGGTTTCTGCGGATATTTGCCAGATTGCTGTAACAGCTGGCAATTCCCTTCCTGTTACCCGATTCCTCACATACTTTCAGTGATTTAGTATAGCATTCAACGGCTCTGGTAAAATTACCCCTTACCCAGGATAGCGTTCCAAGAAGGGTAAGAGCCTCGGCAATTCCCCTTTTGTATCCGGCACTATCTGCAGAGGATAAGGCTTCCAGAGCGTACTTTTCAGCACCTGAAGGATCGGAACGGTGATATGTATAGGCGAGTTTGCAGAGAACCTGTGATATTTCTGTTTTTGTAGTCTGATTCACCGGCATTGACCGGAGTACGGACAGTATTCTGGTTAACTCAGCTGCATCTGCACCGGCCGAAGCCACAGTATTGCTCATGCCCCTCCGTGCTCTCTTGTAATAAGAATCGCTTCAGACTGCCATGCAAGCATTCTAATCATAGGTAAACATAGCAAAATACTTGCCACAGGAAAATGATTGTCATAGCGTAATGTAGACATATATTTTTTATAGAAAAACTAAGTAATATGCAGAATATCCTTGAAACTATTATCACTCGTTCTGGAACTGTTGATCGCAAGGAGTGACCTGCACCCGAGGCAAGCCTGAAGTCGCCCCGGTTTCCTGCTGACACAGGCAAATCCGGGAGTTGACGACATAAGGTTACATCAGGTCCGGGCGGAAGGCATCCTCAAGGTAAGTGTCCATTCGCAGGTTCATGGATGAGCCCCTGACAATCGCAACATCAAAGCGTATCTGGGCTGAAGGAGGTTTCTTTGAGAGGTAAGCCGAAGCTGCGTGAACAATTCTTGCCTGCTTCTCTGAATCTATCTTATCAAGTGCAATCGTAGCGGAACTGTCGGAAGCGAATTTGACTTCAACGAACGAGAGTACATCTTCTTTTCCTGCGACTATATCAATCTCTGACCTTCGTGTTCTGAAATTACGTGCTTCCACGCTCCATCCCCTCTCCTCAAGCCACCGGCATACGAAAGATTCGGCTTCCCTTGAAATATCACTCAAAGCGGAACCTCAACTGCGCGTCATTCTTCATGGGAGCGAAGGATATCCTGTGAATGGGAGAAGGTCCCAGTTTTCTGATGGCCTCCATATGCTCAGCAGAACCATACCCCTTGTTTGAAGCGAAACCGTAACCGGGATACTTCCGGTCAGCCTTTATCATGATATCATCTCTTGTGACTTTTGCGATTATGCTGGCAGCAGCAATTGAAAGGCTTTTCGAATCACCTTTTACAATGAATTCTGCGGGAATGTTAAGATTCCTTACCGGAAGGCCGTCGATGAGGAAGATATCAACAGGTTTACCCAGAGCCAGGGCTGCTCGTGAAAAGGAGAGGCGAACGGCTTCAGCCATACCCACCATATCAATCTCGGTGGATTCTACAATACCTGTTGAATAGTGTTCGGATTCTTCAATTATCACCGGGAAGAGCTGTCTGCGCTTACTGTCGGAAAGCTTCTTACTGTCATTGACACCTGTCAAAACAGTCTTGCGGTGGAGCATTACCGCCGCTGCTACAAGGGGACCGGCAAGGGGACCTCTCCCAGCCTCATCTATCCCTGCAAATACAGGATATCTTAGCCGGAAATTATCATCGAACAGTAGAAGCTGAGTTGCCGTAGTATTATTTCCTGGCGCCGAATGTCTTCTTCTCTTTGATCCTTGCGGCCTTACCCTTTTTGTCACGAAGGTAAAAGAGTTGGGCTCTGCGGACCTTTCCAGCCCGGGTCACTTCAATCTTCTCGATGAGAGGTGAATGGAGCGGGAATACTCTTTCAATGCTTATGCCGCTTGAGATTTTCCTGACCATGAACGACTCGGAAGTTCCGCCTCCCCTTCGGGAGATTACAACTCCCTGGAAGATCTGTACTCTGGTCTTCTCGCCTTCCTTAACCTGAAAGTGAATCTTCACTGTGTCCCCCGTGTTGAATTCGGGATAATCATCCCTTATATGAGAGGACTCTACGCTTCTGATAATGTCATCCATTCTTACGCTCCTTCTGTCTATCCGCCAGGCGAAGCGAGCGGATAAATCGTTCCTTTAAATTCTCTTCAATCTCCGAATCTATCAGATCCGGACGGTTTCTCTCTGTAAGTTCCAGTGCTTTTCTGAATCGCCATTCCTCAATTTCCGCATGGTTTCCAGAAATGATAACCTCCGGAACCTTCAAACCTCTATACTCGGCAGGCCTTGTATACCTCGGATAGTCCAGCAATCCAGTAGCGAATGAATCAGAATGAGCGGATTCCATCCTGCCCAGAACCCCCGGGAGCCATCTGAACACTGCTTCCAGAAGGTACATGGCAGGAATCTCACCGCCTGATACCACTGCATCACCAACACTTATCTCATCAGTCACGACAGTATCCCTGAACCTTTGATCGATTCCACCATACCTGCCGCAGAAAATTATCATCCCGCAGGACTCTGCAAGTTCACATGCCAGGTCATGATCCAGTTTTTTCCCCTGGGGTGTCATAAAAATGACCCGCGCATCGTCCCTCCAGGGAATCCGTTCAAGTGTTTCAAACAGCGGTTCAGGCCTCAAAAGCATTCCGGCACCGCCGCCGAACTGGTAATCATCAACAGAACCTCTGTCATCAATGGCCCTGTTTCTGATATCGAGGATCGAAAGATCTACCAGACCTTTTTCAACGGCCCTTCCGACAACCCCGCATTCCATGAATGGAGAAAACAGGTCCGGAAATAGCGTAGCAATGGCTGCCTGCATTGAAAACTCCAATCACAACGGTAGCTCTTCCAGCCCAACAGGAAGGTCAAGCCTAATAACTTTTTCCTTCCAGTCTATCGATCCTTCGTTCATCGCAAGAATAATGGGAACATGAAATCTGTTTCCATTATTCTCCACAAGAAGCATTGGATTCGCGCCGGCAGGTTCGACATCAACTATCCTCATGCGGCATCCACGGGACATGATATCCAGCCCTGCAAAACTGTAAAGAGGTACGAATCCAAGTTTCAAATCGGCTTCATCTCTGGCAATATAGATTGAGCCGTTTACGCATTCCACGGCATCATCCCTGTCGATCTCCTCAAAGGCGAGATTGAACCTTGAGTCTCCACCATGGGTGCATCGACTTACTGTAAGGGGTCTACTGCCGTTCAGCAGCATCACCGTTCCAATCGAAACCTCAGGAGCTCCATACCCCAGGAAAAGCCGGACTCTCAGTCCGCCCTTCAGGCCATGTGTCTTTTCTACGTACCCGAGATACACGGTATCGTCGGGAACTGAGCAGTCTGTATCAGTCAATAATTCTGACTGTCGCCTTCTGCTCCTGACGGGCAGCAGCTGATCTGATAATAAGTCGCATAGCTTTTGCAATTTTACCTTCGCGGCCTATAACCCTGCCCAGATCGCTCTCGGCTACCTTCAATTCGTATATGGTAACATCCTCCTCGACTGTTTCTTCAACAGAAACAGCATCAGGATCTGCTACAAGCACCTTGGCCATTAGTTCAACAAGCTCTTTCATGAGGATCCTCCAGTTAAGATGTAAGTTCAGCCTGCAAACGCACCAGTTCAAAGTTACGAAATTCTATTTTCACCTTTTAAGAAAATTACTTCCGGTTTAACTTCCTCTTCACCGGAAGAGAGCTGATGCCACTTCTTCCAGGTTCCGGTTTTCTGAAGAAGATTTTTCACTGTATCGGATACCTGAGCTCCGTTTTTGAGCCAGTGAAAAACTCTCTCTTCATCGATTTTTACTTCCATAGGTTTGCGAAGGGGGTCATAGTATCCGAAACTGTCCAGAAACCTGCCGATGGGAGCCTTACGACTGTCGGCGGCTACAATTCTGAAGGAAGGCTTTCCCTTGCTTCCCATTCTTTTAAGACGGATTATTACCAAACTCAACCTCCATATCAGCGAAATATTCCGGGAATCCCTATTCCTTTTCCCGGCCTCATCCGCTTCATCATTTTTTTCATTGATCTGAACTCACGCAACAGTTTATTCACATCGCTTACTCTTGTGCCGCTGCCCATCGCGATTCTCTTTCTTCTGCTTCCATTTATTATCTCAGGGTGATGTCTTTCCCTGACTGTCATTGAACTGATCATGGCGGACATCCTGGTGAACTGGGACTCATCAATATTCATTTCTGAAGGCCTCATGTTCTTCGGAAGCATTCCCAGAAGATCGGTAAGAGACCCCATCTTCCGGATGCGTTTCAGTTCTCCCGCAAAATCCTCCAGCGTGAAGGAGTTCGAGATCAGTTTTTTCTCAAGCTTCTGCGCTTCCTTGATATCGTAAGCTTCCTGAGCCTTCTCAACCAGCCCTACAACATCGCCCATTCCAAGAATTCTGCCAGCAAGACGTTCCGGATCCATTGGCTCTAAACCGTTGACACCTTCACCTGTTCCAAGGAATTTTATCGGTTTGCCGGTTACAGCCCTGAATGAAAGTGCGGCTCCGCCTCTCGAATCACCATCCATCTTCGTGATGATCGCACCGGTAAATCCGATCCTCTCCTGAAATTCTACAGCAACGTTCACCGCATCCTGACCGGAAAGCCCGTCGAGTACAAGAAGAGTTTCGGAAGCCTCTGCAGCCTTGCTTACACGTTCAAGTTCACTCATAAGGTCATCATCCAGATGGAGTCTTCCGGCGGTATCGGCAATCACGATATCGTAACTCTTGAGTCGCGCATCATTGATGGCGCCCTTAAGAACATCCACTGGATCCTTCGCATCCCTGCGACAGAAAAACCCCGCACCAGCATTGGCTGCAAGTTTTTCAAGCTGATCAATGGCTGCGGGTCTCTGAAGGTCACATGCCGCAAGAATAACCCTTTTGCCCTTCTTCTCAGCAAGCCACCATGCGAGTCTGGCTGCCGTCGTAGTCTTACCTGAGCCCTGAAGGCCGATCAGGAGATAAACCAGAGGGGGTTTACCGGATAGTTGAAGAGGTGATCTATCGGTACCCAGAAGTTCAACGATCTCATCGTTGACAATCTTGATGACCTGTTTCCCCGGAGCGAGACTCTTCAGAACATTTTCTCCGGTAGCCTTCGAGCTGACATCACTGACAAACTGCCTGGCAACCCTGAAGTTAACATCGGCTTCAAGGAGCGCGCGACGCACCTGCCTCATGGCCTGTTGAACATCGGATTCAGTGAGCACTCCCTGGCCTGTCAGTTTCCTGAAAGTATCAGAGAGTCTGTCTGTCAGATTTTCAAACAAATTATTCCTCCGCAGTACCTTAACAATTACATCGCTCTACTGTATACAGCAGTCGACAGAGCATGCAACTATACACTATTCAACGGAATGGTACAAGCACAGCTGGAAGCCTATTTTTCTACTTTTAGCGACCCGTGCCCTGACGGGCATGTAATTGTGACTTCTGATCCGGTTTCGTCGATGATGTAATCAAGGCCTGAAACGGGACATACAGGCAACGGATCCGGAAGTAGTTCCGAAAGCGGTCTGTCATCTTCGCCACTATGGTACAGAATGCCTTCAATCTCAAAACCGAGGGAATCAATTCTGGTCTGGCAGGCCTGGGTGTTCAGTTCTTCCCTGATGCTGTCCATTTCTTCCTGATCCATTATCCGTGTACTCTCCCTGGCGCATCCGGTAAGAAGCATAGAAATCAGTGCGATGAATGCAAGCCGTTTCATCTTAGTTTTTCGATGGCGGCAGCCGGATCGTCTGAACCCGTTATGAAGGAGCCTGAAACCAGGATATCGGCTCCTGCTGATCTGAGCTTCCCGGCATTGGAATCGCTGACCCCGCCGTCCACCGATATCAGCGCTCCGCTTCCACCATAACAGTCAAGTATACGTCTTGTTTCCGGTATCTTTTCCTGCACATACTCCATATACTCCTGCCCTCCATAACCGGGGTTAACCGTCATGATAAGGACAAGGTCAACAGCAGGCGCGACCCATCTGAGGAAATCAACGGGTGTTGAAGGGTTCACCGCTACACCCGCCATGGAACCTGCAATTCTGATCTGCTGAAGCAATCTGTCAAGATGCGAGGTGACCTCAGCATGCACTGTAATGTAACTGCATCCAGCATCCGCAAAGGCCTTTATCAGATGTGAGGGTTTCTGAACCATCAGGTGAGCATCAACCGGTATGTCGACACGCCGGGTAATTGAGGCTGCAATTCCGGCACCGACTGTGAGAACAGGTACAAACACTCCATCCATCACATCAAGGTGGATCATGTCAGCTCCAGCCATTTGAAGGGCAAGGGCTTCATCACCGAGATTTCCCTGATCACACCCCAGAACCGATGGAGCTATCATGACTTTTCGCATTACCAGGTTCCCCAATCGTTGTTTGTTTTACCGATCACAAGCTTTATTGAATCACCCGGGGTATACCGCGAACCTGCGGGTATCATCTGTTCGATGACCGTTCCGTCCTGGAGAATATCACCAGTTGTCCGTTCCTCAATCACCGGGATGAGGTTGCTGTTCTGCGCAATTTCAATGGCATCGGCAACAGAGAGTCCAATAAAGCGGGGGATGCCATCCCATCCTGTTGATACAAGCAATCTGACAGGTGTAGTAACTGAAAGGCTGTCATACTGTCTTGGACAGACACCGATAACCATTCCCTCTGGAACGGAGGGATGGGGTATCCAGCTTCTTCCGATAGAATACAGCTGCCAGTCGGCAATTTCCTCCTCAGCTTCAACAGCGTAAAGACCCAGCAGTGAATCGGGATAGTAAGGTCTGTAAAGCGAACCGATATTCCAGAAAATACTTACCGGAGCCCCCCTCGGAGTCATCGCTCCTGGAGGCGGATCCTGCCTTATTACACTTCCCATGGTTTCCATGGGGCCGTATTCCGACCACTGACCGGCAAGGATCAGGTTCGCCGATTCTATGGAGCGCTGGGCGTCCTGTCTTGAAAGGCCTGTGACATCGGGAACCGTTACCGGCGCGGAAGCTGCTCCGATTGATGAGATGAACCGGGGGGTTCTAAAAATGGAGGGCGCCAGAACCGTACCCGCAATAAAGGCAAGTATCGCGGCAGATACGGCCAGAATAGTAAATTTTATAACTGATCTCACTGATCCCTCCTCCAGGCTGCAGCAAACATACCGTCCACTTTATGCTCAAAGGGAAATATGCAAATCATTCCATCCCTGACAAGCTCAGCGGGTCCGGGAAGGCTGATCCGATGGAAATAATCCTTTTTTCTTTCGAACATTTCAACCTGCAAACGGTTTTCCTCCTCCTCCAGACTGCACGTTGAGTATATCAGAATACCCCCGGGGACAACAAGTTCACATGAAGCCAGAAGGAGTTCCCTCTGCAGAATAACCGAATTCTCAAGGTATTCATCCGACCATTTCCATCTCGCATCGCATCGCCTTCTGTAAACTCCGGTATTCGTACAGGGGGCATCAATGAAAACCATGTCGAAACCTCTTCTGAATGACGGCATCCTTCCGTCGGCAACAACAGGAATGCTGTTGCTCCACCGGAGTCTTGCATTGTTCTCCTGCCATCTGCGCATCCTTGAGAAGGTTGAATCAGCGGAAATAACGAAATCCGCAGTTGCCTGAAGATGGTGTGTTTTACCTCCCGGGGCTGCTGCTATCTCAAGCACTGACCCTCCGGCTGCAAGCTCTGCGGCAACTCTCCCTGTAATCGCAGCTGCCTCATCCTGTATATAAACACTATCAGTTATTGAATGTAAAGGATTCTCTCCGGTTCTTTCAAAGATCCTGTAATCATCAAGGTAACGGCCGTTCTCGAGATCGTCTTCCGGGTCAGGAATGCAGCCTCCGATAACCGGTACGCCGTTGTTCCATTCCATAAGTTTCTCGGTATTTTCTCTTCCAAACCTTGAAATCCATTTTGCGGTGAGTGATGGAGGGTGGGACCAGATCTCATGCAGAGGGGCGCTGTCCAGCTCCGGCTCACCCTCTCTGGCCAATCTTCTCAGAACAGCGTTCACAAGGCCTGAAGCTCTATGGCCTGAAAGGGCGCTTACAGTTGCTGAAACGGCAGCATGCGGAGGTGTACCGAGAATGATCAGCTGTGCGGCCCCGATCCTCAGGGCAGCAAGAACTTCAATGTCAAGGTCATCAAGAGGCTTTGAACAGAACCGTGTCAGTGCGCGGTCGAGCTTGGCCCGCCATACTGTTGTTTCCCTCAGAAGTCTGAGCGCGAATGCTCTGTCTCTGCCACTGAGGTTAAAATTCTCATCTCCACTGGCAAGGCATTCAATTACAGCCCTGCGTGGTGTAATGTCACTGGATCCGTTACTGAACGTTTTCCACCTTCTCTATCTCCGGGAATACAGACTTCAGGTTTCGTTCAACGGTCCACTGAAGGGTTACGGTGGCCATAGCGCAGCCTGAGCATGCACCCTGAAGCTTCACTTTAACCACTTTATCCTCAATACCTATGAAATCGATATCTCCGCCGTCCCTCTGCAGCACAGGTCTTATCTTCTCAATCTCATCCTTTACGTTTTCATCGTTGAACTCAAGCGCATTCTCACTCATTTCATCTCCTCCGGTCACTTTATCTGTGAAATCACAAGGGATACCATTGTCATAAGTTTTATCAGAATATTGAGTGAAGGACCGCTGGTGTCTTTGAACGGGTCACCCACAGTATCCCCGATAACAGCTGCAGCATGCTCGCTGGAACCCTTTCCACCGAGATTGCCTTCCTCGATGTACTTCTTCGAATTATCCCATGCACCGCCTGCATTGGACATGAAAATGGCAAGAAGAACCCCGGATGCGATGGCTCCCGCAAGAACCCCGCCCAGAGTCTCAGCGCCCTTTTCACCGAAGGCGAAGTAAATAACAACTGGAATAACAACAGCGAGGACACCAGGCAGTATCATTTCCTTGAGAGCACCCTCTGTGGCTATCTCAACGCACTTCGCGGTATCGGGTTCGCTTTCCTTCTCCATGAGCCCCTTGATGTCACGGAACTGCCTCCGCACTTCTTCAACCATATCCATGGCCGTCCGACCGACAGCCCTCAGGGTTATTGAAGCAAAGACGAATGGAAGCAGCGCTCCAAAAAGAAGACCGGCGACAACGTTTGATTTGAGCAGATCTATTGTCTGAAGCCCGGTTGAAGCAGCATAGGCGCTGAAAAGTGCAAGGGCTGTCAATGCTGCTGAGCCAATAGCAAAGCCTTTGCCCATAGCGGCAGTCGTATTGCCGAGAGAATCAAGCTTATCGGTTTTCTTCCTTACTTCCCCGGGAAGTTCTGCCATTTCAGCTATACCGCCGGCATTATCGGCCACCGGCCCGTAGGCGTCTACCGACATCGTCATTCCAACGTTCATCAGCATGCCCAGAGCGGCAAGAGCTATTCCGTAAAGCCCGGCGTAGTGGTAGCTCACCAGGATGGCTGCCGATATGAACAGTATCGGGAATATCGTTGATTCCATGCCAACGGCTATTCCCTCTATTATGCAGGTTGCCGGACCTGTTTTAGTACTTCTGGCTATTCTCATGACGGGTCCGCGGCTTGTGTAGTATTCCGTAATGAGACCAATTGCAGTACCCGAGACAACGCCGCAGATGAGAGCCCAGAAAACACCAATGCCGACCTGGAAGAGGAGTATTGCTCCCAGAGCCAGAACTACTGACAGGCCGGTGCTAATGAAAGTTGAATTCCTGAGAACCGTAGCAGGACTCCCCCTGCGACTGAGCAGCTTAACCGAAAGAACTCCCGCAATGCTTGCCAGGGTACCGAGCGCAGCCAGGATTATCGGTAATGCGATCAACGTTTGTAAAGAGGCTCTGGAACCTGCAGGAATAAGCCCGGCTGGAATCCCTGTCAGTCTGAAGCCGACAGCAAGTATGATTGCTGCGATAATACTGCCAACATAGGATTCGAAAAGATCGGCGCCCATTCCGGCAACATCCCCGACATTATCACCCACGTTATCTGCGATGACCGCCGGATTACGGGGATCATCCTCCGGTATTCCCGCTTCGAGCTTACCTACAAGATCAGCACCAACATCAGCGCTTTTTGTAAATATTCCTCCGCCTACCCTGGCGAAAAGGGCTATAGAGCTGGCACCCATACCGAAACCTGCAATATTCTCAAGAGATATTGTACCCAGTATCGATTCGAGAAATACCTTGGCAGGAATGATGTTGCTGTATAGAAGGTAGAACACCGAGACTCCAAGAAGCCCAAGCATAGCAACCGCCAGCCCCATAACGCTCCCGCTTTTGAAGGCAACTGAAAGAGCCTTTGAAAGACTGTCCCTTGCGGCATTGGTGGTCCTGACATTACCTATTGTCGCAGCGTTCATACCTATATAACCTGCGATCATGCTGAATCCCGCACCGCAAACGAATGCAATCGCAGTTCCGGGATTGACCCCGAAGAAGAGTGCAAGCGCAACACAAGCAACAAAGATCAGCAGGATACGGTACTGTGTTTTCAGATATGTCATGGCTCCGGAATGGATCAGGCCGGCCAGGTGAATCATCCTGGCGTTCCCGCTGGGTTCCTTCTTCAGGCTTGCATACCTTTGGGCAGCAACAAGACCGGTCAGTACCGCTACAAATAGTCCCAGGTACCTGAATACTATCTGAGAAGTAGCCATTTACACTTCCTTATGCATTAAATAACTTTGTTCATTGAATTATTGCTTTCCTGAGAATGTGCCTTTTCTACACCAGCAGAGGGTTGAGGTCAAGGCGATCCTATTCCTCGAGACGATTGAGGGCACTGATGATCCCGGTGGTTGAGTACTCCTCGAAAAGCGGAACTATTTCAACCCGGCCTCCTCTGGAGATGACAAAATCCGCCCCTGCAACTGTTCCTGCCTCGTAATCCCCCCCCTTAACAAGAATGTCCGGTTTTATCTCTTCAATCAGCTGAAGCGGTGTATCCTCATCGAAAGGAACCACATAATCCACCGATCTGAGTTCTGCCAGAAGCCTCATGCGCGAGAGTAAATCGTTGACGGGTCTGTCACTGCCCTTGAACCTGGCTACGGAACTATCGGTGTTTACCCCGACAAATAGATGATCCCCGAATGAACGTGCTGTTCTGAGTATGTACACATGACCAGGATGCAGGATGTCAAAGCAGCCATTCGTGAAAACGATACTGCAACCGCTGGCGCGCAGTTTACCGCTAAGTACTTTCGCCTCAGCTCTGGTCAGAATCCTTTCTTCTTGAATAGCGCTTCACCTCCTTAATTATGTCGGATGGCGAGACTGCGTACACTCCAGGCTCGGAACACGTCGCCGCTGCCGCGAAGCTGGATATTCTAACACCGTCATCAAGAGGCAGACCGGCAGCGATAGAGAGGGCCATAACAGCAATAACCGTATCACCGGCACCTGAAACATCGAAGACATGTCTTGCTGCAGCGGGTCTGTAGAACGGTTCAATGTTTCTCCTGCAGAGAACGCTCCCATCTCCGCCCAGAGTTATTAGAACCGAACCGGCCGAAAGCCTGTCAAGAAGCTGATCACCGGCTTCAATCGCATCCTCGACACTCTTTATTTCCATTCCAAGGGCACGGGATGTTTCAAGTCTGTTCGGTTTAAATAGCGTACATCCGCGGAATTCGAAAAAATTCATGAACTTGGGATCCACTGCCACCGGAACATTCTCCCTCCGGGCAACTGCGAGAATTCCGGATATCAGATCTGGAGTGAGTACGCCTTTATTGTAATCCTCAAGAACCATGGCATCCAGTTTACCAATAATCCGGTCAATCCGAGAGGAGATCATGGTCTCTGTTTTCTCTGAGATAGGTTCCGTAACCTCTCTGTCAAGTCTGATGAGCTGATGTCCGCCTGACATGATCCTCGTTTTTGATGTCGTCGGCCGACTCGAATCCAGGACTACTGCATCAGTGTCTATACCTTCCTTCTCAAGAAGTTCTACAAGCAGTCTGCCTTCACTGTCGTCCCCTGTCGTTCCAGCCATGAGAGGAATACCGCCCAGAGAGAAGATATTCCTTGCAACATTAGCAGCCCCGCCAGGCACCCATTTTTCTCCACTTCTCGCAAGAGATACAATGGGGACAGGAGCTTCAGGTGAGATTCTGTCAACTCGACCTTCAATATAGTGATCAAGTATAAGGTCACCTGTAACCAGTACCCTTTTCCCCCGCAGGTTATCGAGTATGTTTTCAATATTGTTATCGGGTATCAAGAATTCCTCCTCCGGAAATTTTGTATATAAAACAGGCAACCGCTATAAGGAGCCGCCGTGAAACCTAAGATGATGAAACAACCGCCCCAAATCAACGCCGATAATGCTGATACTGATGGAGTATACAGCAATGTCTTTTTTGTAGCAGCTTCCAGAGCCGAGTTTGTCCTTGATTTTGCCAGAATTGTCCCTGGAGTACAGGGTGCAAAACTGAAATCAAGGGTGATAATATCACCCCATAGAATGAAGGCTCTTGTTAAGACACTGGAATCCCAGATCGAATCGTACGAAGGAAAATTCGGGAAACTAGATACCGATAATCTGAATACTTTCGGGTTCCAGAAGCCGGCAGAAGAATGAACGGGAGAACAGACAGGATCAGGCGTTAATGGCAGGTGTATTCTGATGATCGATCGAAGAAATTCATGAAATGGAATAAGACAAGTCTCTTGCAATGGGTTCTGGCTTTAATAGTATCCTTGACTCTATGGGTACTCTCACTTGAAGATAACCCCTTTGAGATCAATGACATTCTGCCACTTTCCCAGGGACAGGATTCACAGAATTTCATTTTAATCAATGGTCTCAGTCGTGATTCGGTTCATGTAACCTTCACTGGTATGGGAATCGGTGTGCTTCGCGATCAGATAATGCGAAGCCCCGAATCTATTCAGATTAACGTAGCCCCAAACGATCAGAACCAGGTTTTCCCTGTCAGCATATCCAGAGAACTGACCGAAAATAACATAACGTTCAGTGGAGACAGGTACACCATTCTTTCGGTAGTGGAATTCAGTCCTGGAAGTATTGAATTCAATCTTGACAGGAAGATCGTCAGGAATCTTCCGGTAGCTATAACTTCCTCCACCTCCATACCTGAGCGGTATTACTGGTCGATATCATCAGATTCATCAGTTGAAATAGAGGGTGCCGAATCCATCGTCAATCAATTAGACAGCTGTTATACAGTAGCTGTTGATCCGGGAATGGATGAAGTAAGGACAGCCATTGTAAAGCCTGAAGGTATTGTTTATATAAGTCCTTCATCTATTTCAGCAGAACTTGTTCCACCTGTGGAGGTTATAGCACAGTTAGAATGAATGATGAAACATGTATTGACAGATATGAAACTGGATGGGTAGATTTAGAACGTTGTTCTTTGGGACAGGTCATAGTCAAATAATATAAGAACACTGCATTTTATGTGGAGGAATAATTTATGAGATCAAAGATTCTTGTGAGAATTCTGATTGTGCTTCTGGCAGCCTTTTTGATTTTCAGAATTCATCAGAGAGTCGAGACACACAGGATTCCAAGAGAATTCTGCCGCTCACAAATCACTACACTTGCTGAAGCAAATATTCAGTACATGTTCGAGATGGAAGGAGTTCCAGCCCCTGATCTTGACAGCCTCCTGACATATGCAAAGGAAAACGGGTACTTCTCTACTTCAGTGAGTAATGACAGCATCACAGTTTCGTTCAGAAACGGTAACATCAGACAGGTTCTTATCCCGCTTGAATGGAAGAATCTTTGGAACGCTACCGCTGTTCAGGAAATCGAAGATAAACTCGATTCCTTACAAAATGCACATTCGGATATCGAGCTGGAAATAAGCGCACAAGAGAATCGAATTGGATTCACGCTTGATTCCCTTATAACTATCCGGGAAGAGTATGTCCTTGAGTATACAGCCATCGAAGGTGATGATATCCTGACCCCGGGAGAGTACTTCGACGATTCCCTCGGTTTCAACGCACAGTCCCTGATAGACACCGAAGTAAGTCTGGCTGTATCTATAACCACCACAACTTCCGTTCTTCAGAACTTCAATAATGTTATCGCACCCGCCAGGAAGGACTCTGTCTCTTCTCTTGTTGCAGCCGTATGCCCCTCAATATGGGAAGTAGGGTACTACGACTCAGTTTACATATACGACGCAAAACTTGCGCTTGGAACTCAATTCGCAATATCCTGCCCCAATTACGAGAGGCATGGCGGTATTGTTGGAGGATTCGTTGCGAAGGATTACCCTGATTCCATGTTCATGGAACCGGACTGGTCCGAAACACAATTTGTATACAGTTTCCCAGAATACGCTGATATGAGAAGGCTTCAGGCCTCGAGAGCCAACCTGATCCGCATGGCCGAAGAAGAAGCAGCTTACCTCGCTCAGAGATATCCTCTGGTTATTACTCCCAAACAGCCCGAGAATCTTGAATTCTCCATTGATAATCTGATCGATCCCCTGGGCGGAGAGTATGTATTCGAAGTAATTCCAGATACTGTGTACATCTTCTATGAGAATCCTGATGGTCGTACAGCCCGAACCAGGGGTGATTCCGTGGTTGTTCAATCCATGAAATTCGTGGGTTATACCACAGCCGACCCTGAGACTTCAAGGGTAGAAGTCTACTTCTCTCATCCAATGAGATTCCCCAGCCGCCTTGAAGGAGCAGTCCCCGGAAGCAATGACAAAGTCACTGTAATAATGTTCTGGAAGCTTTCAGATTTTGGTACGATTCAGATAGAAGAACGAGATGTCGATCTTCTGGATGAATCCACCTGGGATTTTGTCAGATCCAACCCCTGGGCAGCCACGACTGCAGAAACGGATTGAAGCAGACTGCGGTTGATCTCTGGAACTCTTTTCACTTATGGGGGTAGAAACAGTTCAGCTGTGTTCTTCTAGATATTACTCACGATTTTCAGGAGGTACATATGTCAGACGAGTACAACGATATAGACACTATGGGGGAACAGACGGATAATCAGTATGTGCTGGCACTTGCAATATCAAAACGGGTCAGAAAGCTCAGATCCGGCGCTCCCGCACTGATCGATATTGATAATTCCAGAAGAAAACCATTTCAAACAGCCATGAGAGAGATAAGTAGTAAAAAGATACTGTTCTCAGTAGTTGAGGATAGGAAATAGCAGTTAACCACTCTCAGTGGTTGAGGATAGGAAATAGCAGTTAACCACTGAAATTAAGGGAAAGGAAACCGTATTAATGAAATCAATCTCTATTTTTGCAGTAATGATGGTTCTTGCCGCGGGGGCATGTGGAACTCAGGATACTTTGAACCGTGCCAGTGATGCCGATACATCCCGTGTTCTGGCCACAGTCGGTGAAGTGGAGATCACCGATAAAATGATTAATGAAGAGCTCAACATGATACCTCCGTATCAGAGATCCACCTATGAGACCCCTGAAGGAAAAAGGCTTCTTCTGAATCATATCATTGAACGAGAACTGCTGCTGCTTGAAGCTATGAACCTTGGTCTCGAACAGGACTCTTTCGTAATCGCACAGGTAGAACTTGCCGAGCTGCAGGTTGAATCAGCCAGGGATAGAGCTCTCCTTCAAACCTTCTATCAGCAGGAAGTAGTGGATGCTGTGGTGATTCCGGAAGAAGATATTCTGGCTTACTACAATGATCATCTTGATGACATTTACTACCAGGAACCCCAGGTTAAGGTTTCCCACGTACTCGTTACATCCGAAGAAACTGAGACTGATGTGGCGTCAGCACTCGAAGCCGGAGACACATTTGAATCTGTCGTGGAAGCATTCAGTGAGCACGAACCTACCAGTGCTTCCGGCGGCGATCTGGGTTGGGTAACAATCAATTCACCCATGCCATACCTGGGAGAGCAGACAGAAATTTCGGCAGCACTTTTCGCTGCAGGCATTGGTGATATCGCTGGACCCTTCGAAACGGTCATGGGCTATCACTATTTCACGGTTACAGATAAGATGGATGAAGGCTCACGTCCCCTCGAAGAGGTAAGGGAATCCATTGAAAACACCCTCAAGCCCACAATAGTCAATTCGTATTTTCAGGATACCGTTATTCCAATGCTAACCGAAAGCTACGGTGTTACCATCAATGAGGACGCTTTCCTCCCTGATGAAAGCATGGAGCCCGATTCACTCTTCCAATCAGCTCAGAACTTGATGGAATCTAATCCTGAAACAGCAGTGGAATACTACGGATTGTTCATCCAACGTTTCCCCGATCATGAGAACGCCCACCAGGCACAATTCCTTATGGGCTTCACCCTTTCGGAATACATGGGCAATTATGAAAGGGCCGCCATTGCTTTCCAGCAGTTGATAGATAACTATCCCGAATCGGATTTCGTGGATGACGCGGAATGGATGATCGAGAATATGGGCACTCCTCCTGAAAGCCTCTTCATCGAAACAATTCCTCCAATCGAAGAGGATATTACAGAACCTTCAGGAGAGTAAGCGCTCCCCTGTCAATTTAAGAACCCGGAGAGAGAAAAACTCCGGGTTCTTTTTTACCCTTTTCCAGATGCGCTGCATGACTCATATTCGCACTATACATTTACTGCATGCTGGAGGTATTTATTGAAGAACTGCATTCTTCTCTCGCTTATCACGGTACTGATCTTTCTTATTGCATCGATCATGGGCTGCGGCCCGGTAAAAGATGAGAACTCGCCCGAAGGTCTGACCGCCCTGGCGGAGAGTGCCTTCAATTCAGGAAAAGTGTCTGAATCTCTGGCGTACTACTCCAGAGCCATTGAAGACTTTCCAGAAAACCCTCTTTATTCTACATGGCAGTTTGGAAGGGGAATGTCCCTCCTGGCTCTCGATCGTCTCGAGGAAGCGTCGGAAGCGGCATCACAGGCTCTTCTTTCAGCAATTGATTCGCACGGTAAAGCCAGCGCCATGCTGCTCCTGTCCCAGGTTGAAATGGAACAGGGTTCCTTCAGAAACGGCATAGAAACCCTCATGAACATGCAGCAGGATCACCTCGACCATGATGAATCGGAATTCGCTGTGGAGTTGTTACGCCTCACGCTTGAAGAAGTGGACATGGATTATCTTACCGCTGAACCGTCAACAGGATGGACGGAGGTATTCTTCCTGCTTGAACTGGAAAAGCGCTATGCGGCAGTCGGTAACACGGAAAAGGCCATTCTGACAGGAATGGAGATAGACAGGCTTTTTCCCGAAGCTCACCAGCGATACGGCAGGCCGGATATCGCAACCGCTGAAAATGGTTTTGTCGCGCTGGTCCTGCCCCTCAGCGGCGAAGGATCTACATATGCTGAAAGGGTCAGATCCGGCGTTGATCTCGCCTTCAAAATATCATCGGGGCTGTTCAGTTCAGTACCTGAAGTTATCACATTCGACTGTGCAGGTGACAGCGCGGATATAGTGGAAATAATGAACTCATTGGGCTCGAATGGTTCATGCCTGTCTGTAATCGGACCACTTACCAGCCGCAACGCTGAGCTTGCAGCTCCGCTCGCGCAGAGATGGTCCCTGCCCATGATAACACCTGCAGCTACATCTTCCAGACTTGATGATTATGGTGATTATGTACACAGGCTGGTTGTTTCACAGGGAAACGATGCTGCGGCAGTAGCTGAATACGCAGTACGAAAGGCCGGGTGTCAAAAGCTTGCTATTATTCACGAATTCACTTCTGAATCGGTTGCGTATGCCGAACAGTTCAGTTCCGTAGTACAGGAATTGGGTGGCGAAATTGTAGGTATGGAGGGATACGAATCGGGAGCAACCGATTACAGAGATCAGATAAACGCCATAAAGTATCAGTATCCAGACGGTATATTCCTCCCCGTGGAAGCGTGGGATGCTATTCAGCTCGCCCCTCAATTGAGATTCTACCGGGTTGAATCCCGGCTGTTCGGAACATCGGGATGGGATGATGATATACTGCTGGAACAGGGCGGTGAATACGTTGAAGGTGCGGTATTCTCCGTTTCCTTCGGCTCCGGATCAATGAATCCTGCAACGGCAAGATTTTCATATTTCTACGAGCGGGAATACGATGAAATGCCCACTATGCTGGCAGCCCAGGGATACGATACCGCAGTAATTATACTGAATGCATGGATGGGATCGCTTCCTTCCCGATCATCCCTGCACAATCATCTTAAAAACCTGAACATATTCTTCGGCGCCACAGGCATGTGCACTCTTGGCAACGTATCTATCCCACGCTCCGCTTTCCCTCTGGTAATGGTTGTTGACGGAGAGATAATCAGCATTGAGTAATTCATTTAGCCTGCACTGGGGAATCGATATCGGCGGAACCACGACAATTCTTGGTTATCTGAAGCCCGGCGGGTTCGAAAAAATCGCAACCTTGAATACAGATCCTCCATCGGGGCCTGACTCACTGCTCATGAAGATCAATCAGGTAATTTCAGAAGCTGATGGTACTCCATGCTCGGCAGGCGCAGGCATTGCAGGCCTGGTGGACAGATCTGAGGGATTGCTTGTCTCTTCCCCGAACCTTCCCGGGTGGAAAAACTACCCACTGCGCGCAAAACTGTCGGACATACTCAACTGTCCCGTAGTAATTGACAACGATTGCAACGTCTTCGCCATACAAGCCATTGAATCCTCCAGCATTCCCGATTCTGGTCTCTGGCTGATGATAACTCTTGGAACCGGCATCGGTGGAACAATAATACATGACGGCAGTATCCTTTACGGATCAGGATATGCCGGTGAATTCGGTCATATGGCGGTTGAGGCGACTGGAAAGATTTGTCTCTGCGGATCAAAGGGATGCTGGGAGAGATATGCGGCATCCGAAGCCCTTAGCAATTACTACAGAAAACAGAGCTGCAATGATTCATACCATTCCCCAAAGGAGATAGCCCATCTGGCCTCAATAACAGAGTATGCAGCGTTATCTGCTTTTAATGAGTTCGGAAAATGGCTTGGTATAGGTCTTGTAAACCTTTACCACTGCTTCAGTCCGGATGGTGTTTATCTTGCCGGAGGTCTGATAGGGGCATCAGAATTCTTCCTGGAGTCCGCTGAATCGGAGTTCCATAGAAGATGTGCATTCTCGTGGAACGTGAATGTGCTGCCATCAAATTCAGACGCGGGAGCGGAGGGAGCTGCTATCATGGGAAGAAACCGGACCGGATGACATTACTTTTGATTCTGATGACCCTTTATGCAACCGATCCAACGGAACCCGACAGTACTTCAAGGGATTCAACAATTACCGCGGAGAGACTCGAAACAATCGCCTATTCTGCTGATTCACTGGTTTTTTACCCTGACACCGGTGACCTGATCCTGGTAGGATCTGCGACCCTTGATTACCGGGACATGACGCTGACATCAGATACCGTAGAGTACTCCGCTACGGATGAGATCATCACTGCCAGAGGTGAATCCGAACTTTTCGATCGCGGAGAGTCGGTAACCGGCAACGGAATGATATACAGTATTCCTACCCGAAAAGGACGAATATTGAACGCGGCTTCGGAGTACGAATTCGGATTTTACACCGGCTCTACGATAACGAGGATAGGCCGCAACGAATTCAATATAGTTGATGCAAGATTCACAACATGCGACGAAGACAGCATTCATTACTACTTCTATTGCCCTGTAATGAAGGTATTCCCTGAGGACAAAGCTATTGCCAGCCCGGTGTACCTCTACATTGAAAACACTCCCGTTCTCTATTTTCCATACTGGGTTTTCCCGATAAGACGCGGGCGACAGCCCGGATTCACAATGCCCAAATTCGGTCAGACTTCCAGGGACGGCAGGTTTCTAAGGGGACTCGGGTACTACTTCATTTTCTCGGATTACGCCGATCTGTGGGTACACGGAGATATAATGGAGAAAACAAGGTTTGTACTGGCAGCCGATGAGAGGCATCGGGTACGGTACATATGCAACGGAAACCTGAGAACCGAATGGAGAAGAGAATTTCAAGCTCAGCGAGACAGATGGATGATATTCGGCAACCATCTGCATGATTTTCCGGACGGGACAACGGTAAGAGTACAGGGAGAGTTTCTAAGTGACAATTCCTACCTTGAAGAAACGCAGCAGAATCCCGAGGATCGTATGACGGGAGAACTGCATTCCTGGATAAGCGTGAACAGGTATTTCGGCAGAATGAGTTTCCAGGCCGCAATGGAAAGAACCAGTTACCTGAATACTGATCCTGACACTATCCCGGGAGAGGTTGAATCCAACCAGGAGATCCCTGACATAAGGCTTTCTCTCCCTTCCGCTCCCCTTTTCCGAACACCTTCAGATCCCTCGCTTGTCCGTCCATGGCACTCCATCTACTGGAATGCCGGCGCACACTACCTCTCAAGGGACAGGAGAATGGAAGAATTCAGGGCTACAAACTCTGCACTGAAGGTAACTTCGGGACTGACAGGATCCAGCAGATTATGGGGGTGGCTCTCAGTAGCGCCATCCATCACTGCAAAGGGAATCATTTACGACCGTGACAGGAACGATGCCAATTTCCCATGGTGGCTGCATGGATCGGCGAACCTGTCTATTGCAACCGATATCTACGGTATTTTCAGCACACGACTCTTCGGTCTGGATGCACTCAGACATACAATAACTCCCAGTCTATCCCTTCAGTGGGCGCCTGACCGGTATCTGAACAGCACTGGTTTGATGAATTCCGATTCAGCGGGAGCTGAATACTACACTTTCTCTGATTTCGGTCTTCCATCGTCCAGCCGAACTATCGCGTTCAACCTCAGGAACAGACTGGAGGGAAAGATGTCAGAAAGGGACAGAATTACCCGTTTCGATATCATGTCTCTTAATCTATCCACATCCGCTAACCTTGAGGAGAGTGTAACACCATTTTCTCCTCTCTCGGCAACCCTTGACATTTCACCCTCACAACTCTTCAGTATTTCAGTTAACGGAAGCTGGGATCTTTACGAGAATGAACTCACTAATTTATCACTATCCTCATCAATGCGTCTATCAGGATACGATCGAACCCTTCTTCCGGATTCAGGCACAACAAGACTGGGTATGCCTCTCAGATTAGTCGCCTCCCATTACTACAGACACGGTCTGGAAGGTACTGAAAGCATCAGTAAATTCCGACTCTCCGCCTCGCTTGACCTGACCCCTGGCTGGTCGCTCGAATACAGTGCCTATTACGATGCAATGAACGAGAACTTCATCAGCCAGAGTTATACACTTAGCCGCGACCTTCACTGCTGGGAGGCCGTATTCGTAAGATACATTTCTGATGTTGACAGCGGATTCTATTTCAAGATCAACATTATAGATATTCCGGACATCAAGATTGAACAGCACGTAAGTAACTTCTGATTTATATCTATTACATTAATTAAAATATATATGTATGTGCATTATAAATCAATAACTTACTTCCTGTTGATCAACAATCATCGGTATAGCTTCATATATCACTCATTATCAAAGAAATCCAGGGGTTGACATTAACTTTTGCACCTTATAGCTTACCGTTACAGTCAATGGGAGGGGGTGATCAAGTGACTAAGAAAGATTTAATAGCGCACGTTGCCGATAATGCCGAAATCACCAAGAAGCAGGCAGGTATTGCAGTAGATGCGATTCTCGATGGAATCAAGAATACGCTCGGTAAAGGCAACAAAGTCAGTCTTGTAGGTTTCGGAACATTCTCTGTAAAGCATCGCGATAAAAGAACTGGTGTAAAACCAGGAAGCGGAGAAAAGATGACCTACCCTGCAAAGAATGTACCTCATTTCAAGGCCGGAAAAGGTCTTAAAGACTCTGTTCTTTAGGAAATAACATTCCATGGGAGGCGGATTCAATTCCGCCTCCCGTTTCTACAGATAAAGTATTATGCCACTTGATCTTTCGGTAGTAATCACATCATTCAACAGTGCGTCGACCCTTGAGGATACCATTAAATCCCTGTTGAAATTGAGTATTACTGAATCTCCACGTGAGATAATCGTAGTTGATAACGCATCATTTGATAATTCTGCGGAGATCGCTGAAGCTTACAACCAGGTAACTCTGCTTCGATCTCCTGCAAACCTGGGTCTTGCCAGGGCGAACAATATTGGAGCTGGTAACTCTTCAGGAAGCAGTATCTTTTTCCTGAACCCGGATACCGTAGTCCTGCCCGGGGCTCTTCAAGCTCTGATGAATTTCCAGCTGAATCATCCGAACGCCGCTCTTCTCGGTCCCATGATGCTTGATTCCAAAGATATACCTCAATCAACAGCGCGAACTTATCCCACTTTGTTTGATATCATGCTTCGAAGAACACCACTTGGAAAACTGCCCGGATCAGAGAAGCACCTGCTTAAGCATCTTTATACTGCAGGTACGAACAAACCATCAATAGTAGACTGGCTTGTAGGGGCAGCAATGTGGCTTACTCCCACCGGAAGAGAGGGAGTCGGACTGATGTCGGAGAAGTATTTCCTCTATTTTGAGGATGTACAATGGTGCATGCGCGCCCGAGAAGCGGGAATGGGTGTCTGGTTCGTACCCGAAGCGGTGATCAGGCATGACAGCAGGAGAGAAAGCGCAGGCGGGTCCAGGAAGGCTCTCTGGTTACATTTGAGAAGTATGGTTAGATTTTTCTGTGAATATCCATGTGCCATGATAGGTAAATGCAGTACTTCCCGCTCGAAGGAATAACAGTTGAAAAAGAACGGAACCGCTGCTTCCTCTCTCCTACCCCTCGGAGATTTCGTCCTGATAGTGGGTGTATTTATACTCGGCTACTGGCTCCGTCATTTTGCCCTTTCTGATCTGCTTGAGAACCTGTTCGGAATCCCCAACGATTTCAGGCTTGAACTCTGGAATTACATAGTATCAGGTTCCGTGATGGGGTGCATGGAACTGATGATGTTCAGAGCTTTCAGGGTCTACAGACAGGAATTTGGGATCGCATCGGTGGAAGAACTGGCCTGGATACTTAGAGTATCCTTCATAGCCGTTATCATTACCTTCGCCTTTACCTTCGCGTCCAGACAGCTGATGTTCTCAAGATTCGTTCTGATATTCGCTTTCCCGACCACGTCTATTGCAATTTATATGTGGCATGGTCTGTTCCACAGGTTCTACAGATGGTTCGCCCATAGATCCGACAGAGGAATAAAGGTCGCCTTCTACGGATACAACACTTATGCGAGGGAGCTTGAGGACTACATGCAGAAGAAGGTCTCAATCCCTTACGTGACTGCCGGTTTCATAACTTGCGGCAGTACAGGAAATGAAGATCCAGGAGGTGTTCTAAGTTTCGAATCGGATTCAGCCATGTTTATCTGGATGTATGAGAACGCTATTGATGAACTGATCATTACCGATCCTGAGCTTTCCAGGGAGGATACCGCAAAGCTGATTTACAGATGTGAGCAGGAAAACATCTCCTACAAACTTATCGCTGATATCTCCGATCTCGTTACCCGCACAACCAGGATTATCCATATGGGCGGAGTCACGATGATTGAATCCGTTCCTCCTCCCCTGAGCGGAAGCAGCATAATACTGAAGAGAATATTCGACCTTCTGATCGCCGTTCCAGCCGCGATAATCCTGATACCCATCGGACTCTTGATAGCCATAGCGATAGTTATCGATTCAGGATTTCCCATTTTTTACGTTCAGACAAGGCTTGGCAAGGATCACAAAGAGTTCAGATTGATAAAATTCAGATCCATGAAGGTCGGGGCTCACAGTGAAAAGGATGATCTTCTGCCGGAGGATAAGCATGAACTTCTATCGAAATTAAAAAAGGACCCCCGCATCACCAGGGTTGGTCGCTTAATCCGTAAGTTCAGCCTGGATGAACTTCCTCAGCTTGTGAACGTGCTGGGAAACAGTATGAGCCTTGTAGGTCCCCGTCCTCATATTCCTGAAGAGGTTAAGAGATACTCCATCAAGCACTTCAAAAAACTTGAAGTTCTCCCCGGAATGACCGGTGTGTGCCAGGTATCAGGCAGAAATGATCTAAGCTACAGGGAAATGGTCAAGCTGGATCTCTATTACGTTGATAACTGGTCGATATGGATGGACCTTTCCATACTGGTAATGACCGTACCCGCGATTATTCTGCGCAAAGGAGCCTACTGATCCTGATCAATCTGAACACCGTATACAGTATCTGAAACAAGTGTTCTGACCGCTCCTGAAACCATCTCAGGACTTACAGAATCAAGGGAAAGATGATCAGATGCCGTCAGTATCTCACTTTTCACATCCCATGGATACCATTTAGGAAGTGAAGGATCAAATGGCAGGTACATTCCCACTACAGGAATTCCATAGGATGCCGCCAGATGGATTACCGAAGTGTCCGGACTTACCAATACGTTAACTCCACGTAACAGGGCCGCCAGGTGAAGGATGCTGGGTGTTACAGGTGAAACGAATATACCCGGTTCACTGCTTGATACTGCGCGAGCCGCTTGAAAATCCGAAGGCGAGTAGAGTATCAGTGGTTTCAGCCCCATTTCCATGATACTGCTGCATACTCGAGCATATCTGTCTACCCCCCACCTGCGGTTCTCTCCGCCTGCGGATATGTTAACCGCCGCACAGTCTCCTGGTCGAATACCTGACCGGTTCCAGAAGTTTTCTGCGAATCCGGTTTCAATCTTTGAAAGGATTATTTCCCGATTCAGTCCATCGACTTCGATTTTCCTGCCCAGCCCGGACAGCAGTCCAGCGAATGCATCCATTATATGCCCATCCTGCATGGCTTTCACTCTGATGTTGAAGGGCAGTCGATTCTCACGATCGATATGGAGCCTCCACCTTGCGCCTGAACACAATGCATATAAAAATGAAGTGGTGGAATCATGCATATGCATATCAACCGCCACGTCAGGACTGAAACTCCGGGCTTCAATAAGGGATGAGATGAACTCACCCGGGTTCTTTCTGTAAGTAATGACATCCACCCCTGTTTCGTACTTGAGAATGATCCTGTTGGATTCCGACGCTAATATTCCCGTTCTGATACCGGGGTAGAGTTCCCTGAGTTTTCGAATCAGGGGCAGGGTCATTATCATGTCCCCTATTCTGTCCTGCCTCAGTATCAGTATTCGGTGAAGCTTATCATCATCGGGCACCGATCCCGGTACGGATATTCCCGGAACCAGCACTCGATAAAGCATTCTTCTACCGAGTATCTCAAGCTTCTTCAGGGCTCCGGGCATTTCAGAAGTCAGAGGAAATCCTTTCAAGTAGTTCTGTGTATCCGGCTATCACATCAGGCACGCTGATATCCTTGACCATTCCAGTATGCGTTCGAATAAGTTCGTGATCAACTTTCCACGGATACCACAGAGGCATATGTTCTTCCCTCTGTGGAAAGAGCCCCAGAACAGGTATCTCATAGGATGCGGCTATATGAACAAGGGCTGTATCCGGAGTAATAATTATTTTCAGATCCTTAACCAGAGCAGCTGCATGAAGAACAGTCCTGCACTCGGGAATTACCATGGTTCCGGGAACAGCTTCGGAAATTAAAACGGCTTCATACCTGTCATCCGGTGTAGAAAATACAAGGGGGGTATTTCCGGAATTTACTATAAAGGAGCATAACTCAGCGGTTTTTTCACTACCCCAGATGCGGGATGAGTTCCCTGCTGAAATGTTTACACCAATAACCTCTTTCCGAAGGCTCAATCCGGTATCTCTCCAGAATGCGTCTGCAAACCCATTTTCCTCTGCCGAGAGTCTGAGTGTCCTGTCCAGACGGGTATCATCGATATTCTTTCCCAGACCCTCAAGCAGGACCTTAGTCAGCAGGGCGAAATGTTGTTTACCTTCAGGCATTGGAACTCTTACAGAAAAAGGCAGCCTGTTGTCCCTGTTGGATGCGGATAACCGTAGTCCAGCACCTGACACAACTCCGTAGATGAATGAAGTGGTTGAATCGTAGTGCATCCTGGTATCTACGATCACGTCTGGTCTGAAACGTCTTGCAAGGATGAGGCTTCTGAGATAAATCGGGGGGCTGCTGTCGTAGAGAATCGAATGAAAGCCTTCTTCATGTTTAAGAAGAGGCAGATTGCGTTTTGAGACAACGATACCTATGGAGGCCTCCGGAAATAGCTCACGTACTTTCCTGAAGAACGGAAGTGATACCATCATATCACCAATAGCATCCCACCTCATAAGCAGTATTCGATTCAGTTTTACGCTTATCGGTATTTTTTCAAGTACACGGTCCGGCTGAAATCGGGAGAACCCATGCTTTGCAAGCGCTCTTCTTCCCACGGATTCCAGTCGTTTCAGCATTCTTCGACCTTTCCCCCTGCATACAAACCGTGCGATAATTCAATCAATCCTATATGATAACCATGCGGACCCGTATGATAACCATTCGGAATATAATGGATGATTCTGAGCATACGGGATTACTCTGAGTATAAGGGATTACTCTGAGTATAAGAGATGACCGGAGTTGTCAGAATTGCCGCGTCAGGATGCCGCTTTTGTCGAAAAGAATTGTCCCGCTTATGTTGACTGGGTGTTTATATGTTGAAATATATTAGTTTGCATGTTGCAAATATTCTGGCAACAAACATGCTTGTGAAATAAGTAACAATTAAACCAGAATCGAAAGGAATTTGTCATGGCCGTAAAACATATCAAGGGTAATGAAATCGAAGCAGCAACTTCAGTTGTGGATAAGATATCACTTGTTGATTTCAGTGCAGCATGGTGCGGACCCTGCAAAATGCTTACTCCCGTTCTTGAAAAGGTTTCCGATGATCTTGAGGATAAGGTGGACTTCTTTCACCTGGACGTTGATGAAAGCCCCGATGCATCATCGAAATTCAGTATCCGTGGGGTACCCACTATGATAGTATTCCATAATGGAGAGGAAATTGACAGAATGGTTGGTTTCCGTGATCGGAACGCACTGCAGACGCAACTGGAAAATCTGACGGAATCAAAACTGGCGAAGTAAAATGAAGCTTAGAACGGAACTCATTGGTTCAGGCTCTTCTGTCAACCGTGACCTTGATCTCGTGATCGCAGGCGGCGGTCCCGCAGCTCTTGCCGCTGCTCTTTATGCAGCAAGATACGATATTGAGCATATAGTTCTTGAAAGTTATCAGCCGGGCGGACAGGCAGCTCTTACCGCTCTTATCGAGAACTATCCCGGTATAAAGACGATTGGCGGCGGTGACCTTGTTGCCGTCATGAAGGAGCAGGCTGAAAGCTGGGGGGCCCTTTTCGAGATGTCTTCAGTAATATCAGCGGACCCGATCGGGGATAGAATTCAGATAAAGGCTGATTCATCCACATACATGGCTCGGAACCTGATAATCGCCACCGGAGCTGCTCCTGCCAGGCTTGGCGTTCCTGGGGAGGAAAAGTTCTACGGCAGAGGCGTCAGCTACTGCGCAACCTGTGACGCGCCCTTTTTCAGGGATGCCCGTGTGCTTGTTGTCGGCGGAGGTGACAGCGCTGTTAAGGAAGCTCTTCACCTCTCCGAATTTGTCTCTGAGCTTGTCCTGGTACACAGGAGGGACAAATTCCGGGCAGAACCATACCTTGCTGAAAAACTTCTTTCATGCGGAAAATGCAGTGTTAACTGGAACACCACACTGAAAGAGATTAAGGGTGACGAAAGTGTTGAGAGCGTTGTTCTTTCCACCCCTGAAGGTGAGAAGGAACTGAAGGTTGACGGCGTATTCATGTACGTCGGGCGCAAACCTGCCACAGAGCCCTTTGCGAATCTGATCGACCTGAACGATAACGGTACAGTCAGAACACATGACATTGTGCATACTTCAAGAGAAAACATATTCGCTGCCGGAGATGTAACGGATAATAAGCTGCGGCAGATTGTCACTGCAGTATCCGATGGTGCCAGAGCTGCTTCCGCTGTATTTGAACTGCTGCAATAATGGAGGTGCAGGGACATGTCCATGCTATCGGAAGATGACGCACGGGAAGTCAGAAAGATATTCGGCTCTCTTGAGCGGGATGTGCATGTGAAAGTATACACTCAGAAACTGGAATGCCCCACATGCAGCGATACAGAAGTCATACTCAAGGAACTTGACGGATTATCAGATAGGCTGAAAGTATCCTTTCTGAACCCGCAGACCGACCATGAAGATGCTGAAAAGGATGGTATCGACAGAGCCCCCGCCA
>JAUWMQ010000065.1 GCA_030613065.1 Candidatus Aegiribacteria sp. | reverse complement strand
TTGGCATAAAACCCACACAGCTGGCTATAATACTCGCATATTATCGTCAAATACATCCAAGTATTCTCCTCAAATCTCCGAGCATTCTATCTCAGCCGTGAGTATCTTCTGCTCAATGCACATTGCCGGACACACTCCTAGGAAGACAGGAGGAGATTCCAATGAAAACTGTTGAACTGAGAACTCCCCTGGATGAGAAGCAGATCTCCAATCTTGAATCCGGGGACAAAGTATTCCTTTCCGGTGAGATATACACGGCACGGGACGCTGCACACAAAAGACTTGTAGCCCTGATCGAGGAAGGGAAAGATCTCCCGTTCGATCTTAAGGGAGCAGTTATCTACTACGTTGGCCCGGCCCCCTCAAAACCGGGGCAGGTACTGAATTCCGCCGGCCCCACAACCAGCTACAGAATGGATGTATTCACTCCCCTTCTCCTTGAGCGCGGTCTCAGGGGAACCATCGGGAAGGGGCCAAGATCCATGAAAGTCCGGGATTCAATGGTTAAGAACGGAGGTGTTTACTTCGCTGCTGTGGGAGGAGCCGCTGCTGGAATTGCTTCCACCGTCAAGCGAGCCGAGGTAATAGCTTACGAAGACCTTGGCCCCGAAGCCATTAGAAGGCTGACTGTCGAAAGGATGCCCCTGTTCGTTGTTAACGATATAAGGGGAAACGACCTTTTTGAAGCGGGTGTTGCCGAGTACCGGCGTGATGAATGATAGAGCGAAGCAGTTTTATACTTTGACGGGATGGTAAAATGAAGAATTTCGACCTGACATTGAATAACCTTGGTGATCTTTTTCCCGATGACTTTTCTGAGGAACAGGTAGCCAGAGCAAAAACCATTTTTCTTAAGGAACTCGCTGACAGGATGCACAGGTTTTACAGGGGAAAGATGATGACAGTTCCCAAGGCCGGCGTTTACGGATTCAACTGGTTCAACGTCTGGTATACTCCCGGTGTATCAAAAGTATCCACCACCATCCGGGATAACAACGAAGCCGCCTATGACCTTTCAAACAAGGGCAATTTCATAGGAGTAGTAAGTGATTCCACCAGAGTTCTGGGAGACGGCGACTGCACCCCAGCAGGTGGCCTGGGTGTCATGGAAGGCAAGGCGTTCCTCATGAAATACCTCGGAGGGGTCGATGCTGTAGCTCTCTGCATTGACAACCGCGATAAGGATGGAAAACCCGATGCTGATAAGATCATCGATTTCGTCAAGATGGTTCAGCCAAGCTTCGGTGGAATAAACCTTGAAGATATATCCCAGCCGAACTGCTTCAAGGTTCTGGACACCTTGAGGGAGGAGTGCGACATACCGGTGTGGCACGATGATGCCCAGGGAACGGGGTGTGTTACTCTTGCCGGGCTGCTCGGCGCACTTGAAGTGGTGGGCAAGAAGCTGGGGGATGTCCGCATAGTCTTTATCGGCGCAGGAGCGTCAAACACAACCATAGCAAGATTGATAATAACCGCAGGCGGCGACCCTGAAAAGATGGTAATGTTCGATTCAAGAGGCAGCCTTTCAACCGACAGGGAAGACATCAGAGCCGATAAGCGGTTCTACAGAAAATGGGAACTCTGCCAGGCCATGAATCCTGATAAGATCCAGACCCATGCAGAAGCTTGCGCTGGAGCCGATGTTCTTATAGCTGTTTCAAGACCCGGACCGGGACTTATTCCACATGAATGGATCAGATCAATGGCAAGGGACGCAATCGTCTTCGCCTGCGCCAATCCAGTCCCCGAGATTTATCCGTATGAGGCCAAGGAGGCCGGCGCCGCGGTAGTTGCCACCGGACGGGGAGATTTTCCCAACCAGGTGAACAATTCACTTGGTTTCCCCGGGATTCTGAAGGGTTCCCTGCTGGTAAGGGCGAGGAAGATCACGGATAACATGGCTGTTGCAGCAGCGCGTTCACTCGCGAATTTCGCAGGGAGAAAGGGATTCAGCCCGGATTACATTATTCCGACTATGGATGAAGCAGACGTTTTTCCGGAGGAAGCCGCCGATGTGGCCATGCAGGCTATCAAGGATGGCGTTGCAAGGCTCGAGAAAACAAGGGAACAGGTTCTTGAGGAAGCCAGAGCGGACATCATGGAATCCAGGAACCTGGTAAACAGGCTCATGGAGGAAGGGTTCATAAAGGAACCACCGCTTGAACTCATTGAAGGAGCTCTTAAACTGGCGGTTGATTCGGTAAGCTGAGATATCTGTCGGGGGATGGCGATGCTGTCCCCCGGCTGGAAAATTTCACTATTTTTTACAGTTAGCGGGTGTTGATTCAATACGAATGGTAAACTTGATAATACCGGTGAAGGAGCGGGAAGGAAACAATATGAACGAAATCCTTGTGACGAGAAGAAGAAAGATCATCCGTTTTACATGTCATGGGGTACCTGCCAGACCGGGTACAGCCGGAATGCTTTTTACCGCGCTCGGGAAGAAGAACATTAACATTCTTCATATGTTCAATACGGAACACGGAAGCGAAGAGGGAGATATATCCTTCAGTGTGGCCGAAGGGTGCTTTGAAAATACAAGAGAAGTTCTTGATGAAATACAGGATAAGGTCGGAATTGATAATATCACAGTAGAACATGATTTAGCTATACTCAGCTTCGACCTTGAGGAGACCATTTGTGATACGGTTATAGGGACCATGACCCTTGCTTTGAGCGCCCTGGCTAAGGAACATATCGATGTGAAGCATATCGCCGCCAGCCGGAACAGGGTCTTTGTTGTTCTCTCAGATGAAGAGGTTGATACCGCCTCCTACACTCTCAGCAGAGTGCTGAAGGAAGATCCGATCATTCACCCCATCTGATCCGTACCATGGTTCTGTGTTCAGGCCTTCTCATTCTGATGAAACAAATATGATAGTCACGGATATGTTATTTCAGGAGGAAGAAAGATGAAAATATTCAGTATCATTCCGGTTCTGTTTTTTCTTGTATCCATGGGGGGGGCTTACTCTGCGCCCGGCCCGAATGAAGTATTCAACTGGGTAGCATATCCCGAAGCGGGAAATCCCGAGCTTGTTAACCCGGCAGGTTTCAGCTTTGTAAACAGCCTCAGGCTCCGGCTTGGGATGGCAGCGTCCGACAGCACCTTTGAAGGATTTGACAGGGTTTCAATAGCATTTCCTGGCGCTGGTATTTCCGGATGGTGGGACGATGAAGTCAGCATGAGGAAATTCACCATCTCCTCCAGCATGAATATATTCGAAAACACCGCTTCAATCGGAGTGGGTTACACATGGTTCGACCCCACAGTGAAATCCAGCCCCTTTTCAGGGAAGAACTTCTATACACTTGGCATGATTGTCCGCCCCCTTGAATGGTTCAGCTTTGGACTTGTAAGAAGGGGAGGAATGGATCTTCCCGGTGATGTTGATGTGGAAGCATCGTACAGAGCCGGATTTGCGGTAAGGCCGCTGGGCGAAGATCTCACGATTGTTTCCGACCTGGAAACCGGCACGAAGTTCGAGGATTACAGATTTTCAGCCGGAGTTGAATTTCGCCCGATGGAAGGACTCGCCATCAGGGCAGATGCCGGAGAGGACTACCTGAGTCTGGGCCTGGAAGCCGGGTTCGGAGGAGCCGCCCTTTCGTATGGCGCAACGAGCGATGATAACTATTCCTACTCCTCTTCCAGGGGGGATATAACCTTCAGTGCCGGCCCCGGGCCGAACATGTTTGAGCCATCGGGAATATTCGTACGGTTCGAAACCGGTCATTTCGATGAACTCAGGCAGAGGCCGTTCCTTGGTTCTATCCAGCCATGCTTTACGGAAACGGCCCTTCTTCTGGACAGGATCGCTTCTGATAATTCTGTTTCCGGAGTGATAGTCGATATCAGGGGATCAGTTGGTTCCCTGGCACAGGCTGAGGAGATAAGGACTCTCCTTCAGCGGGTGTCGGAGTCCGGAAAGAAAGTCTATTTCTATGTTGAAGATATCAGCAACGGAGGATACTATCTGGCCTCCTGCGGCAGCAGTATCTGGATACATCCCGGTGGAAGTGTCAGGTTCATCGGCCTGGCATCGGCGGGGTTCTTCCTGAGAGACTTCCTTGACCGCTTCGGTATATATCCTGACCTTCTGCATATAGGAGAGTACAAGAGCGCAAGTGATATGCTGACCCGTTCGGACATGTCAGAAGCCCAGAGAAGAGCCACTTCCGCTCTTCTTGAGTCGCTCCAGAGTGAGCTCATAGCTGGTGTTGCAAATGGTAAAGGGTTTGAGCCCGCGCAGCTTCACACGATCATGAACGCCGGGCCCTATACCGCTACAAGAGCGGTAACGGCGGGAATGGTAGAGGGTATCTGTTATCAGGATGAGGTTGAGGAGAGAATCTCCGATGAACTGGGCCGGGAGATCTCGGTAGTTTCAATAGAGAATTATTCCGCATCCATACCGGCGGATGACGAATGGGGGCCGGACAGTCATATCGCGGTTGTAGTGGCGACAGGCTTCATTAACAGGGGAAAGAGCGGTTCTTCCTTCCCGTTAGGCAGGGTCATGGGCAGTGAAACCTTATGTGATGACCTTCGGGAAGCCGCGTCACAGACCGGTGTTCAGGCGATCGTACTGAGAATCGACTCCCCCGGTGGGGATGCCCTTGCAAGCGCCGATATGCACCATGCGGTTGAAATAATACGGAGGGAGATTCCTGTAATAGTTTCCATGGGTGGCGTGGCGGCTTCAGGTGGCTACGAGATGGCCTGCGGAGCGGACAGAATTTTCGCCGACAGAATGACAGTTACGGGTTCCATAGGGATAATAACAGGCAAATTCTCCTTTGGCGGTCTGATGGACAGTCTGGGAATAAACGTTGAGGAGGTTTCAACAAGTCCCATGGCATCTATGAGCAGCTCATTCCGCCCGTACACTGACATAGAGAGGAGCAGGGTATTCGATCTCATGGAAGACGGATACAACCTCTTCGTTGAAACGGTTGCTCAGGGCAGGGGAATGACCTTCGAGCAGGTGGATTCCATAGGCCGGGGCAGGGTATGGTCAGGCATGGACGGTCTGGAAATAGGACTTGTCGACGAGTGCGGAGGAGTTGTCGATGCGGTGTACTACGCTGCCAGGCTGGCAGGAATGGATATCGGTGAAGTACCGGAAGTCCTCATTTATCCATCACCCTCTTTTCCAGGCAATATAGAACTTCCCGGCTTCGGAGTTTCTGAGAATCTGGTTGAATTCTTTAGTTCCGAGCAGGTTCTATACCTGATGCAACCGATAAGTATTGAGTAGGCTGTGTATCGAGATAAAACATCTACCCCGGAAGAGTAAGGATAAATGAATCTGTACAACAGCGAATTCTACGAGAATCGCCATGAAAATACACTTTATTCTGCGGAAAGTATTTTGTCTATCGTTCAAAGAGTTGTTCCGGAGATTAGTTCCGCAGTTGATCTGGGTTGCGGAGTCGGTACGTGGCTCTATGTGCTGGAGCGGAGAGGGGCTGCTGATATTTGCGGCATTGATGGAAACTGGGTAAACAAAGAATATCTTAAGATTAACAAAGAATGTTTTATTGAGCATGATTTCAGTAAGGGAATGAATCCAGGTATTGGCCGGACTTTTGACCTGGCAATTTCACTTGAAGTTGCGGAACATTTACCATCCGGTTCCGCGAAGGAGTTTGTTTCGCTCCTGGCGAGTTTGTCGGACTTTGTTCTGTTTTCTGCAGCAATTCCTGGTCAGGAAGGGAAGGGTCACATAAACGAGCAATGGCCGGACTATTGGATTTCCCTGTTCAAAAATAGAGGGTATACAGGATTTGATATTGTAAGGAAAAGTGTATGGGACGACGAATCGATACAATTCTGGTACAGGCAGAATATCCTTCTTTTTGTGAAAAATGAAAGGATTATTGATTTAAAGTGTGAAGGTTCATCTAAAGACCATACTCCGCCCGAAGTGTACTTGCTGTCTTTCAAAAGAGCTGTCGCTCCCCGGGGAATAAAACAAGCCTTGAAGGAATTGTTTCTGGCGGTCAGAAGGCGAGTAAATTGAATTTGAACAGCCCCGTAGGAAGACTTTTTCAGCCACCTGATTTTCATAATGAGAGGACGGACAGATATGAGGGTTTACGTAAAGTTCGAAAACGGTTTTGAGAAAGCCTTTGCAGTCGGAGTGGCTATAGTTGCCATGGCTGTTGTGTTCCTTGTGGGATACCTGATATCTCCAGGAGCCGTATACGCTGAATGGGACAGCTCCAGTGGCTTCGGGGACAGCTACTATCTCAGGGAGATAGCGAATAATATCGACGATGTAGTTGGAGAGCTTTCAGAAATTTCAGGAACTCTTTATGATATAGAGGCGGCGATGCCCTGAACATGTTTTCTAAACAGCGTTCATACTGACTACCCGTTGTAACCGGTTACGCTATTTAGTGTCCGTGCTCAGAAGCCTGCCAAGAATCCATGAAACCGGTGTCCACAGTATGAAAGCGCCTATGAAAAAAGGCAGCCCATGATCAATACCAATATCTCCCGCATGAAGGCATACTATACCGGCTGCGCTCCAGCCAATGAGAAGCAGTCCGAAAATCACATGACCGATCTCCTGGAAACCACGGGCGAAGGAGGCAATTCCAACCGCCGCGAAGAACACCGGCCACCATTTTCCTATGGAAACACCCAGACCCCAGAGCAGGAAGAGAATCCCGATTCCTCCAAAAATGAATGAAAAAATAATAATGCCTCTGCTCTTTCCCGCCATCATACTTACCCTCCTTCAACCGGTGGTGTCAGGCTGGTCAGGTCGATCAGCCACTCTGCCCCGATTTTTCTGACGATGATTTCCTGAAGACCATCGTCCGTTCTGATAACTACAACTCCAACAAGGCTGTCTGGATAACTGACAGACTTGATGCTGGTACTGAGATTATGCACAATTTCAGACATGCTGACCATTCTTACGAAGATATCCTCTCCCGTCAGGCTGAGAAATTCCTCTTCTGTAATGTTACCTGCAAGGCGGGTTACGGCAGCCTGAGATTCAATCCAGCCGAACTCGTGCAGAACCGCAGCCGTGGAATCGTACCATTGCTGGCTCTGGGGGGTTATAAGAGACCAGGCTTCCTGGTAGCTGGAATCGGAAATTGCTGCTGAAAAAGCGGTCACCACACTGGAAGCATTGTCGGATTTCCCGCAGGAGATAACAGCGAAGCAAGCCAGAAATGCTGCAACTAATCCTTTCATAGCAGGTGCACCACTATCCCGCTTCGGAGCTTAGGTTCGAACCATGTCGATTTAGGAGGCATCACGTTACCGCTTTCAGCAACCTCTATGAGCTGATCAATAGATGTGGGGAAGAGAGAGAACGCAACTTTGTATTTGCCTGAATCCACCAGTCTTTCAAGCTCCTCAGTACCACGGATTCCGCCAACGAATTTGATCCGATCACTGGTTCTCGGATCATCAATACCAAGAACAGGATTCAGAAGATTTTCCTGAAGTATGCTGGCATCCAGACTTTTAACAGGATCGGAAGCGGGGAAACTGCTATCCTTCGGTTCCAGACAATACCACCTGCCATGAAGGTACATTGAATATTTCAGTCTGCAGTCCGGAGAGGGGAGAGTATTCTCGGAAATATTGAATTTCCTGCAGATTTTCTCTTTGAATTCATCCTCTGAATTACCATTAAGATCAGCAACAACTCGGTTGTAGGGCATTATTTTCATCTGGCTTTTAGGAAATATCACCGCTAGAAAGTAATTGTATTCCTCATTACCGGTGTGGTGAATGTTGTTCTTACATCTTCTTTCAGCAACTATTGTGCCTGCGGCGCTCCTGTGGTGCCCGTCGGCTACGTACAGGCAGGGTACATCTCTGAAGATACCCTTGATGGTTTCTATATCTTCATCTTCATTCACCAGCCAGAGTATGTGCCGTATACCATCAGGAGAGGTGAAATCGTACTCCGGAACTGTCTCGACGCAGATCCTTTTCTGAAGAGCATTGAATTCCGGAACATCAGGGTAAGTTAAAAATACAGGACCACACTGGGCATTCTGGGTTTCAATATGGCGGATCCTGTCCTCCTCTTTAACCTTTCTAGTGAATTCATGCTTCTTGATAAGATTGTTGCGGTAATCCTCAGCGGAGACAGTTCCAATCAATCCCACCTGCGAATGATCGCCCATGATCTGGCTATAGAAATAAAATGCAGGTTTATTTTCCTGTATCATCTCACCATGTTCCATTAGGTGACGAAGATTGAAAGCACCCTGTTCGTAGACCTTTGAATTGTAGAGATCAATTGAAGGATCAAGGTCAACCTCAGGTTTGACAACCCTGAGAAAACTCAGGGGGTTTTCAGTTACAATTACCCTTGCTTCGTCCGAATCCAGGACATCGTAGGGCGGGGATGCGATCTTATCGGCAAGCCCCTTTGCAGGGCGAAGCCCGTTAAACGGTCTGACAGTTACCATAGCGCCTCCAGGAGAAAATCTGATTATGTAAAAAATCGTATCATATCGATACTATTCCTCTTAGAATACCATGAAATCTACTTCCGCGACACAGATGCGGCAATGCCGCAGGAGTGTTATTGACACGGTGTTCAACCGCAGAATATTACCATAAGTTATTAAGTGAATAAGCACTCCGAACGCTGTTCCCAGTTTAGTATCATATTTCCTGATGCAGCAGCAGTCATGGAACTGATCAAAGAAAGGCAGAACATATGGATAGAGCTAAGATTGAAAAGAAGTACGAACCCCTCAGCCCGTTTGAACTGAAGGACAAGCTTATATCCATGACTCAGAATCCACAGATAAAAATGATGCTCAATGCCGGAAGAGGGAACCCGAACTGGGTTGCTGTCCAGCCCAGAGAAGCCTATTTCCTGTTCGGCTTCTTTGCCCTTGAGGAGGCTCACAGGGTGATGAGCCGCCCCGGGCTTGCGGGATCGCCTGATTCAAAGGGAACAGCTGATCGATTCCTTGAATTCTGCAGTGTTCATGCTGAGCAGAATGGAGCTGGTTTTCTCAGAAATGCGTTCAGCTATGTTACTGCGAAACTGGAACTTGACGGCGACTCCTTTGTTGGTGAAATGGTTGATGCAATTCTTGGTGACCATTACCCCACTCCTGACAGGGTGCTTAAGAACACACAGAAGATCGTAAGAGCTTACTTGAACAATACAATGTGTAATGACGATCCACCGGATGGAACGATGGATATTTTCGTTACAGAGGGCGGCACCGCTGCTATGACTTACATTTTCAATACACTCAGAGAAAACGGATTGATTCAAACGGGAGATAAAATTGCGCTGGGTACTCCGATTTTTACGCCGTACATTGAAATCCCGGTGCTTAACGATTATCAGCTTGTTGAGATAGAAGTCGAACAGGATGAGAACGATAACTGGCAGTACCCTGATGAGGAGCTTGACAAGCTTGCTGACCCCTCCATAAAAGCTTTCTTCCTCGTGAATCCCTCTAACCCTGCTTCTGTCAGCATGGCGGACAGGAGCCTTGAGAAACTTGCAGAACTTGTCAGGACCACAAGGAAGGATCTCATCATTCTGACAGACGATGTTTATGGAACCTTTGTGAACGGTTTCAAATCCCTGGTGGCGATAGCGCCGAGAAACACAATTCTGGTTTACTCCTACTCAAAGTACTTCGGGGCAACCGGCTGGAGGCTTGGAGCCATCGGTATCTATGAAGATAACGTTCTTGACGAGATGATAACCGCTCTTCCGGAGAAGAAGAAAAAGGAATTGCATGAAAGGTACAGGACCATCGCGACAGACCCGTCGAAAATCAAGTTTATCGACAGACTGGTTGCTGACAGCCGAACAGTTGCCCTGAATCATACCGCCGGGCTTTCAACTCCGCAGCAGGTAATGATGGTGTTCTTCTCTCTGCAGGAACTGCTGGACAGCGACAGTCATCTTTACAAAAAGGAAATGCAGGACATTGTCCATGAAAGGTATGAAACCCTTTACAAAGCCCTGGGAACTGTGGGACCGGAGCTTCCCTGCTTCGCATGCTACTATACGACCATCGACATCAAGAAACTTGCCCTGCAGCGGTATGGTGAGGAATTCCGCAGCTGGATGGAGAAAGCTCACGAGCCGATAGACTTTGTCTGGAGGCTGGCCTCGGAGAAGGGAATCGTTCTGATGGACGGTGGCGGTTTTGACGCGCCGGAGATGTCAGTCAGGGTATCCCTGGCCAATCTGTTCAAAGCTGATTATGCCAAAATAGGCATAGGTATAAGCGATCTGCTGGATGAGTACAGAAAAGAGTGGGAGGAATCCAGATGAGTTCCCCTGAACGGATGGACAGGGAGGGAAATCCATGAACTCCATGTTCAGCGCTCTTGGAACATTCCTTCAACACAACCCCTCTCTGCTGCTATTTGCTGCCCTGGCTGGCGGATACGCCCTTGGAAGGGTGAAATTCGGGACATTTTCTCTTGGCTCGACATCAAGCGTTCTGCTTGTAGCTATTGCAATTGGAGCGCTTGTACTGAGGAATACGGAGTACGACCTTGGTCTTATCAAGACCATTTCGTTCGGGTTCTTCATCTTTGCGATCGGTTACAGGGTAGGACCCGATTTTGTCAGCGGACTGAAACGTGGCGGGGTGAAATACGTTCTCATAGCTATCTTCTTCTGTGTGTCTGCGCTTATTTCGGTAGTTCTGCTTGCAAAAGCTTTCGGTCTCAACAGCGGTTACGCCGGTGGTATCCTTGGGGGAGCCCTGACTCAATCCTCAGTTATTGGAACGGCTGATGGAGCCATCCTTCACCTTGCCAATCAGGAAGTAACTTCCAGCATGAACCTCAAGTCAGATGTGGCGGTTGCATACGCCGTAACGTACATCTTCGGTACCGCGGGACTGATCATCCTGCTGAAGGTATTCGCGAAACTCTGGAAGTTCGATCTTCGCAAGGAGGCAAAAAGAGCCGAGGCTGAACTGGGTTCTTTGCAGGCGGATGACACTATTGAAGCCTTTCACTGGTCAAACCTTGTAATGCCAAGAGCATACAGTGTGGAGAAGCAGGGGGTTATCGGCAGTACGGTTGCCGAAGTACGGTCAATGTTCCCGGAGTACGTTTCAATCGATGTGATGAAAAGGGGAGACACGGTAATCGAAAAGATTACGGATGATCTTCGGCTTGAAAAGGGAGACGTTATTGTTCTTACCGGCTATCGGAGGCGAATTTATAAAGCGAACAACATTATAGGCCCTGAAGTAGATGACAGCTACATAAATGAAATGCTCGGGGAAATTCTGAGTATCTGCCTGACCAGCAAAGAGCTGGATGGTCGAGCATTCAGTGAAATATTCAACATGTACGGACAGGGATGCTTTGTACACGGCATTTGCCGGCAGGGACACGAACTCCCCCTGAGTCCTGGCCTGAAACTGTATACAGGTGATGTAATAAGGGTTATCGGCAGCAGGCAGGATGTTGAAAAACTCGTCGATGCTATCGGATATCCGGAGCGTCCGTCACCGGTTACCGATCTGGTTACAGTGGGAATCGGGCTGATTGCCGGTACTCTGGTCGGCCTTCTGGCAATTAATATTGGAGGTGTACCGGTAACGCTGGGAGTAGGAGGCGGAGTTCTTGTTTCGGGGATATTCTTCGGCTGGCTGAGATCAAGAAGACCTACATGGGGCAGTATCCCGGTGCCGACTCAGTGGATATTCACTAATCTGGGACTTAACCTGTTCATAGCATGCGTGGGTATTTCAGCAGGTCCAAGGGCTGTGGCGGCTCTGCAGCAGGCGGGAATTAATATTTTCCTTGCAGGGGCGTGTCTTACGGTAATTCCCCATCTGCTTACATGGCTCTTCGGTCTGTACGCCCTGAAGCTGAACCCGGTACTTCTGCTCGGGGCCATGACTGGAGCCGGAACGTGCACCGCCGCACTGAATTCTGTGAAGGAGGATGCGGACAGTTCCATACCCGTAATTGGATATACCGTACCCTACGCCATCGGCAATGTACTTCTCACTGTCTGGGGCGCGCTGGTAGTGAGCCTCATCTGAACGGAGGATTTTCAGGGATTGAACGACAGAGAGTATGCGCTGAGACTGCTGCTTAAGCGCTTTCTGATCTCGCTGCCTTTTTTTGGAATAAGTGCAATGTTGTTTGTACCACTTTCATACCCGAAGTCTTTATGGGCTGTACTTCCACTTATTCTACCTGCCTTCATTCTTGTGGAACCTTTATCCCTTCTGGTATCAGATCCTGTTGGATCGATGTTCAATCCCAAGACAGTTTTTGGGGAGATCAACCTTGGGTTCAGCATGTCCGAAGCGCGAGTAATGGAAGGCAGGTATGAAGAAGCTCTTGATCTGCTCAGAAAAATGATACCCAGGGATCCGCAGAGACTGGAGATATATATGCGGATCATGAGCCTTGCCGTGAATCATATGAAACAGCCCGAGATAGCAAGGGATACTTTTCATACCGGCATAAAAGAGCTGAAGAATCTAAGGAAAAGAAAGATTCTGGCCTTTGAATACAGAAGACTTACAACTCTTTTCAAGGATACTCATGAGAATGAACAGGATGACTGATGAATCGGGAACAGGTGATGCTCCTAGTACTGTCCCATTTTGTTCAATCGTCTGGCCTTTTTCTCCATTTTTCCGAAAACCAGCAATCCAAGTAGAAGGTAAAGAAGGCTGTTGCCGGCTATGAACAGGTACCACCACATTGGGTAGACATGTCCCCTTACAATGCTGTTACGTACCGCGGCTGCCCCGGCCACAAAGGGCAGAAAAGCATATGGTGTCATGGGATATGTGGGAAGAAGCATCAGGCCGATAAGACCGAAGGACAGAATCCCGTTCACCGAACCTATCCGTTTGTGGATAAGACCGATGCCCCCCATCATGAAACTTATTCCCACAAGAGAAAGCGTGGATAGCAGAACCATTGCGTAAAGATAGAGCAGGTTGATGTTCATCCATCTGCCTGTAGCCGCCATGGAAAGGTAGAGCATAGCGGTAATGAAGACAAAATTGAAGGCCATGTTTATTACGGCTTTGACGAAGAATATCTTTTCAGCACCCATCGGAGAAAGGTAAAGCTGCTCCAGCGTTCCTCTCTCGGATTCACTTGTTATCTCGGTGCCGGTGTTCTGAAGGGCTAACATGGCGCTGACCCACAGCACATAACCGACAAGCATACTGTCCAGAGAATCTTCGGTTACCCCGGAGCCGCCGATGGTTTTCACGCCCCAGAACATCCCCATGAATATCAGGAACATTACCGCCACCATGGCCACCGTGTTGAACATGTACCTTCGCAGACTCCAGTAGAGCATTTTTGCCTCGGCAGCGATAAGGTTTACAAATTTCATTCCGCCTCCTCCCTGATCATTTCAAGGAAGATGTCCTCCAGGTCATTCTCCACTGTGCGGAAATCAAGCATGTGCGTTTCCGCTTCGTCCAGTATCCGCATCAGCGGGATCAGGTGATTCGCGGTTTCCAGCTCAATCCTGATCGAGCGGCCGGAGGCGGACACGTTACCCAGTGCTGATATTTCATCCAGAAGGCGGCCTTGAGGCTCGTTCTCCAGATCTATTCTGAAGTGCTTTCTGGAGAATTTTTCCTTCAAGGATTTCACGGTTTCATGAGAGATTATCTCACCCCTGCGAATGATGAGTATCCTTTCACAGATGGATTCGACGAAATCCATATTGTGGGATGTAATAAGGATGGTTTTGCCCTCCTCCTTCACAACCTTCAGAAGCCAGTCCCTGATAGTACGTCTGATCTCCACATCCAGTCCCAGTGTGGGTTCATCAAGGAGAAGTATGGAAGGATTGAATATAAAGGCGCAGGCAAGGGCACACTTCTGCTTCATTCCCGAAGAGAACTGCCTGATTTCCTTATCAGCCACATCTGAAAGCTCCATACTCTCAAGAAGATACGTTGCCCTCTCGCGTATTGCCTTTTCCGGAATACCTCTGATCCCGGCGAAGTACGTGAGATTCTCTCTCGGGGAAAGGTGCCAGTATATGTTTCTGGCCCCCTCAAGAACCGCGCCGACATTTTTAAGAATTTCTTTTCTTTGTCTTGTGACTGAAACACCGTTTACCTCAATCGTACCTTCATCAAACTCGATGAGTCCAAGGATTGATTTGAGGGTTGTGGTCTTTCCCGAGCCGTTTGGCCCCAGAATTCCAAGTATCTCTCCTGCCCGGACATCGAAGGAAATGCGGTTAACTGCTATTAGATCTTTGTAAGTCTTCAGCAGATCTTTGACTCTAATACAGATCTGTGACAATTGTGTCTCCCCGGAATTATTGTACCTGAAAGATTCATCGATTGTTCAATTATATGCAAAATCGTAGCCGATGTTCTCCGCATCAACTTTTACTGTAACTATGACGACTAGACTCTCTCCCTGTGCGGTCGACTTCGTGCCTCGCGTCTTTGATGGAAACATGACAGGGGAATAGCATAACTCGAACTTATCACTTATCATGTACACTCAGTGGAATGTTGAAAAGAAATTGGATATGAAAATGAATATCATACAGATGAGGGGACAAAAATGGAGGTACTTATTTCTTTACTATTATGGAGTTCAGCTTTCGGAAATGGTGATCTGATGCCTGTTCAATTCACCGCGGATGGTGATAACATTTCTCCACCGCTTGAATGGGAATGCGGGTTTGAGGCGGAGTCATTTGCACTTATCTGCGAAGATCCTGACGCTCCTGTGGGAACCTGGATTCACTGGGTTGTTTACAATATTCCCGGTGAAAAAAGAATGCTGGAAGAAGGAATGCCTGCTGAGGGCGAGCTTGAAGATGGTACACTTCAGGGAGACAACAGCTGGGGTAACATCGGGTACGGCGGCCCTGCGCCACCTTCTGGAAAACACAGATATGTATTTACTCTGTATGCCCTTGAAGGTCAGCTGCACCTGGCTCCCGGAGCGACAGCCTTCGAACTGAGAGAGGCTATTGAGGGGCAGATCATAGGAGAGGCAGAATTCATGGGAGAGTACACCCGCGAATGAAACCAGTCTGTCAAACCCCCTGAGGCAGGAAGCATGTGCTTCAGAGATCAAATCACCGTCAAACCTGTAAACACCTTCAGCATCCACAAAGTAACTATCCGCTGAGCCTGTATGTTTATGTCAGTTTTCGATTTCCCGAAGAACCCCCAGGAAATCCCTGTATTCCAGCGCCTGCCAGCTTTCGGCCTCCAGAGCTCCTTCCGACCTTGAAATAATAGAGATCTTATGAGCGGTTTCAACATCGGGAGCTTCGTAGATATCCATGAAATCGTACGGACCCAGAATAGCGTAGTGGGCTATCCATTTTACTTCAGGGCAGGTCTCCTTTACCTTATGAAGCCATTCTTTGCCCATTTTCTTTCTGCCGCTGGCATCGTGCAGGCTCATGGGGCTGTGTTTTGTCATCAGTACAAATGTCGGCATGATTACTCCTTCCTTCTCCTGTAATAAATACTGATACATATCCCCCTGAATGACAAGTGCCGCCTGACCACGAAAAATGCAGTTTAAGGGTGAGGAGAATTCTATAGTATATATT
>JAUWMQ010000068.1 GCA_030613065.1 Candidatus Aegiribacteria sp. | reverse complement strand
ATAAGCCGCAAGCGTGAAGAAAGCGCCTCCGGCTTCCCGCCAGGAGAGGGAATTGTTGCCCTTGAGTGCGCTTCTGCACAGTTCCAGCCGTTTCGAAACTCCATGTGACATCTCCTTGATCCATTCCTCTTCCTGCAGAGCCTCTACAAGAAGATACTGAGAGGGAGCAGGCGGACAGATGACCACGGAATCCTGCACTTTTATCGCCTGTTCCAGCAGATCCGCTGAACCGAACAGATAACCCAGCCTCCAGCCCGGCATACCAAGGCTTTTGGAAAAACTGCCAAGGGTCAGGACATGATTCCGGTGCCTGTCCTTCCATGGATGCCAGTGTTCACCGGTGAATACGAACCTCTCGTAGGTTTCATCGATGATGATAAAAGTACCTGTGTCCTCAGCCATATCAATTATCTGCATCATCACTGCGTCCTTAATTACTTTCCCCGTCGGGTTGCCAGGGTTAACTATAACCAGTACCGATACTTCCGGAAGCACCCGGTTTATCTCATTCAGCGGTACTGTCCAGCCTTCATTCTCTTCAGTCATGGGTATTGAACGTAAACCGAGATCACTGAAGCTGATCGCGAACACATGATCGAAATAGTAAGGCTCTATAACCGCTGCATTGTCCCCCTGATTCGAAACAGCGAGCAGTGCGCTCAGGAACGCCTGGCTCGCTCCGCATGTAAGGTGGATCTCGCAGTTGGGATCAAGATCTATTCCCCTTCTTCTTCTGAAATCCTCTGTTACAGCCTTCCTGGCCCACGGAAATCCCGGATCAGGGCTGTACCTGTGGATGAACGGTTCCTTTATGTGGCCGGTTAAGCTATCCAGAACAGTGGATGGTGGTGAATACCAGGGAGCCGCCTGAGCCATGCTGTAAATTCTTCTCCCTGATGACGAAAGTTCAGATATTCTCCGCATGATTTCTGCGATGTGGGGCATTTTTATCGCCCTCATTCTTTCCGACGGGTGAAAGCTGTTCATGTATGCACCTTTCCTTTGATATATTGCAGCTATGAAAGAACTATAAATGAGTAACCCGGTTGAGAAAACCACTGGAGTTCATTTGAAAATTCTTGTAACCATCAACTGCCAGGGTGTTGACGCTTCAGCGGCGGGCGGAATCGCACTCGCCAGGATGATGGCCGAAACTGGACATACAGTTAAGGTACAGGCCGCTCCTGGCGGTCCCGTCAGCAGGGCTGCTGCGGTACAGGGTCTGGAATGTGCATGCCTGAACCTTCAGAAATCATCCTTTGCTACAGGCCTTCTGCCCTTCAGGAAGCTTATCAGAAGTTTTTTACCGGATGTTATCTGCACGACCCGGGCTGACGGTCAGACCGCTTCCGCCATGGTTGCCGGTAAGGTTCCAATGATCAGGATAAGGTGCGACATAAGAAAACCCAGTTCAGGGAGATTCTGGAAACAGGTGGATAGAAGAACTGACCTTGTCGTATTTCCCTCCCCTTTCATGATAGTCAGAGGCTTTACCGGTGAAAGAGAGGGACCCGTTGCAGTAATACCGCATCCTGTAGATACCGATTTCTACATATCCGGGAATGAGAAAGAAGTATCCGAACCTCTTCTTGTTTCCATCGGCAGGCTGAGCCCCATGAAAGGGCACAGAACTCTGATCAGAGCGCTGGAACTGCTGCCGGAGCACGTTAAAGCGGTAGTTGCAGGGGCTGAAAGCCAGCAGTCAATTGATGAACTTGAGTCATTTGCGCGAAGCCTCGGAGTGGAAAAGAGAATTGCATTTAGGGGGAAGGTTGAAGATGTTCGTGATCTGATTTCAAAGGGAACAATAGGGGTTGTTACAAGCCTTGGAAGTGAAGTTGTGTCCAGGGCTGGGATGGAGATCATGAGTTCAGGACTCCCACTTCTTGCGGCAGCCACTAACGGACTTCTTGACCTTGTTGAGGATGGCAGAACCGGCCTCTTTCATTCTCCGGGTAACTACCGGCAGCTTGCATCACAGGCTGATTTCCTGCTTAGAAATCCTTCAATGATCCTGAGAATGGGCAGGAGTGCCAGGAAAATGTGTATTGACAGACTCAGCTACCCCGTGACCGCGGAAAAATGGAACCACACCCTAATGGCTTTAACTGAAGGGAACAAGATTCCTTCCAGCAGGTATCATCAGTAAAGTAGAAAGCAGGTTGATATGACAGCAGTTCTTATTGTGATGAGTCTTTTTTTAACGGATTCTCTGGAAACCGATGCTTCCTTCGAGGAATACCTGCCGAGATACGTTGAGAACAATGCCTTCGGACCGGGAGAAAGACTGGAATTCAGTGTTGAATACGGTATTATCAAAGCAGGAACAGCTGTTCTGGCAATTACAGGGCCGGAGCAGTACGAGAGCCTCATGGCTTACAGAGTATCGGCAACTGCCAGATCCAACCCCGCGTTCAGCACGTTCTTTGAGGTCAACGATGTCAATGAAGCTCTCCTGGACATAGTCCAGTTTCATACCCTCAAATTTTCTAAAGACCTGCATGAAGGTGATTTTGAATACAGTGAAGAAGTGTATTTCGATCAGGACGCAGGGATTGTGTATTATCCGAACGAGACTGATTCTTCACTTATGCAGATGGAGATTCCTCCCCACGCTCTGGATGTACTGAGCTGCCTGTACTTCGCCAGGACCCTCCCCCTTGAGCTAGGGAATACCTACTATGTAGACAGTCATGTTGATAACGAAAATTACCCCCTCGAGATTATCGTCCACGAAAGAGGTCTTATAAGGGTACCAGCCGGAGAGTTTGACTGTATACTTGTTCAGCCAGCACTGAGATCACAGGGAATCTTCGATCAGCAGGGGGAGATCTGGGTCTGGCTTACGGACGATGAAAGACACATGCCGGTCCTTATGCGCAGCGCCATCGTTATTGGTGAAATTGTATGCGTACTGGAGGATTACACACTAGGCGCCCCGATCGAAGTTGAGAACCCCGGATTCGACATCTACTGCGCGGAAACCAGGTGATCCCGCCCGGTGAACTCGCGCAGCGGGTTGATGAAGCAGCAGGGAAACTTGGTAAATCGGGAATAACTGCAGCGGATAGAAGAGTGCTGTCCAACGGTATTCGGATAACTTTCACCGGGAACAGCAGAAGCTGCAGCATCAATTTCTATTATTCTGAAAAGAAGGGATTCTCTGTTGTTCCAGCCGGTGGGGACAATGATCTGTCACAGAGAATAAAAAGAATCCTGATATTGGATTCTCCTGGAATACCTGACGAAACCTGGACAGGTTCAGATGAGGCAGGGAAGGGTGATTACATGGGGCCGCTGACCGCGGCTGCGGTTTATGTAGATCGGGGGCGAGCTGAGCAATACCGCAACATCGGCATTACTGATTCCAAAATGCTGAGCAACGATTCCGTAAGGGGATATGCTGAAAGGATCAGAGAAACTTCCGATGGCTGCTTCTCCATAGTATCTGTTTCACCGCTGGATTACAACAGAAGGTTCAGTGAGCTTTCCAGGAAGGGAATGAACAGCCTGGATCTGCTCGCCGAATGTCATGCAGAAGCTATAAGGGATATCCTCAGTAAGAATCCAATACCAATGCGGGTCATCATAGACAAGTTCTGCAATGAGAAACGGATCGCATATCTTCTTCCTGAGGGAGATTACATACTTGATCTCCGTATCAGGGGAGAGTCGGACCCGGCTGTCGCAGCGGCTTCCATACTTGCCAGGGATGCATACCTTGACGGACTGGATCGGATTTCTCGAAAATTCGGGATTACAGCTATGTCCGGTTCCGGACGAGAGACAGACAGGATTGTCAGGGAGTTCGTAGGGTCGTTCGGATCGGATGCTCTGGACGAAATAGCCAAGGTTCATTTCAAGAACACATTGAAGGTTCTATCACTGTTCACGTGAATCTATTGCGGCTGTGAGTTCAAAGCATGCCCGGAGCAGGAGGAGAACATACCGGTTACAGTACCCATGAATCCCCCCCGAGTAAGCGATTACACTGGTACTTAATAGCGGTTTACGCCGATGCCAGTTCTTGACATAGAAAAAGCTTTCTCTTATGTATCCGGCTTGTATTGGGAGATACATTCTTCATTTATGATTAGATATCAATTGATTGGAAACCCCGAAAGGAGCTAAAGTGAAGTATTTGATAACTGGAATTCTTACCGCTTTCCTTCTTGTGCTTGCCGCCGGCTGCGGAGACGAAGCTGCTGAGAATACAACTGATGATGCTGCAGAGGCCATTGAAGCTGCTAATGAGGCTGCTGCAGAGGCTTTAGAAGCTGCTGATGAGGCGACTGAAGAGGCTCTTGAAGCTGCTGAAGAAGCACTTGAAGCTGCTGAAGAAGCACTTGAAGAAGTAGAAGTTCCAGAAGAAGTTCTTGAACAGCTTGAAGAAGTTATTGAAGAGACCGAAGAAGTTCTTGAACAGACTGAAGAAACAGTTGAAGAAGTAATCGAAGAGACTGAAGAGCTTGTTGAAGAAGCCGGAGAAGTTCTCGAAGAGACACTTTAAGGGGAACCATCCTCTGAAGAAGTTTCCCGGTTAATTTTCAATACTGCGATGATAGATCAGGGCGGCGCTTTCGTGCCGCCTTTTCCTTTTCTCAAGAAATCCGCAATTCTGTTTACTCCGCCGGAAAGCAGCTGTATCGATCCGTCTTTGAACCAGTGTTCAGGCAGAAGCCCGATGTAGGGATACTTCGTAAATCTCTTACCGATCAGAACAAGAGCTTTCCGTTCGGTCCTGTTTCTGATAAGCCTTCCTGCAGCCTGGATCACACGAACAATTCCCGGAATTGCCCATGTATGAATAAAGGCATCTATGCCGCGCAAATGGAAACTGTCCGAAAGCAGTTTCATACGGAGGTTCATGCCTGGAAGTGATGGACCCACGATAATTGCTCCGAGAAGATTCTCCGAACTGAGATCTATACCTTCCGAGAAGATTCCTCCAGAGACAGTTAGAACAAGCTGGCTTTCCGATTCGATACGTTTAATGAATTCCTCTCTGTCTTCCCGGCTCATTCCAGGAGTCTGAACGAGAAGCGGAATACCACTGTCCTGAAAATGGTCAGCGATAAGTTCAAGGTAAGCGTAGGATGGAAAAAACAGAAGCCACGTGCCCGGCATGGATGAGTAGATTTCTCTTATCCTGTGTGTAAGATTGGCTGCTGATCCTCTTCTGTATTTGTACCTTGTATCTATTTCAGGGCTGATCCATACTCTTAGATTATCCGCTGGAAACGGCCAGGCGATCTCCATTGAAACGGTCTTGTTTTCATCATGGAATCCCATAAGATATCCGAAATGGTCGAAGGGGGTCAGTGTGGCTGAAAAAGCTATTGAGCTGTGACAGCTTTCAAGCCTTTCCCAGAGGAATAGAGATGGATCGGTACAGAACCATTGCAGAATATGGTCTCCGTTCTCGCAGCGCAAAAGCAGGTGGTACCTTTTGTCTGAAACTCCGGAAATCTTCGAGAAATCAATAATCGCTTTGAACATCTCCCGCATTGATTCGGGAGGATCCCGCAATTCGCTTATATGCCTGATCCACCTGTCGGTGTTCAGAGGAATTGCAGTATCGGGCGGGAGTTCAATCTCATCGGTTCCGGTATTTTGAAGATGGAGCGTCCATTCCCTGAATCCATCGATCCACGGGCTGAGAAGCTTCCTCCTTTTCTCCGGGCATCTGTCATCATTCATAAGCTCCACTATCCAGGAGAGCTTTATCTCGGGAGAATAGTAATCCATTGCCCTTGATGGAAGATTTGCAGCCTCATCTATAAGAAGGCAGCACATTTTCGAAGTATCTCCTTCAAGGAAGAACCGTTTCAGAAATACGTGGGGATCGAACACATAGTTGTAGTCGCAGATCACAATATCGCATTGTGTGGACAGGCAAAGCCCCAGTTCGAACGCGCATACTCCAGCCTGCTCTGCCATGTTGGTAAGGACCTCAGGACCGATTATCTGTAGATCAAGAAGTTCCTTCATAACTCCCGACCTGTGGATCTTTTCACGAAAATCCATGGCGTAGGGACAGTCGTCAGGAAAGCAGCGGGGCCTGCCCCTGTGGCATAATTCCGACTTTGCAGTTATAAAAATTCCCCTCAGCGGTATCCCTTTATCGATGATTATTCTGAGTGTTTCGTGAACAATTAATTTGTGTGTATTCTTAGCAGTAAGGAAAAAGAGTGTTTTTCTTCCGTGTATTGTTCCCGGGATTGCACCGGTGAGAACCGCTGCTGTCTTCCCTGTACCTGTAGGCGCCTGCATTATGAGATATCCCTTACTATCAATACAGCTTCTGACTTCATTCAGTATTTCCTGCTGACCCGGTCTCAGAGAATCGTACGGGAATTGAAATCCGTTAAGAGCGGAAACCTGAGTGTTCTTCCTTTCATCTTCCTCAATAAGGAATTTTGCCACACCCGTTAGAAGATCCAGCCATAACTTTTCCAGCTTATCATCTGATAGATCGATCGGGAAGTAATGAGCCTCCGGCTTATTGCTGTCCATTGAAAGAAAAACAAGGCTGGAGGTGATGGAATCAGGTGAGAGACCTCTTTCAGATGAAAGCGCCTTTGCATAGAAGTAAAGCTGAAGCGCGTTATTCGTTCTGCTCTGAATGGGATCTGTGAAATTCGGCTTTCCATCAATGGTTTTGATCTCCAGGAGTTTTACGGAATCATCCGATTCCAGGAGAAGATCAAGCCTGCCCCTGATTCTGAATCTGATGTCAGTAATATTGAGATCAAGACTTACGGGGATTTCTTTCTGCCAGCCATTCTTAACCAGGCCGCGCTGAAATGCCGAGTGTATTCTCTGTCTTGCATGGATGTTAAGGGGGTTATCGGAGGGCACCAGGGAATCCGGCAGCCACCCGAAATTCAGAAGGTTCAGAATGCCGGTTGTAAGCGTTCTTGTAGCAGGATCATATCCGGTAATCATACGTTTACTATATGCAAAACTGAAAGTGCTGTCACCATGAAAAACCCGCTCCGCGGGAAGCGGAGCGGGAGTCACGCTCCACGGAAAGCAGAGCGTGAGTCATGTCTATTTTTATGTGATCAATTCAGAAGCACGACCTTATGAATTCCTCCGGTTCCATCGATTGTGGAATACTTTGCCATATATATTCCCGCAGGTGCCGGAGAACCGTTGCATGTGCCGTTCCACATGAACTCGTGCGAACCTGCGGCAAGTTCACCGGAATGGAGGGTTTCCACAGCCCTGCCTGAAAGGTCATAAATGGTCAGCTCGAAGTTACCTGTTCCCGCTACGGTCACCGGGAAGATCATTGGTCGGCCCGGATTTGGGAACGGTGTCCCGGCGCTGAACAGTGCGGCACCAGGTCCCTCCGCTATTCCCACGCTGTTTATGGTTCCCACTTCGGGAAGAGCGTTATGGGCGGTAACCATCCAATCTATGTCATTCAGAGTACCTATGGGATCAAATGCCAGCGTTACTGCCCCTGTGGAATCGGTAAGCCCTGTAGCGTAAAGACTGTCGGAATCCTTGCGAAGGCAGACCAGCGCTCCGGCTACTGGACCTTTGTCAGGCATTGAAACCAGGAAGAGAGCTTCACTTGAGCCGGGAGGCAGATAATAGGGAGGTGTGACATCCAGCTCTTCCGGAACTTCCGTCCTCATATCCATAGTTGGATCGCCAAAGACCATGAAAAGGTCCCATTCAATTTCGGACATACTAGAAGAAGTGGATGCCGCCTGCATCTCCAGTTTGCCGTTCATCATCATCTGTCCCGCAAGATAACCTCCTGAGGGATTGGTGTAACTGAAGGGAGGTGAGACGAAATCATCGTTGAAGCTCATGTAGCATCCGTAAACCATGTAATCGTTGTAATAGCTGTAGGATGAAGCGCATGCAGCTATTACTGCAGTGGCTCCGCCTTCCATTCTCGCGAAGGACTCGGCGAAGCAGAGGTTCTGGTAGAACTGTCCCGTAAGGCAGTTGAAGCTGAAAACAATTGGAGCCTCCATATCGTTGGTGAGGCTGGCGAGATCCGAAGTGTGGAACGGAGGGTCCGCCCAGCCGGTCACTCCTCCATGGTCTCTGTGCTGAACAATAAAGACGCCGTCGTTAATGGAGTCGATAATATCCTGAGTGGTCCCTTCGATTGTTATCTCCGGGCGAACCATTTCTCCATTAGAGGGAATGTTGGGGTTGTAATAATAGGGGGGTGAAGCGGTTGCGTTGGTAACGTAAACCCTTGCCGCGATTTTACCGTAGAGATCCTCATAGGTATCATGCACGGTTTCGCATGTGTAAAGGAACCATCTGTTGGAAACTGTGCCCGTTACCTCCAGCATACCTGCGCAAAGGACATTATTCCAGAAATCGGCATCCATGATCGGGTCGAACTGCCATTTCAGCTGCTTCGCCTCAATATTGGGATAAAAATCTGTGGGTGTGGCGAATCTTCCATGATAGATGTCAGCCACCCAGTCTCCGGTTCCGTCCATACAGACGAACCTGTTGTCACTCCAGATACCGGTGGGTGAATTGTATGCCGTCAATTCCGGTCCGTCACCCACCATAAGAACGAACGAAGGGGGGATGGTCCAGTTATCGTAAGCGTTCTGTATGTAATCCTTTATCTCGGTATATGTCCAGGTTCCTGCGGCCACTACAGCAGGAAGGTAACCCTGTTCCCATTTGGCGGTTACGAAATTATCCATCATCGAGTCTACGAAATCGTCTCCTGCGATGATCAGAAGATCAGCGGCATCGATATCCCTGGCTTCCCTGATGGTTCGCGTATATACAGGACCCGACGCACTTGTATGTGATGTCCTCTGAGGTTCTCCGAGAATATCTGCGTTCACAAGTACCTGGTTGTAGGTCGGCTCGAAATACCTGGAGTAAAGCCTCTCGTCAACGCTGACGGTTCCTCCGAATTCTATCCTTACTCTTAGATAGCAGCAAACTGATAGCTCTTTGGTTGACGCGTCCCACATAATGGGATTGATCACAAAGCGTCCTATCGTTACTCCGCGGAGGATGCCGTCGATCTTGCACTGGGCCGTCTCTACAGGATAGACTCCAGCCTGATAGGCGGATGGCAGGTATGTGAAGGGAGATGGATCATCATTATCCATCGGAATGGGCTGCATAGGGTAGGGTGTGTATTGTCCAATTTCTACTGTTCTCATCGATTCCACAGTACAAGTTACCGATGGATCCGAAGGCAGTGCCGCAAGGAATGACATTTTCGGAAGCTGAGGGTACCCGGGTTCCAGAGTGGTCATTGTTGTACCGGGTATGTTAAGAATGGTGAAATCCAGACCGTTTTCAAAAACCTCTGTCAGGCCAATACCAGGAACTACCACATCAATAAGCATACCTGTGGGAGTGGATTCCACAACGGTGAGTGTTGCATGATCAGCACCATCGATCCCGAAATCGATCCAGTCCGCGAACATAGTTCCGCAGAGAATCAGAAGGACAAAGATAAGAGATTTCATATTGGTTCCATTTCATCTTAAGAGTGAACATCAATAATCTCCGAGAATACGATACGATGTAACAGCCTGATACATATTTTTATACAGTATTTGGATATCGATGTCCATATGCTGATAAGGACGAGATTACATGCCTGTTTCTGTGGATTTTGATATTCTTCGTATATTAACCCTGAAATCACTGTAATGCAGTTTTACGTTCTTTCAGGAAAGGGTATCCCATGTATTTAATCTTTGCCGCGATCATAGCCCTGTCTGGTGCAGACGGAATAGTATCGGGAGGTTATATGGAACCAGACCAGGTGCTCATTGACATAGTTGATGTTCAGTGGGCTCCATCGACCAGTGTTTCTCCCGATTTTCAGAATTGGCTTCTTCGCTTTCCCCAGGCAAATCCTTCAATTGCGGAGCTTTCACAGGATGAACTTAAACTGGCCGGTATGCGTTTCAGCCCTCAGACGTTTGCTCCAAGTCGGAGTAGACGGTTCGTAGACCTCACCCTGATGAGATATCCTGAACTTGAAATAGTAGAAATACAGGGTCTCCCGGAAAACCCTCGGGTACTCAGCACCAGCTGGTCACCCGACGGATCGATGGTTGCCCTTACAAATGAAACCCCCGAAGGAGTGGAGCTTTGGATAATCGACGCCGGTGCGGCTGAAGCCAGGAGGCTTACAGGACCCGTTATCAGTCTCACCGCCAACGAATGGCCTGAATGGCTTTCAGATGGTTCCGGCATCATCTGCTGCATTATCCCTGAAGATCATGGAGAACCCCCTGCCCCGAATCCTGTCCCTTCTGGTCCCTTCGTACAGGAAACGACCGGGACCGAGGCACCGGCGAGAACTTATCAGGACCTTCTGAGAAACTCGTACGATGAGGAACTCTTTGAATACTTCCTTACTTCGCAACTGTCAGTTGTCAGAATGGATGGGAATATCGATAAAGTCGGTGAACCCGGTATCATCTGGTTCTACTCTCCGTCACCTGACGATGAGTACATCCTTGTTTCACAGCTCAGGAGACCCTTCTCATACATGGTAACCGCCGGAAGATTCGCGGAGCTTATTGAAGTCTGGAATCTTGATGGAAACACCGTTTACGAAGTAGCCGATTTCCCGGTAAGGGATGCCATTCCGATTGCCAAGGGAAGTACTTTCGAAGGACCCAGAAGTATAGTCTGGAGGAGCGACGTGGATGCCACACTCTGCTGGGTTGAAGCTCTTGACGGAGGAGATGCGGGAGTCGAATCTGAAATCAGGGACAGGGTTTTCACGCTCGATGCCCCCTTCGATTCCGAACCGGCAGAGCTTCTCAGCCTCAGGAGCAGGTTCGGTGGAATAGAGTGGGGTAATGATTCACTTGCCATCATTTCCGAATGGTGGTGGCCCACAAGGAACATAAAGACCTGGAGAATAAGACCGGCACAACCGGATTCCGAAATCGAGCTGCTTGTTAACCGTTCATGGGAGGACAGGTACTCTGATCCTGGATTCCCTGAAACCCGCCTCGACAACAGGGGAAGAAGTGTGCTTGTTACATCTCCCGACGGCGGTTCCATTTACCTCGTGGGTGATGGTGCTTCACCCGAGGGAGACAGGCCGTTTCTTGACAGGCTGGATCTTTCCACGCTGGAGGTGGAAAGGCTTTTTCATTCGCAACCTCCCTGCTACGAGCGCCCTTTGAGATTCATAAACGATGAATGCACCATATTTCTGTTCCTCCGAGAATCGGTAAACGAATACCCCAACTATTATGTCAGAGATCTGGAGAACAGAACCGATATGCAAGTGACCTCTTACTCAAACCCGATAACTCTCCTCAATGGGATGCATAAGGAACTTATTACATACAAACGTGAGGACGGCCTCGATCTCTCAGCGACTCTCTATCTGCCTCCCGGTTATGATGTTGAAGCCGGTCCCCTTCCTATGGTGATATGGGCTTATCCTCAGGAGTATCGTTCAGCCTCTGCAGCAGGCCAGATTTCAGGTTCACCCTGCGAGTTCGATTACATAGGCTGGTGGTCTCCTGTAATATGGCTTACTCAGGGCTATGCGGTTCTTGACAACCCGGCCATGCCCATCATAGGCGAGGGAGATGAACAACCCAATGATACCTTCGTAGAGCAGCTTGTCATGAGCGCTCAGGCGGCCGTTGACGAAGTTGTGAGGAGGGGAGTGGCGGATCCTGACAGGATCGCCATCGGAGGGCATTCCTACGGTGCTTTCATGACGGCAAACCTGCTTGCGCATTCTGATCTCTTTGCTGCCGGATTAGCCAGGACAGGGGCTTACAACAGAACTTTGACACCATTCGGATTTCAGTCGGAGGACAGATCGCTGTGGGAAGCCAAGGATGTTTACATCGAAATGTCACCCTTTATGAACGCGGACATGATCGATGAACCTATACTTCTCATACACGGAGATGCAGACAGCAATTCCGGAACCTTTCCCATGCAGAGCGAGCGGTTCTTCGCTGCCCTGAATGGGCTTGGAGGAATTGCCAGGCTCGTCATGCTGCCTTTTGAAAGCCACAGCTACAGGGCGCGGGAATCCATTCTGCACGTACTCTGGGAAACCCAGGAATGGCTGCATACTTATGTGAAGGGCTAAAAGACCTTTTTTGAAAAGGGCGCTCAATCACGCGGAGTGCCTTTTTTCTTTTCAGCTCGTTTCTCTTTAAGGGTCTTCTTTGGTTTCACTTTGCTTTCTTTCTTCATATCTCTACTCTTGGACATACGCCTTAACCTCCAATCTATACGATTTAGAACCTGAACTGATTTGTTTCACAGTTCTACATAATATGCAGAATTCTTGAGCTGACGACCGCTTTAATCAAAAACAACTCTCGATAAGGAGCAAGCAGTTCTTTGCAGCCCGGAAGGACTGGGACGGATTAGAACCATCCCAATAATCCAAGGACTGGCGTTCATTGTGTTTCATCAACCTATGAGTGGCATTGACAGGAGAGGATTACCCTTGGTATTCTTGTCTCAGGTGTAAATCCATGGCTGGATAGAACGTGCTTGAGTTCCTCAAGTCCGGGTTACAGTTGGAGTGAAATTAATTTTCTACCTGTCAGGAGAATTGTATGGCGGGCATTGACAATCTTTTTCGTGTTCTGATAACAAAAGGTGGATCCGATCTCCATATTTCTCCGGAGAATACTCCACTGCTGAGAATCTCTGGTGATTTATTCCCGATTGGGGATAAAAAGATAACTCCCAGTCAGTGCAAAACCATGCTTCACGAGATAATGACCGATGTACAGAAAGAAGAATTCGAAGCCAATTATGATATCGATTTTGCCTATGAGGTGCCCGCACTTGAGGCTAGATTTCGAGCTAACATTTTTCTTGGCCGTCACGGAATCAGTGCCGTCTTCCGTCAGATTCCAAACAGGATATTATCTGTCAAACAACTCGGGCTTCCTCACGTCGTTCTGAATTTCACTCAATATTCTAAAGGATTGGTTCTGATAACCGGACCAACTGGATGTGGTAAATCAACTACTCTGGCCGCTTTGATAGACCACATCAATAACACTCAGAAGGGACACATTATCACTATCGAGGACCCCATCGAATTCGTTCACACCAGTAAGGGGTGTCTTGTTAATCAGAGGGAAGTTGGCAGGCATACCAAGTCCTTCAAGTCTGCATTAAGGGCCTCCCTTCGAGAGGACCCTGACATTATTCTGGTAGGAGAGATGCGTGACCTTGAAACGATAGAGCTGGCAATAACGGCCGCCGAAACCGGACATCTTGTGTTTGGCACCCTTCATACAAGCAGTGCCGCACAAACAGTTGATCGTATCGTTAACGTCTTTCCAACAAACCAGCAGGAGCAGATCCGAACAATGCTGGCCGAATCCTTAATTGGGATAGTAGCCCAGCAGCTTATCAGAACTCGTGATGGCAAGCGCTGTGCCGCTTCGGAGATACTATTCGTTAACTCGGCGGTATCCAACTTGATAAGAGAAGAGAAGACGTACCAGATACCTTCGATTATTCAAACCGGAAAAGCTGTTGGGATGCAGCTTATGGATAGGTCTCTGCAGAACCTTGTGGAAGCAAAGAAAATATCGATAGATGAAGCCCGTAAATACGCCGTCGATAAGAGTCTCTTTCCAGAAAAAGAGGAAGGGATCGTGTACCGATGAGCAATATAAAAATCGATAAGAAAAAGAAAGAGGTTCTCTTTACCCTTTTCGATGGCACTGAGATTAAGGGCGATATCTACCTCTGGCTGTACTCCACAAATCGAATGCGAGCGCAGCGGGTTGACGAACTCCTGAACGATGGAACACCCTTCATCCCTGTTAAAACGGTTGATGGGTACATACTTTTAAATAGTACCCACATTATGCTTGCCCAGACAGAGATAGAGGAAGACATCCATGATCTCATCATGATGGGTGAGAAATACAGAGTGCATATTACTACCCGGCTTCAAAAGAAACTCGAAGTCGACCTTTTTGTCAGTCTCCCGGAAGATTCCCGACGTGTCAAGGACTACCTTGACCAACCGATGCGTTTTTTCACCTTTTTCCTGCCTGAGCACATCCTCTGCGTTAATCGGGATTTTATACTTTCAATTCGAGATTGATTTCTGTTAAGGAATAAACAGCGGACTGGCGAACCATTCGGAGGGAGCAGGAATTGAGGTTATGTAAGGGGTCGAGAGGTCTTTTCTCTGCAGGACCGTCAGTGCTGGCAATTCTCCTTATCTCATCCCCCGCTTACAGCTCACCTGTGGAGTTGAATGGGTTCAGCATTTTATTCAGCTTCAGCTCGCGGAGAGCGGTACCGGAATCCGGATTTGAACCGAGGAGCACTCAGCTGTTCCCGTGTGCCATGACCAGGTATTCCACTCCTATCAAAGTCAGCGGTGTACTCGGTATAGTCTTTATGCAGCTTCATGGTAACAATACTTATAGCGGATTCTTTGCTCAGATTGAACCCGGGATCGCCGGTGGTAAAATAAATGCTGGATACCGATACGGAGAACATCATTTCCTGCCTGTCTACAATATCGGGCTTGCTGTTTCTCTTATGCAGACCTGGAGCAACCCTCTTCAGGATGTTGAGGGGGGTCAGACTTATATAGGTCTGGAGCTTTCGGGGGCGTTCAGCGTAATAGGCTTGAATGGTGGTGTTTTCAAACATATAGCCGGCGATGATGAAGAGAGTAACTGGATATACAGCCTTGGTATAGGTGTAGGTATCTAATTCGAATCATTAATAAACATAGTGAACGATTGTTTCCGGCTGATACTCTATTCTTGAAGGCTTGATTAACTTCCCGGATAACGCAAATCATTCATCTTTCAATATAAGGAATACGCGACGCCAGGAATTAGTTCCTATTCCTCTTTGACAAGTCCCAGGATGAAAGCGTACATTTCAGCGTAATCACGAAGCCGGCTGAAACGTCCGGAGGCACCGTCATGACCGGTTCCCATGTTTACCCTGAGAAGGAGAGGTTCGCAGCCGGTATTGAGACTCCTGATGCCGGCCACCCATTTTGACGGTTCCCAGTAACCAACCTGGGTATCGTTTAAACCCGTGTAGACGTATATGGCCGGATAATCGACAGCCTCCAGGTTATCCACAGGTGAGTACGAGAGGATATACCGGTATTCCTCTTCACTCTCCCCGGGATTTCCCCATTCGTCATACTCGTTGGTTGTAAGCGGAATAGTGGGGTCAAGCAT
>JAUWMQ010000024.1 GCA_030613065.1 Candidatus Aegiribacteria sp. | reverse complement strand
TCCGCATCGGTTCCCGGAGCTTGCAGGGCTGGCTGGGAATTGCATGATTTCACTGGTGTTGACGGATGTTTGTTTACCAAGGATATTCCCGTTTGAAAAGAGGAGATGTTGTTGATGATAATTTCCGTTAAAGCCTGCTTTATGATAATGCCCGAGCCCCGCCTGGGAGCTGCAGGGTAACACTTCTTAATAACCTTCATACTTTCCCGCAGAGCCCTCCACGGGGCTTTTTTTGTTTCGGAAGAAAATCGTTGAAACAGAAAACATGGAGGTTTAAGTGTACACACATAGATTCTACAGGACCTGCCTCTCACAGAGGAGACTCTCCAGGTTCAGAGTGCTGCTTAATGAAAGCGATATTGAGATTGCCGCCGAATCCGATCTTACTCTCAGGGCATGTGAGGCGCTGTACAGAGCAAGAAAGGATATTGAAGATTACATAATTCTTCATCCAGGATTCGCAACAGCAATGGATCCTGTTGAGCAGGACGAAAACGCTCCCCGAATAGTAAGCAGAATGCTTAAGGCAGCTGCAACCTGGAATGTTGGTCCAATGGCCGCAGTGGCCGGTGTCATAGCAGATGCCGTTGGGGTGAAGCTTTCCGCCCATTCCGATACAGTAATAGTGGAGAACGGTGGAGATATATTCGTCCGAAGCGGGAGCAGTATAAACTGTGCCCTCTATGCTGGTGAGGAATCCCCATTTGCTGGAAGCCTTGGCTTCTCATTTAATGCCCCGCAGGGTCTGGGCATATGCACATCTTCCGGAACCGTAGGACATTCCTATTCCAGTGGCAGTGCAAATGCTGTGACCGTAATTGCCGATGACTGTGCAGTCGCTGATGCAGCGGCAACCTCAATAGCAAACCGAATTCATTCCCCGGAAGATGTGGATATTCAGCTCAGGCATGTTGTGGAAAACAGTCGTCTGATCGGAGTTATAGCCTGCTGTGGTGAAAGACTTGCTGCGTGGGGTGTGAACCTTATCAGGACAGAGTTAAGGAAGGAATCGTAACATGGCATTTAAGAGCATACTGCTGAGATTTTCCAGGGAATGCGTAGGGGAACCTGTCATATCGAATCTTGTCAGGAAGCACGGTATAGAAATCAACATACTCCGTGCGAGGATACACCCCAGTGAGGAGGGGCGTATGCTGGCGCAAGTAAACGGATCAGAAGATCAGATTTCTGCCGCGCTTGAGTACCTCTCTTCCTCAGGAGTTGAGATACACCTTCCGGAGAGCAGTTTCATCTGGCGGGAGAAGAAGTGCGTCCATTGCGGCGCATGTGCCGGTATATGTCCATCGGGAGCTTTCACGCTCTGCAGCGAAACATTCGAAGTTGAGTTTGATATTTCGAAATGCATTCTGTGCGAACTCTGCATTGAAGTCTGCTATTACAGCGCGATTCAGTCTGTTGAAGACTACATTGAAACACGTGGGGTGAAGAAATGAAACGCACATGGGAAGAGATAAACAGAAAAATAGACACCGGAGATATTCTTGTCCTAACCGCGGAAGAGATGACTGAGCTTACAGAAAATGAAGGCGTGAAGGAAGCCTGCCGAAAGGTTGATGTCGTTACAACCGGGACCTTCAGCCCCATGTGCTCCAGCGCTCTTCTAATCAACACCGGACACCATACACCCAGGTTAAACTACAAGAGGGCATGGCTCAACGGAGTTCCAGCTTATGCCGGTATAGCAGCTGTCGACCTTTATCTTGGCGCGACTGCGCAAAGAGAAAACAGTGAGACTCCTGCGGTGTATGGTGGAGGTCATGTGATTGAGGACCTTGTTTCCGGCAGGCGGATTGAACTGAAGGCGGAAGGGCACGCCACCGACTGTTATCCAGGCAGAAACGCAGATACCAGCTTCACCCTTGATGATGTAAAGGACGCAATTCTTCAGAACCCACGAAACTGCTACCAGAATTACAACGTTGCAGTGAATGCTTACTCTAAAAGGACAATCTACACGTACATGGGACCTCTTCTCCCTGATATGCGTAATGCAGCCTACAGCAGCGCCGGACAGCTTTCACCCCTGCTTAACGACCCGGAATACAGAACCATCGGGATTGGTTCTCGTATTTTCCTTGGAGGCGGAACCGGTTACGTGACCTTCAGGGGAACACAGCATAACCCCGATTCGGAGAGAACTTCCGGCGGTGTACCAACAAGTGGTGCGGGTACGTTAGCCCTTACCGGTGACCTCCGCTACATGTCCCCGGAATACCTCAGGGGGGTCTGTATTAAGGGTTACGGGGTTTCTCTTGCCGTAGGTGTAGGGATGGCCATTCCAATCCTTGATGAGGAAATGGCATTTTTCACCAGTGTATCTGACGCCGACATTCCTGCACCAATTGTTGATTACTCCTCGGATTATCCCGAAATGTCGGGAGATATTCTGGGGAGAACCAGCTACAGGGATCTTCGCTCCGGGGAGATCGAGATTATGGGGAAAGTTGTAAGAACTGTTTCTCTCTCAAGTTACAGTAAGGCGCGAAAAATAGCTATAGAGCTGAAAAACCGCATTAAGAATGGCTCGTTCAAGCTGACCATGCCGGTGGCACCTCTGATGGAATGAGAGTGCGGATCACTTCAGGAAGTTCACCAGGCTGTCTGCAAGTTCCCTGAGGGTATCTTCAAAACCTTCCACTGGAGGACCTTCGCTGCTGACCACCTTGATGTAGGTAGGATCGACGGCTTCGATCATACCCTTTACAGTCATACTGGTCTGGAGTTTCTTCGTGGGTTTAACAGGACTGAATCTCTGGTCGAGATCTGCTCCATGACTTATTACCAGGGCGAAATTTTTCCCTGAACCGTTCAAGCTCCTGATGAACTTCCTTGTTTTCCCGACTATCCTGCCCATGCGTACGGGACTGAAGATAACAAGGGTGTCCCATTCTTCCGAGTATTCCTCATTATCCTTTATGGATACCAGTTGCGTCTCTAAACCTCTGGACTTCAGGTCCTCGGAGAAAAGCCCTGCACATTTTCTGCTGTTTCCGAAGTAGGACATGTATGCTATCAGTACGTTTTTCATAATGGAATAATAGTGAATCCTGCCTCATATGCAATGACTGGCCGTCGTTCAGTAATATCTGGATTTCACCTGTCACCTGTATATGGAATAGTACTTGTGCTTTTTTGTATTATCTTAGCTGTTGTAATAATTTAACAGAAACGGGAGAAAATATGAAAACACTGCTGACCCTTGTAATTGTGCTGTCAATGCTGGCAGCAGGCTGCTCGAACGAAGTGGTGACCCCCGGCAATGCAATAAGAGGTACCCTGCCGGAGAAAACACACACACTTACCGATGCCTGGACGGAAGCCGGCGGTACCCTTTTCGCTCTGGGGCATCCTGTTCAGATGAACACCTATACTGATGTACTTACCATTTCCGGCAGTGGCATAATAGTTATTGATGTAAGAAGTCACGACTTCGATCCCATTGCTGTGGTAATCGATGGAGATGGCAATCTCATAGCCTATAGCGATAACTGGAAAGAGACAAACAGCGCAAGGATCGTACTTGATGGCGCTACGACAGGGGGAGAACTCCTGGTATTCTCACCCGATGATACCAGGGGTCTTTACGACGTTATTATTGAAGAAGGAACTTCTGATGATCTTGAAACCTTCATCCGTGCAACCGATTTTTCCGGGGGAACAATAAGGAGCCGGATCGAAGATGGCAGCTACAATGCACATCTTAACGGTATCCTCAGAGAAGCACTTGAAAACGATGTCAACGTTTATAACTACTCACAGGCGGAACTCTTTCCTTTCACGATAGAGGACAAGGAACTGGTTTCCATATCACTGGAATCTGATGATTTTGATCCCTATCTGGTTCTTATGGCCGTTGAAGATGGAACATATACGTTCGTGGAATACAACGATGATTACAGCGGATCTTATTCCAGAATAGTAACAGAACTGGATGTGGGAGATTATATAGCCCTTGTCATGCCCTACTCCGCAGGAAATCATGGAAGTTTTACTCTTCAGATGGAATCCATCGATGAGGAAGCTCTGGAAACAGTTGAAACCCCCGCTCAGCTGCTTGAAACGGATTATACTGTTGAAATAATTCCTGACAGAAATTTCGCGATCGCCTGGTGGCCTGATATGCTGGAAAGCTGGGAAGCTCCCGGATTTCTAACACCCTTCACTCCAGTGGCTGCTTTCACGTTTACTGTTGAAAATACTTCGGTTTTCGAGTTGAACGCTTCCGGTTACTCTGATGTATGCCTTACTCTCCTGCAGAGGGATGGTGAAGACAGCATAAAGTACATCGCCTCAAACGATGATTATCCTGAACTCGGCTCCGACTCAAGAATTCTTCAACCTCTCCTTCCAGGTGATTACATCGCCCTTGTATCACCCTACAGCGGGGCAGGCGAGGGTGAGGTAACGTTCAAATGGTCCGAAGATAATGAAGGTATAAGTATCCTCAGAGTCGACAGGTCAACGGAAGTGTACCTGCCATATGAAACCGAAAGTATCATTTACAGGCTCAACCTTCAGGCAGGCAGAAGCTACTCAATATCCGTTGAAAGCGAAGAACTGGATCCTACTATAACATTGATCATGCCTGACAGAGAGAATCTTTACGACGATGACGGCGGGGATGGAACCAGCTCATTGCTGAGCTTTACCATATCTGAAGGCCAGGGGGGAGACTACTTCCTGGTCGTCGCGAAGTACTCCTCGGGAGAAGGAACATTTACCATTCTGCTTGAAGAAACATCAAGATAGAGCAGGTTAACCTGTCATCCTGAAAGGGGCTGTCAGCCATGACAGCCCCAGACTTTTTCACTTATGTCCGAAACCCGGATAATCGAATGCAGTATTGTGCTGCCCGGGCAGACGACAATATCCTCTGATTATGATCACCGATAATGAATCTTGATAATATATCCCTCAGTAGTATTATATGCTTAAATCAGTTAATTCCTTTACAATAAGCAGGAGTAATGAAAACACACCGAGCTATATCCATTAATAACAGCCTGGTTCATGGAATATGCAACTATTCCTGCAGATTATGCAGTATAAATAAAGCAACGTATAACGGTCCGAAGGAATATCAGCCATTCGAAGTGACAAAAACTCTTATCCGGCGTATCAGGGAATCCGCTCGTTCCGGAGCGTACATACGCTATATCACCAATTCCGGCGACGGCGAGCCAACACTTCATCCTGAGTTCAGAAGCAGGATTGGAATGTTCGGTACAATGCTCAGAGAATGGGATTTTCCTGGCATTCCATCATCCGAAGTATCAGTAGTCACTAATGGTTCACGACTTCATCTGCCCGGTATTGAAGATTCATTCACTGAGAACAGAATAACTCTGATAATCTCCCTTCCAACAATCAAGCCGGAATCCTACGGTACTGTTATGACCGGTGATTCTAGAAGAGGGGCATCTATGCTGTCCGTGGTGCTGCCCAATATAGAGAGGGCGATGAAGCTGAGAGCAGAAGGGTATCTTTCGAAGCTCTGTTTTCACATGTCACCTCCGGAAACTGAGATAGTAAGAAGTGATTTCCCTGAAACACTGGACTATCTGACGGATACGGCTAACAGGAACGGACTAGAGGAAATCGAACTGATTCTTTTTCCTGCAATCAGCAACCGATCCGGGCTCGTACGCAGCTCCATTGTCAGAGTCGATATGTACAGGGACCTGTTCAAACAGTACAACGGTCGAGTCGTAAATGATGTGAAAATCAGGATGAAATTAGTGCTTAAGCGTTTCTTCTCGAGTACAGGCGAGATAGCGGACCTTGTAAGGAGCTTCAGATTTCCATGTCTCTGGAACGCGAACTTCTTTATTGCCGCTGATGGAAGTTCGATCTGCTGCAATGACCAGTCCGTACGGAACCCACTCGGTAATATCCTTTCTGATTCAATTGATACTTTAATGCAGTACAAAGAACAGTACATGCCCGGTCAGATATGTGCAGGCTGCAATCAGTCACCCCAGCGACTTAAAGGATCCGCTGAAGCCGTTCTTTTTTCCATTATCGCGAGGCTTCGAATGGTATCAGCTTCAATCCGGAATAAATATTCAGCAACAAGTGACAGTGTATTCGAACAAAAAGAATCCCTTCTTTCAGAAAAAGAAAGTATCAGACGAATCGATTTCCGGGTTGAAGAAGTTAAGCAAATCGGTGAAGATACAATTGATGTAATCTCAGATTCCACGCTTCCGGATAGCATAGATGAGATAAAAGAAGCCTTCAGATTAATATATGATACTTATCTCTCATCCGATTTTCAAAAACCGGACCCCTCTTCGATGAGGATTAGCTTCTACAACCTTTTACCGATAAGTTTACTGTTAACTGTCAAGAAAAACGGGAAAGTCTGCGGCACATTATCTTTAATTCAGGAGTCTGATCATAGACTCCCTATAAACGAGCTTTTCAACAATGAGATCGGTAAAATAGGGAAAAAAGATTCTCTCATATGCGAATTATCCGGTCTGGCAGTGGATAGATCACTGACGAACGGTGAGAGCAGAGTAGTTCTCTTTTCGCTCTTCAGAAAGGCTTTTATCCTGGGTCATGACCTTCTTGGCTGTACGGATTTCTGCATGATGATCAACCCGCGTCATTGTGACTATTACCAGAAAGAATTCAATTTTGAAAAGATTGGACAGGTAAGACAATACGATAAAGTGAACGGTGCGCCTGCTGTCCCAATGAGGCTTAATCTTGTGAAGAACGCTGAGCTGTTGTATCAATATTTCTATGTTGACGATCGCCAGATGATTAAAGAACGCTCTTTCCATGAATTGCATAATCAGAAGAAGTTATATAATATCAAGTACATTAATAGTCTTGTGGAAAGTAAAAAGGATCTTCTAACAAATCTGACAGAAGAAGAGAGCGAGATTCTCTATAACTATTATCCGGACTTGAGATAGGCTGGAACTGTGAAGATACTTCTGATCTCATCCAATAGAGAAAGGCATCCGTGGCCGATTCCACCCATTGGAGCATGTTATATCGCTTCAAGTCTGGAACGCTCAGGCTTTGATGTTCAATTGCTGGATGTTCTTTTTACTGAAGCCCCCTCTTCCGTAATTACTGAAAAGATTCGCCAATTCATGCCGGATCTGGTAGGGGTCTCAATCAGGAATATCGATAATCTGGATCGTCAGTACTCCCATTACTATCTGGATGATGTAAAAGAAAATGTGATCGATCCTGTCAAAACAGCGACATCCGTGCCACTCGTGATTGTAGGCGCTGCACACCCGAATCCGGCTCTGCGAAAATGCTTAAGGCTCTGGGGAAGAATTTTACATTGAAGCATGTTGAACGCGCCGCCCGGCTCCTTTGTAAAGCCGGTATACCGGTTGTCTGGTATTTCCTTTTTGGCGGGCCGGGAGAGGATGAGAACACTGTCAGAGAAACCTTCAGTTTTATCGAAGAGAATATCGTAAAACGAGATCTTGTTTTCATAACAAGCGGTATTAGAATGTTTCCAGGTTCACCTGTTTGCGCTTACGCTCAGGATATCGGTCAATTACCTGGTAATACGGATATATTGAGACCTGTCTGGTTCCAGCCGGAAGGGATCAACAGGGAAGTAATAACGCATGGTAACTATATTAACCTTCAGGACAATTCGGATAAATCCTTATTGGCAAGGACTCTAAAACAAGTATATTCATTTCTAGGATTGAGGGAACCGGAATGGACTAATGTTATGCGGAGGGGTTTTATTTACAAAATAGCTGGTTATAACAGATACAGACTGTGGAAACTGGAAGAAGAATATATAGAATACTCATCGTAAGGATTCAAAAATGACATACATAGGCATGAGTCATGACACCGAATCAGACAAAGCTGGTCAGCAGGCGGCCAGTATGGCAAGGAACCAGATCATCGGTAAGGATTCAGTTTCCTGGGTGCTGGCGTTGTGCGGCGGCCGGTATGAACCGGACAGAGTTCTGGACGGAATAAGATCTGAGCTGGGCAATGTTGATATATATGGTGGTTCAGCGGTCGGAATAATCACAAACAACTCACTTGGATACACCGGTTATGAATGCGGGCTGGCAGTATTTACCGATCCCTTCCCGGTACCGGAAGTGGTAGTGATCGACAATATGGAGGCCGGCGAGTATGAGACCGGCAGGAATCTGGGTCTTGGACTCGAAGAAATAACTGCGGAAGATGACACCGTGCTCATATTTTACGATAACACAAGGTCAGCTCCTCCACCTGTGCTTTATACCGGGAGTCAGTTACTGGATGGCCTTTACGCCGGGATTGGCAGGAAGAACCTGCATATTATCGGTGCCGGTATGATTGGCGATTTTATGTTCTCACCGAGTTTCATTTTCAGCGGCAGCAGGACAATGAAGCATTCAGTCATTGCTATTGTCCTTCCCGGAGAAAAACTGCACCCTCATACAACACTGATGCATGGATGTTCTCCTGTTAGCTCTTTTCTGGAGATAACCAGGATAGACGGCCCTGTCCTTTATGAACTAAATGGTCGTCCCGCAGTAGAAGTCATATGTGAGAAAATTGCCATAGATCACGATACTTTGCCTGAGATCATCCAATCCCTGACATTGACTTTGGGAGAAAAGTATGGGGACATTTACGCACCTTTCAATGAGAACGTGTATGTAAACCGTCTTATTATTAACTCAAATCAGGAAGATGGTTCTGTAACACTCTTCGAAGCAGATTTTCATCAGGGAACAAAGGTCCAGATCATGTCTCGAGATAATCGGATGATGGTGGAATCAGTACAGAAAGGAACTTCTGAGCTGCTCAAAAACATCGACATGGAAAAATCGAAATTTGCCCTGTATATCGACTGTGCCGGGAGAGCTTCAGGCTTCAGCGGTTCTGAAGTTGAGGAGGCTGGCATTGTCAGGAAGATAATCGGGGACAGCATACCGTTACTGGGTTTCTATTCCGGCGTGGAGATAGCCCCGCTTCTGGGTCGCAGCCGTCCGCTGGACTGGACGGGGGTGCTGACAGTATTCACAAATGAATAATAATAAGGATGATATTCAGACTGAAAGGGATTTCTATCGTTGTCAATGTGACAATATGGGCCAGCAGATCCTGAGATTGCAGCAGGAACTGACTCAAATTCATAGTGATGCAAAACGTTCACATACCACTAATTCCCTTATACTGAAAACATACGAACTCATTAATCATAATGTATCTGCTGAAGATGTCGGAAAGCGATTTCTCCAGGTAATTCTGGGCACAATGTGGGCTGATCGAGCCATGATTCTTCGATACGATAAGGAAACTGGAAGTTTCACTTCGAAGTACTCTCTTGGCCTCGACAATATTTCCTCAACTGTACCCGGGATCAATGAAACTACGCCAGAGTTCTCGTTCGTAAACTCAAATACTGAAATGACCCCCGTGACGGATTCTTTGTGTAAAGCAATTGAATCAAAATATATCCTGTGGTATTTCAACCGGTACGAGGGGGTCGCTCTACTGGTTGGTAATGACATGGAGGACAAAAAATTCCGTCTTCCTTTCATGGAGAAAGACCGGGACATCGTTGAAAGTTCCCTGAATGTTTTCATTGATATTGTCAGGCGAAAGGAAGCCGAAACTGCATTGCTGAAATCAGAGGGAAGGTACCGTAATCTTGTTCAATCTTCACCTGAATCCATTTTTATCTGCTGCAATGGTAGATTTAAATTTGCAAATAATTCAGGGTTGAAGTTACTTGGTGTTGGAAGCATCGAGGAACTAATTGGTCAGCCTTATATTGAGTTTATTCATCCAGAGGACCAGAAAAGAATCAGAGCAATGATCGTTGAAACACTGGAGAATCATCATGAAACTTCCCTCATGGAGGCAAGGTTCAGAAGGATCGATGGTTCGATCGTTGATACGGAGGTTGTTGCAATTCCGTTCGCTTATCAGAACAGAGCGGCAGTTCAGATAGTTGCCATTGATATTTCCGAACGCACGAAGATGGAGAAAGAGCTTGTTAAGGTTGAGAAAATTGAATCTCTTGGTATCCTCGCCGGTGGAATCGCTCATGATTTCAATAACATCCTTACCGGCATTCTTGGGAATATTGAACTTGCTATTGCGTATTCTAATCCCGAAAGTGAAGAGCATCAATTTCTTGAAGACGCCCATAATGCATCAAACAGGGCGAAGGAACTGACACAGAAGCTGCTGACTTTCTCCAAGGGTGGTATTCCTCTGACTCAACCCACGAAGCTGGCTGAGATTATTACCGATTCAGTCAATTTTGTCCTCAGCGGTTCAAGTGTTATGTGTGATTATTCGCTGCCTGTCGATCTGTGGCCTGTTGATATTGATGTGGTTCAGTTCAGGCAGGTGATCGAAAATCTGACCATCAACGCGAATCAGGCAATGCCTAACGGAGGTATCTTCTCGATAGAAGCGGAAAATATTGACGAAGAGACCATAAAATCACTGCCCCTCTGCGGAAAGAAGTACGTAAAGCTATCTATCAAGGACCAGGGAGTAGGAATATCAACAGGGAACCTCCAGAATATATTCGACCCGTATTTCACAACAAAAGACGGAGGAAGCGGTCTTGGCCTCGCCACAACTTATTCTATTATCAAAAAACATAACGGCTTGATTACCGTGGAGTCCGAAATCAACAAAGGCACGACGTTCATCATTCATGTTCCCGCTTCCGAAGAAGAACCTTTCGCGGGAAAGGGAAAAGAAAAAGATCCTGAAACAGGGCAGGGGAAAATTCTGGTAATGGATGATGATAAGGCTGTGAGGATGGTTACCGTTCAGATGCTGGCCATACTGGGATTCAGTGCTGTCACCGCCTGTGACGGAAATAAAACCATAGAACATTATAAGGCCGCAATGGAATCGGGAGAACCTTTTGAAGGTGTCATTATTGATTTGACAATACGGGGAGGTATGGGCGGACAGGAAACAATGAGCAGACTGCTTGAAATAGACCCGGATGTAAAGGCTTTAGTTTCAAGCGGATATTCCAATGACCCTGTAATGGCTAACTTTCATGATTACGGATTCAAGGGTGTTATTAAAAAGCCGTTCAATATCCGAGAACTGGGTGAATGCATGTTGAACATTAAGATCGACTGAGAAACCCGACACGAAGAATGGTTTCTGTCTCCTTTCAGCATAATCAAGTCAAAGATCACGAGAATATCCTTGTGATGAACTTTTACGGATTATTCCCTTTCCGGAAGCAGGGATCTCATATTAACTGTTGAAGGGATAACGGGATAGTCAATTACAACCCTGTAAGTCCTGAATTCTTCCGGATTCCAGAGAAGTTTCCCGAAGGCATCTTCCAGCATGTCCGTGTACCATGGAATGTATGGTGTATATGCAGCCCTGATCCCCGGTCCGAGTTTCTGAACAGATGCATTTATTGGAAGACAGCTGTGGGGATTTCGGAATTCCGCTGATTTTGCCCAGTCGTATCCCGTAAACTCGCCGAATACGAATAGTTCAGGCTCAAGGGGACCAATCAGATCCAGGTGAACAATCTGATCGAAAACAAGCCTTTCCACCGGCGTTCTTGCCCTGACCACAACCTCGCGGAACCTGTCTTCCTCAGTTCGGTATTTTCTAAAGACTTCCCTGGCTATCTGGGCTGTAATGCATGTAATAGACTCGGTATTTCCAATAGGAGCCTCTTCAAGTTCGTGTACTATGTGCTCCTTGCGTTTACTGGAGCTGATAATATTCGGCAGGGGTGCAGAGCAGAAGCTGTAGTAAAAAGGAACGCCCATGGAATTGTTCTTATCATTCTCCCTCTTTTCCAGTTGCTCTACACTTACAAGGCTTTTCGGCACATTATCGTCATCCGTAAAGTGAACCCACTCAAGCAGCCACGGCACATTAGACCTGTTCCTTCTGAAATCTATAAAGCCTCTGATGCTGGCTATATCATGGTATTCTCCGCAGGCCGAGGGGGAGAAAACCCAGGTACATAACTGTGTACCGGCCTGCACTCCGAGAAGATGACTGTTAGCTGTGAAAGCAGCTTTCTGCTGAGACAGGTAGGCTTTGGACCGGCCCTTGTCAGAACAGGACATCAGCATCAGGTCGAATTCTTTCCTGCTGTCCGCATGCTTTTCAACCAGTAGATTAAATTCCTCGCAGGCTTCCTTTGCCCTTCCAAGGAGTTTTACAGGTGTGCCGAGTTTTTTGCAGCTTTCCATGAAATTCATGCATGCGGCTTTTCCCGGTAAGAACTGAGCCGCAAGGAAAGGATCCAACTCACACGCAACGTTGTAAATCTTCCAGCCGAGTTTTTTATCAATTTTAAGCTTTTTATAGACATCTCTGGGATTATCAAGTGATATATCCAGCGAATAGAGTATATCTCCCAGCGTATTTTTCAGTAAGGTTATTACCGGCTTGATATCCTCACCGAAACAAAGGTTGCGAACATTATTCATTTTCAGGCTCCTTCATCAGGACACTCAACGAACTATGCGAAGAAATGGGAACATCATCAAGGCGGAGGAATAATACTTAATACAATCCGATTCAAAGGTTCTTGACACGTTTCCTGAAACGTGAGATATTTCCTTTCATATTGATATTCCTATTAATTCGCTAAGGTATTTTGCTTAGTTGTTCATTTCATTTCTGAAAAGGAGGAATCATGAAACTGATGCTTCTTCTGCTGCTATGCATGGCGGCAGTTCTATCTGCACAGCAGATAGTACGCTCGTTCGACGCACCAGACAGCAGTATCACAGGGCTTGCGTACCATGACAACACGCTGTACGCTGTCGGGTCAATCTCAAGCACTGTCTATGAACTTGATGAAATGTCAGGTTCGGTCAATAACTCCTGGGTAGTATCCATAACAGGTACTGAAACTCCAACTGGTATAGGTTACGCTGGCGATCTTCTGTATGTAGGTGCAGATGATGGCTCCGGTGCCGGCGGTCATCTCTACAAGTACACAACATCAGGGAGCTATCAGGGCTCTGCTGATGTTCTTTGTTGAAGCAGCCCTCTCTGGTCGGTGACCGGAGTAGGCGGAAACGGTTCGAATGTTTACCTGGCAGGCCAAAAAACCAGTACATCGGGTCCGGAAATGATAGCAAGGTGCTACCCATTGCCTCTTGCCGATGCAACCATAACCTTTGCCACTTACGTCAACCAGATAAACACTGTGAATATTTTCGATATCGCGTACGATGGTGACGCAAATGGTGACGATGAAATATGGGCGGCGACCGACGACACCGATTCACCTGTGAAGTGCTACGCTTCCACCGGGTATCCCACCATGGCATTTCCGAGCAGCCTTATTTCAGCTGCAAGAGGTATCGCATTTTACAGTGAAGCTGCTCTGGATTACGTATGGGTGAGTAATCCCGATGATGACAAAATTTACCTGGTTAGTTTTACTCCCACAGGGATAGAAGGTGGATCACATCCTGCGCCCCGGGAGATTGTCCTTTCAGCCAGTATGAACCCCTTCAACGAGTCTGTAACGATATCTGCAACCGGTGTTTCGGAAAATGCAATTGTCGAGATATACGATGTTACCGGAAGATCCATACTGAGAAGCTCCTTCAATGGAACATTCCAGTGGAGTGGTGATGACTCAGATGGGGCAGTTGTTCCCGGAGGATATTACTGCATCAGAGTGCTGGATTCCGGCGGATGGACAGCTACACTGAGTATTGTAAAGCTCTGAGATTAACCCTATTCCCTGGAGCTTTCGCCCTGGATTGCCTGGCAATCCAGGGCAGTCATACTTTGCCTTAACGGTTCGAGGAAATCGTAGCGATTCGCTGTTCTCTGTACAAATACATATTTTTTTGCTATGTATTTAATGAAAGGAGCAAAATATGAAAATTGTAGTAATGTTTCTTATGATTTTTGCAGCGCTTGCCTTCTCCGCCGAAAGGGTTGTTCTGTGGGAGTACTTCACCCAGACTGGTTGAGGAGGCTGTATAAGCAGCTGGCCAGCTGTTAAGACTGCTCTGAACCCCTTCGTGGCCTCCGGGGACCTCGCACCCCTTTACTTGTTCTACAATGGCCCCGCAGCAAATCCCTTCAACTCGGGAAGATTCAGTCTCTATGGAGTAACCGGCACTCCCACGGTGAAGATCGACGGGCTGAGCGCCGGCTCTAGTCCGGCAGGATACGCCACTGCAATCAACAACAGGCTTGCTGTACCTGCGTACATCGATTTCGACATCAACTTCGTTGGTGATGAATCAGGTGGTATGGCCTACATCAGTATCACCGCTGAACAGGAGCCCGCTCAAACTTATCCCATCAAAGTATATTCCGTCATACTTGAGGATCACGAGATTGCGACCTCCGCATGGGGTGGATACAACGGACAAGAGATGATGTGGATACCGGTTGCGTTCCCGCTTGGTAACTACGGTAAGATTCTGAACTTTACAGGTCCATATCCACAGACCATCAGCGTTGCTGGTTCTTATACACTGAATCCGACTGCACATCCATTTGATAGTCTGAATGTGGCCACTTTTGTTCAGTACGCTTCGGGAACAAGGGAAGTTCTCAACGCGAACTTCATGGATCTTCCTGATGTTGCTACTGGCGTAAGCGGAGATGAGGCTGCTTTGCCTTCAGCGATATTGACTGTTGGTCCAAATCCTAGCAATGGAAACTTTTCTATGAGCTGTCTGCTTCCCGCCGAGGAAACGGGAACAGTTCAGGTGTTTGACATTGCGGGAAGAATTGTTGAGAGTTTTTCCGCCGAAGAAACTATTAACACGTGCATCGAAGAAAGCGGAGTATACTTCATTCAGCTTACCACCAGCAGCGGCGAAATAGTAAGACGCCAGCTGGCAGTAATCCGCTAATAGTCCTTTATCATTTGGCAAGGGGCGGCCGTTCATCCGGCCGCCCCATTTTAATTCCGAAATGCTTGTCCTGGTAAAATGCCAGGCGTTCCTTTGCGTCTTCGGAGCACTTGCCGCAGGAAGTGCCCACCTTTGTCATCTCCTGAAGCTGATAGTAATTGCGTGCCCCCTCAAGTGCGGCGTGTTCGATCTCTTCCTCCGAAACGTTAAGACATTCGCATACGATCCTGGATTTGGTATCGCGAACCTTTTCGAACATACCATGTCCGCGGTAGTAGTTGTTTATGGCTTCCTGCAGAGCCTTGTCGCCCAGGACCGAGCAGTGAACCTTGTTATCGGGAAGCCCGCCGAGTTCATCAATGATATCCACATTCGAAATATTGGACGCAGCATCGAGGGTCATGCCCTTTATCATCTCCGATAGAACTGACGTACTCGCTATAGCACTCGCGCAGCCGAAGGTCTTCCACCTGCAGTCAGTAATCGTAAGTGTATCCGGGTCTATCTTCAAATAGAAGATCATCTCATCACCGCATTTAATATTGCCGGTCTTGCCCATGGCATCGTACTCGAAATCTTTCTCGTTGAACATGATATTTTTAGGATTCATGAAGTGTTCTTTAACTTTTTCTGTGTAAAGCCAGGAGTTCATTGCTCACCTCCATAGACTGTGGACATTCCGCGCAGTTTTTCCACGATTCCTGGAAGTACATCCAGCACATAATCAACCTCCTGGCGGGTTGTTGACCTCCCCATGCTCATTCGTAAAGAACCGTGCGCGAATTCAACAGGAAGATTCATCTCCAGCAGAACATGGGATGGATCAAGTGATCCCGATGCGCATGCCGAGCCGGTTGAGACTTCCACACCCTCATAATCAAGGTAAAGGAGAAGTGCCTCCCCCTCAATCCCCTCGAAGGAAACGTTAAGTGTGGAGTGAAGGCAGCACGCAGGATCACTGTTGAAATGGATATTCTTGATCCTGTTCTCTATTCCCATCCTGAGTACTGTATTAAGTTCCGCCAGCCGTTCGGACTCGGCTTCCATCTCGCAGGTACGCAGTTCAGCCGCCCTTCCAAGGCCTGCAATGCCGAGAGTGTTCTCCGTACCTGCCCTTCGTCCCATTTCCTGGTGTCCACCTCTGATCAGTGGACAGAACGGCGTGCCCTTTTTTACATAGAGAGCTCCTACGCCCTTCGGACCGTAAATCTTGTGGGCCGAGATGGTCAGGAAGTCAACATTCAGCTTCTTAACATCCAGGGGCAACTTGCCCACCGCCTGTACGGCATCTGTATGGAACATTGCGCCAGAAGCATGAGCGATCTCCAGAGCCCTTTCAACGTCCTGAATCGCGCCGGTTTCGTTGTTCACCATCATAATGGACACAAGGGATGTATTTTGGGATACAGCCTGATCAAGATCATCCATTTTCACCAGACCTCTGTTGTCCACACCTATGCGTTTTACCAGAGTTCCCCTGTTCTTAAGACACATCGATGTCTCAAGGATGCAGGGGTGCTCTATGGCTGATATTACAAGGTCACTGTCTGCCGGTGCATGCAGGCTGCAACGCGCTCCGCTGCAGCTTACCGATGAAAGAACAGTGTTATTCGCCTCAGAACCGCTTCCCGCGAACATGATCTCATCCGGATCGGCATTGATCAGGGCTGCAACCTTTTCCCTTGAAGTCTCAATAAGTGTTCTTGCGCGTCTGCCGTCCTCATGAAGACTGGACGGATTCCCGAAAACATCGAGCGATTCTATTATTGCGGATTTAACCTCCGGGTGAAGTGGTGTTGTAGCGTTGTGATCAAAATATATCCTGTGCATTGTCTCTCCCTCTGATAAAAACCGGATTCCGGCAATTCCATAATCTTTAATATACATTATGTTCCACTCTGCTCTGAAATGCAAGCGTATAATGAGGGGAAATTGATGACTACCGGACTTTACCTGAAGGCAGGTGGGGATCAATTAAGGCTGAATTTTAGGTAAGATCGGTTTTATAAGTCAGGAGGCACTTTAAGTAGTATCTCCTTTCACTCTCAGGGTTATCCTGGCAGAGTTTCGTTTACTTCGCGCTGTCAGTCCAGCCCGAGCAGGCCTTCCCGAAGCCCTCCATTCGGCGGGTCATCTCCCAGCCAGATTGAGAAGAAAACAGTGGCGAAATCACTTCCTTCAATGATGCCCATCGCAGTACCCTTAACGGAAACCTGGAGGCCGATGCCTGGAGTGTAGGTGAACATCATCCTTTCACCGTCCTTCATTTCAGTCATCCATGAATTCAGGGTTAGTATCCTGCTCTCATAAACGGCCAAATCATCTCCACTGTTCTTCATGAATCCTTCAGCCCATGCACCCGCAATATCCCCACCGCTCACGTCACGGACAAAATGGAGAATGAGACGTTTTGTCTGGTCCGACTGGCAGATGGCGTACCCATCGCTGCCTGTATGTTCAAGGTATAGCGCTGCAATGTAAACGTCCACATTAAAGATAGTAGCTTCCCGTTTTCCGAGGCCATTCAAAACCAGATCGACTCCGTTTACCGTTATTGCATCCGGATACTCAACACCGTTCATTTCCATTGCATGTGCTGATACGGAGGTTACTAGCAAAACAATCGAAAGAATAACAACTGCCATTCCAAGCTTCATAAATCCTCCTTGAATAAAGAATTATAGTGGAGAGTTAGCAGGTTTCGGTAAACAATTCGTTTATTGCATTTAGAAGTTGTGCTTTTGAATAGGGCTTTGAGAGAAACCTGGATCTTTCCAGGTGCCTGTTTATGTCTTCCTGGTTCTGCTCTTTGCTGTACCCGCTACAGAATATGATCGGCATATCAGGACGCATCTCACGAATCCTTTCTGCTGCTTCGTAACCACCCAGGACGGGCATTATCACATCAAGTACGACCAGATCCACACTGTCGGGAGAATCGCTGATCAGCAAAACAGCCTGTTCCCCATTGCGTGCTGTGATAACTTCGTGACCTGCCTCAGATAGAATATCACTTGCCAGATTTCTTACGTTTTCGTCATCTTCTGTAATAACTATGGTCTTGGATGTCTCTACAAAGACTTCCTGCTCAGGAAGCAGTTCTTCGACTACAGCATCTTCATTGACTACAGGGAGGTAAATTCTAAATTTCGTGCCGATTCCTGTTTCACTATTGACAGTTATTATCCCGTCATGCTGTGTTACTATGCCATAAACAGTCGACAGTCCAAGTCCTGTACCAGCTGTGATTCCCTTTGTACTGAAGAAAGGCTCGAATATTCTGCTGAGAGTTACTTTATCCATGCCACAGCCAGTATCTGATATGAATAACATCGCGTAATAGCCCTGATCAGCAGAGGAGTTAGTTTTGCAGAATTCGTTGTCCAGAAAGACTCTCTTGGTCTTTACCAGAATCTCGCCGCCCTCAGGCATCGCATCCCTGGCATTCAGAAAGATGTTCAGTAATATCTGACCTATCATAGCCTGGTCACCATTGATGTAGATGGTTTCGCTGGATTCCAGGAATTCAAGCACTATTTCCTCTCCTATGACCCTGTCCAGCATAGCCATCTGTTCGCTTATGACTTTATTCAGATCCAGCACCCTGGTTACAATCTGCTGGTTGCGACTGAACGTAAGAAGCTGACTTACAAGAGAGCTTGCTCTCTCTCCAGCCTGTGAAACCTGCTGCAGCATTTCCTGAACCGGGCTGTCTTCATCTATTGATCCCTGAGCCAGTTCCGTATAGCCGTTAATTACCTGTAAAATGTTGTTGAAATCGTGTGCGACACCTCCGGCAAGCTGTCCCACCGCTTCCATCTTCTGAGATCGGCGCGATTGCTCTTCAAGAGATTGTCTGTTGGACAGATCCCTCAGAATGGTCATATGAGCCTGTTCGCTGTCGTAGTGAATTGTCGAGACACTGATCTCAACAGGAATAGCAACGCCATCCTTCCTCAGAATCTCGATATCGTACAATGAGGGAGTATGCTTCCCGGCCAATCTGTCATCCAAGTATTTAAGTTCAAGTGGTTTGTAATCAGCGGATATAAAATCTGCGAAGTTCGATCCGTAGAATTCCTCCTCCAGGTAACCGGTTATACTCCTGGAAGTATCGTTGGTGAAAACGATTATTCCATCTTTGTGTACTATTATGGCGTCATTGCTGTTTTCAACGATTTCTCTGTACAGTTCCTTATTCTTTATAAATTCATCCTGGCTTTCTACGGATTCATCAATCAGATGACCTGATACCTGAATACACATAACAATGCCATCCTCATCTGTAACGACCCTGTTGTTCAGGGAAACCTGTTTCTCGGTTTCATCGCAGCAGAGTACCGGATAATCCTGGTTGAAAAAGGATTTCTCGGGATCGTTAAGATTGGATCGGAATTCATTGAAAACAACTTCACGGGATGAATCGGAAATGAAACCCTCAAACCAGTTCTTCCCGCAAATCTCTTCAGCAGGACTGCCGAGGATCTCACTGCCGCGGTTGTTTATCAGGATAATTGTCCCGGTGCGGCTGATGAATAGAATGAGTTCATCTGAATCCCGCATAAGGTCATCAATGGACATATATGATAGAACAGAGCCAGAATTATTCATAACTAGTTTCCCATTTGATTAAAATTATTCAATATATATTACTATCTATCAATCTTCTGCCAATAGCAATACATGATCTGATACCAACTCTAATGCACTAAAAGTATATAAATCTGAATTAACATGTTATTGCCCGAATGCATATTAAGTTATTTGATTACCCTGGAATATTACTCTTACCATCCCTGACGTCATGCGCATCACTAATTGAACCCTATTCTGGTAGGAAGATAGTATGAACAGAGCATTTATTATTCTCTTTGCTGCAGTTGCACTTACAGCAGGGGGAGAGTTCATTCACCAAAGATATCCCGCAGGAGATCTGAAACTTGACTGATCGAATATGGTTTCATCATGACTCCTGCAAATCCATACATGGAATGATCAGCCATTACAGGTGCGTTAGAGTACCCGCTTGACACAATCGCTGTTACTTCCGGATCAATCTTTTGCAGTTCTTTCATGGTTTCCATTCCCCCCATACCGTTGGGAATTGTAAGATCAAGAATCACTGCGTCATAAGGTTCAGAATTGTTCATTCCTGTTTTGTACTTTTCAACAGCTTCGTTTCCGTCTGCTGCGAAATCGACTTCGTAACCAAGTCTCTTCAGCATGTTCATGGCGGTTTCTCTTACCAGTTCCTGATCATCCATTACAAGTATCTTTCCTCCTGAGAGCTTTTCCGGTCCTCGTTCCTGAGTTTCCCCGGTCGCAATAGAAATGTCAGCAGGAATGTAAATTGTAAATACGCTGCCTTTACCAATTTCAGTCTCGACTGTTATATGCCCCATATGCTTTCTGATAATCGAAAATGAGGTGGTAAGACCGAGACCCGTTCCGCTCTGCTTCGTTGAGAAGAATGGATCGAATAGTCTGCTGAGATGATCCTTTTCGATCCCGTAGCCGTCATCCTTTATTATAATCATAATGTATTGGCCTTCGGGAATTGCCGCAGGGTTGTTCTCGCCTATCAGGATGTTCTCCACATTGATGTGGACCCGGCCTCCGTTCGGCATAGCCTGTTGTGCATTAATAACAATATTGCTGAAGACCAGTCCGATAAGTTCTCTGTCAACAATAACCGGTTTAAGGTCATTCGCAATGACATACTCAGCTGTTACGTTGGAGCCGCTCAGCGCAAAATCGGCTGAGTCCCTGAGCAGTCTGGCTATCGACACACGTGTCTTGATCGGATCTCCCCCCCTGGAAAATGTGAGAAGCTGTCTGGGAAGATTGGACGCCTTGCTGGCTGCGTGTTCGGAGCTTGTAAGGATCTCGTACAGATCGCTGCCCGGTTCAACCATTGTTCTCGCGAGCGATATATTACCCATGATAGCCGTCAGGAAATTGTTGAAATCGTGCGCGATACCTCCGGCAAGAAGTCCGAGAGATTCAAGTTTCTCAATTTTCCTCTGTTCTTCTTCCAGTTTTTTCAGGATTGTAATATCCCTTGCAACTCCAAGGATCGCATCTTCACCACTGTAGGTAAGACTTCGAACTGAAAACTCTAAATGGCGGTATTCACCATCCCCCCTTATCATTCTGATCGTAAAGACGCTGGGAATTTCGGAGAAGCCCTCTTTGATAGTGCCGTTATCGTTGATCATTCCTCTGTCATCGGGATGGATAAATTCTGAGAATTTCATTCTCAGCAGTTCATCTCTGCTGTACTGCATGAGGTCACATAACCGATCATTGACAAACAAAAAACGGTTGCCTCCGTAGATGTAAATGCCATCATGACTCTGCTCTACAAGAGTACGGTACTTTCTTTCGCTCTCCTCCAGCTCCGCTGTCCGCTCTCTGACTTTCTCCTCAAGGTGGAATCGGTGTATTGCCAGCTCGTCCTCAACCTGTTTTCGTCCGGTGATATCCCGAACCGTAGCTTGAAGAAGCGCTTTTCCCTTGAGTTCAATTCTGCTGAGAAGAACGGTTGTCGGGAACTCTTCTCCATCGAGTCGTCTATGAACCCATTCAAAGTAGTTGGATCCGTTTTCAATAGCTCTGTCGATCATTTCCCTGGCTTTAATGGCCGATATCTGTCCATCGGGCTGATACTCAGGTGAAAGAAGCCATGGCTGTTTTGAGGTGAAATCGCCTTCACTTTCGCAACCGAACATTCTGATGGCGGCGGGGTTTCCCGCAGTGAATGACCAGTCCGGTGGTTCAATGGTCATTATAGCATAACGTGATGTCTCGAATAAGGATCTGTATTTTTCCTCATCCTCCCTCTGCTTCTTTTCAGCCTTCTTCTGTTCCGAAATGTCAAAAAAACTCAGGAGCAGGAGTCTTTCATCATCGGTCTTCTGATGAACATCCGTTGCATTCAGCGACATAGTCCGTTCACCTATGTTGAGCAGTTTGAGATTGACCTCGTACCCGTCGAAATCCATGTGAATTGAAAGCAGTTCCTCCAGGAGTTTTCTGAGTCCTTTCAGATCAAGAAGACCGTCGCCGATCTCGTAGACTGAAACATCTTTAATGCTTGAGGACTCGATGCCGAACATCTCGGAGAAGCTTTTATTCGCAAATACGCATTTCAGATCGATGTTCAGTACGAGAATTGGTTCTGTGATAGCAGAAATTACACTCTGTAAAAAACTGATACACTCGTTGCTATTCAATCCATCAAAGGGACAGATACTACAATGGTCAACAGTGCTGGAAAACTTTTCTCTGAGATCTGCCAGTTCCTCGAGAAGCTCTTCCTTCGTCTTTTCAGAACTCTCCATACTGAAACACCTCTATCAATTGATTAGTTTGAATTCAACTATCATATACTAACGATTGCTATATAAAGGCAAGCCCTGAGTTCAGTGTGAATTCAGCTTTCATCGCATGAATACTGTATGTATCATATTTTATCATGTTGATGAGTTCGGGGCAGATGACACAAAGTTGCGGAAGGAAGAGATGGGTTTATCTATGAACAGAATAGTATACAGGGCTATAGGAACAATACATACACCTTATGCTGATAATGCTCCGTTTCAGGCAAGTGAGGATGATACGGAAGGTCACTTTGTTCTGGAACTCCTGCCTGAATATGAAACAGCAATTAAAGATCTTGAGTATTTCAGGTATGTAATAGTACTCTTCCACATGGACAGGGTGAGGGGTTACAACGGCTCAAATGTTGCTCACCCCCCTTCACTGGGCGGCGGAACGGTTGGGCTGTTTGCCAGCAGATCTCCCAATCGGCCGAATCCGATCGGTCTTGATGTTGCGAGACTTCTCAGAATAGAGGGAAGAAGGATTTATACATCCGGGTTGAGCGCCCTTGACGGAACGCCTCTGATCGATATAAAACCGTATACAAAAACAGATTCAAAACCCGATCCTGGGGATGGATGGCTGCCTGAGAGGTTCTAACCTGGAATCATGCTGCAGAGGGCTTCCTGCCTTTCAGTGAACTGTTCCCTTCCAGTGCTGAAGATTTCTTGTGACATATTATCCGTCCATTGTCAACCTGCTCAAGAAATACGGTTGACAATGGTTACTCATAAGTACATACTCACATCTGAGTTGAATCACTACTCTTAAGGATAAATTATATAATATCAGATATGGAGTCTGCGGTGAGTGATAGCAGCAGTGGAATTCTGAACATTCTCAGGAATAGCAGTGATTATGTATCAGGTGAGCATATATCTGCGGAACTGGGTGTATCCCGTTCAGCCGTATGGAAAAGCATCGAGAAACTGCGTGAAAAGGGTTACATTATCAATGCCGTTTCGAACCGTGGGTATCATCTATCGGAGTGTATTGACCTGCCTGTCAGTGACGAGATCCACCGTTATCTCGATACTGAGTGGTTAGGTAATAAAATAGTCTACCGGGATTCTGTGGATTCAACCAACAGCCTTGCTATGCTATTTGCTTCCCGTGGAGCTGCGCAAGGTACTGTGTTTACTGCTGATCAGCAGACAGGCGGCAGGGGCAGAATGGGAAGAAAATGGATCTCACCCCCAGGCATTAATCTCTATCTTTCCATTATTCTCAGGCCCGAGGTTTCACCGGCTGAAGCCTCCCAGATCCCCATTTTATCGGTTATATCATCTATCAGGGCTCTTAAGCGCATGGTTCCCGATCTGCCCTTTGTGATAAAGTGGCCCAACGATATCTACTGCCGCGGCAGAAAGATCAGCGGTACTTTGTGCGAAATGAAGGCTGAGATAGACAGGGTAAATCATGTTGTTGTAGGTACTGGAATAAACGTTAATATGCCACCCCCCGATGATTCCATCCGGGATATTGCCACTTCACTGCTTATCGAGACTGGAAGTGAATACTCAAGGGTGAAACTTGCGGCGTTTCTGCTTGAAGAATTTGAGAGGATCTACAACAAATGGTTATCCGAAGGAAATCTGGAATTCATTCTTATTGAGTGGAACGATTATTCACTACTGAAGAATGAGGAAATAGAAGTCAGAACCGCAACCAGACTTGTCAGCGGAAAAGCAATGGGAATCGCGAGTAACGGAGCACTGAAGCTTGAGCTTCCCGACGGTACAGAACGTTTGGTGTATGCGGGTGATGCCACTCTACACGGAGCTTCGCAAGGCAGCTGAACTGGATTACATTAGTATGCAGACAGTCAATCCATCCAAAGCTCATGAGATCCTTCTGACCCCTGAAAATCAGATCCAGGAATTGCTTTCACTCGGCGATAACATGAGAATCAGCAGATTCTCAGATCAGATATCATTCTGCTCCATAATCAATGCAAAATCAGGAAACTGCACTGAAGACTGCACTTTCTGTGCCCAGTCATCCGCAAGTTCAACCTCCCACGAGTCTTACTCGATGATGGATGGTTACCCTATACTGTCCGCCCGGAAGAAAGCCGCTGAACATGGCGCTGGACATTTTTCAATTGTAACCAGCGGCGGGTCTCCCACAGAGAAAGAACTGGATGCTATCTGCGGAATAATCTCCCGTGGGAAAGGTGGAAAACCCTCCTGGTGTGCTTCACTGGGGATTCTTTCACTGCCACAGCTGAAACTATTGAAGAATGCAGGCCTTAGAAGGTATCACCATAACCTGGAGACTGAACGTACATACTTCCCCAGGATATGTACAACCCATACCTGGAAGGACAGAGTCAATACAATCCGCATGGCTAAACTTGCCGGATTGGAAGTCTGCTCTGGAGGGATCATAGGGCTTGGAGAAAGCCTCCGCCAGAGGGTGAACTTTGCTTTTCAGCTCAGAAATCTGAAAATTGACTCGATTGCGCTGAATTTTCTTATTCCGCTGGAGGGCACTGCAATCTGCGCGCTGCAGGAACGCCTTTCACCTGCTGAAATGCTGAAAACAGTCATCATGTTCAGGATGGTCTGCCCGGAGTCCGAACTGCGTCTCTGTGCCGGCAGGGAAATGCTGGGCGAGTATAAGAAGGAGATATTCAGAGCTGGGGTCACAGGTATAATGATCGGCGATCTTCTAACAACGCCCGGTTCACTTATTCAGGAGGATCTTGAACTCCTTGAGACCGCGGGAAGAGCCCCGGCTTTATGAGAACTTATAGACGGGACCTGGATAGGATAGAAGAGGATGGTCTGACAAGGAGACTTCAGATAAGAGCGGGTATGCTTGAGTTTTCTTCCAACGATTACCTGGGGCTGGCGAATCATCCATTGTTGAAGGAAGCATCAATAAGGGCAATAGAGATGTACGGTTCGAGCGTCGCGGCATCCCGGCTGATGTCCGGCAATATTTGCCTTCACGAAGAGCTGGAGACCCGTCTTGCCCGTTTGACCGGTATGGAATCAGCTCTGCTTTTCGGTAGCGGGTATCTGGCGAATACCGGGCTTCTCAGCTCGATTACGTCCAGGGATGATCTCGTGTTCACGGACAGGCTGAATCATGCCAGCCTTGTGGATGGAGTCAGACTGAGCAGGGCCTGCGCATTCAGGTACAGACACTGCGATATGGACCACCTGGAGCACTTCCTCGCAAACAGAACCTGCAAGGGAAATCGTTTCATTGTAACCGATTCCCTATTCAGTATGGACGGGGATATTGCACCGCTGCGAAAGCTGGAGCAGCTGTCTATGCGTTACGACTGCAGTCTCATAGTGGATGAGGCTCATGCCATTGGTATTTTTGGAAACGGCTCCGGGATATGCAGCGAGTATGGCGTTAAGCCTCATGCTGTGATCGGTACCCTTAGTAAAGCGCTTGGAAGCTACGGCGGGTTTGTTGCCGGCAGTGTAGAGCTTGTTAAGTATCTGATCAGCCGTGCAAGGACCTTTATCTATTCCACAGGCCTGCCGCCGGCAGCTCCAGCTGCTGCACTGAAGGCACTTGATATTATTGAATCTCAGCCTGATTCCGGAAGGAAACTTCTTAAAAAGGCTGCCGACTTCAGAAGCATGATAGAATTATCCGGCTTTGCTACAGCACCGTCTGAATCACAGATTATTCCTGTTCAGACGGGCGAGATCCATAGAGCCACCTCCCTCTCTGCATTCCTCAAACGGAACGGAATTTCGGCTGTAGCTATAAGACCGCCTACCGTGCCTTCAGGAACTGCACGGATTAGACTTTCTGTAACACTCATGCATTCAGAGGAAGATCTACGTCATACTGCTGATATCTTGAATTTCATGACTGGCGGACAGTAATGAAACTAATTCTTGTGTCAGGCTGGGCAATGAAGAGTACTGTCTGGAAATCAGTTATGAGAATTCTTACCGCTAAACTGAACGTGGAGTTCGTGCAATGGTGCAGTGCGATGAATGGTGAACTGGAAAGGAAAATAGCAGGAAGTACCGAAAGGTGCATTGTGGCTGGCTGGTCAATGGGAGGACAGATTGCACTTCGGGCAGCAGCATGCAATCCCGATAATCTTGCCGGTCTGTTCCTTGTGTCATCTATGACCTGCCTTGTTGAACGGGGCAGAAGACCGGGAGTTTCCAGAAAAACACCGCATCAGATAAAAGTAATGCTTGAAAGGAACAGAAAAGTATATCTGAGAGCCTTTTACGCGCAATGTCTGGATCCAATGAAGGGTGCTCGGATCATCGGGAACCTGCTGGAAGATTCAGATTCAATTACCATGGGCACTCTATTGTCAGGACTGGAATACATGGTTGATACTGAGTCCGGACTTACCTTTCAGGCTCCGTTAATGGCAGTTCATGGCCGGGATGATAAGGTGATACCATGGGAGTGCAGTGAATACATCAGCAGACATACCGCT
>JAUWMQ010000084.1 GCA_030613065.1 Candidatus Aegiribacteria sp. | reverse complement strand
CTATCGGCCTATTCCGGGATTGGATGAATGGCTCCGTCGCAGAATACGGATGTGTTACTGGAAACAGTGGCGTCATACCCGAACCAAAGTCAGCAATCTTCTGAAGCTGGGCACTTACAAGAAAGAAGCCATAATGACAGCACTCAGTCGAAAGGGCCCGTGGCATCTGTCACGAACCCTCGCGACACAAGCCGGAATGACAAACAAATGGCTTTATGAACAGGGACTGATCTCAATAAAGGATTTGTGGGTGAGAATCCACTACCCGGCTACGGCCCGGTAACCTTGGTGAAACGCCCTGTGCGGAGCCGCATGCAGGGGTGTTGCGGGGGCCGGGGGAGAAAAACCTCCGGCTACTCGATTCACTGTTTATCATATTGATGTGTAGCCATGTACTCGGTAACAGCCTGAGTCAGTAGACCGGAACGAGTTTCTCCATGATTCCTGGCATAATGATCAACAGTGGTCAGTAATCTTTCAGGTATCGTAATATTTATACGCTTTGCCTTCAAGGACAGTTTGGCAAGATCAATATTTACCAAAGCCCATAAGCTATCTTTATAATCTGGATTATTTTTGTGATTCTCTATTGAAGATGCCACGGGAATAGGCTCAGAATCTAAAAGCATTCCTTCTATATGGCACTCAGCGGCTTCTTGAGACATTGCAATAGCCTCTTCAATTGATGTACCTACAGAGAAACATCCTGGAATATCAGGAAAGGTTACTCCGTAATCTGAGTTTTTGTCCTTATGAATAACAATTGGATATTTCATTGATTATCTCCATTCCCAACCAGCTTGCTTATAAATACTGCGCAGAGTACCTAAGGGAAAATCCCTTTTCGGGTGTGGTACAGTTACTTTCCCGGGTTTCTTTGGATGCTTGAATTGATGATGGTCTCCCTTCACATGATGAAGAATCCATCCATCCTTTTTCAGCCGCCTGATAACATCTCTGCTGTCCATGTTGTGTACAATACACACCGCACGAGGATTGGTCAAGGTGTTACAACTAATTGTTTCCTATTCTTGCGGACTACTGTATATCGGTTATTGGAACATGATAATCCCAGTAAATATGCCAGCAGGTTCTGTTAGCGTGTGAGTGTTTTTCTGGTTTCTCAAGGTTTAGCAGAATTTGTTTTGTACCAGGGAACGCTTGCATAACCAGCACAGATATTACTCTGGCTCATAGCTTTTCATTTGTGGCTGGTTCATGCATTTGTTGGCGGAACTATTTCCGCATTGTAATCATAACGTTTTCTACTAATAGTACTTACCGGTCTTTTTCTTGGCACGTTGTTTTCCGCGTGCTTTTCTATTTTTTCGGCGACGGCTTTTTGTTCTATGGGCCCGATTTCCGATTGTTCTTTGTGCTCAAGCCGGCGCCGTTCTTACTCGTCAACAATGATTATGTAGAATCTTCATTTTTATTCAGTATCTTCATTATCAAATACTATTAATTCAGATAGCATACTGTCAATGGTAATTACTATTAAGGAGTTTGACATAAGTGGGTAGCATTTGTCCGTTAAAGCAGGTGAAAACCGTGGATATGTTGAGTCCACATATCAGGGAGGTTCAATAATCATGAAGTATGATATGGAAGACTGCAAAGATAAACAATCGTCCCTTAACTTGGTATAGGATGGTCATATACCATGCATGACAGGTTGGGTGATACTCTTTGCAGAGAAGGTAGAGAGGGTCTGGAACTCAGGCAGGTTTATTGGATTTGATCAAGCAGCTCCGGGGATATGACCGAGTTGCGGTGAATGACTTGTTTGAAGAATTTCTTCCAGCTTATTCCCCATTTGTTCTTGAAATACTTCTGAGGATCCATGGAGGGGGAGTCGTTGAAACGGGCGGTTGTTCCTTTGGAGAAATGGTACACCAGGCTGTTGCCCACTCCTATGAAATGCCGGCAGCCGTGTCTGTACATTTTCATGGCAAGATCGGGGTCGCTGCCGAAGCCCGGGAAGTACTTCTCGTCGAAACCTCCTATGGCCTCCCAGTCCTTTCTTGTCAGGAGAACCGGTGTCCATGTACTGACCACATTGTAAGGTCTGAAGAGGGTTCTGTACTCTTCGAGTAATCTCTTTTCTTCGAAAGTAGATGGAGAATCACCGTAGTTACTGTTTCCGATGTAGCATGGAGTGGAGTTTCCCGGTTCTATGGCGGTTCCCGAAAGCCACAGTTTGTCAGCAAGGCCTGAGTATCCTGCAAGGGCGGTATCCCAGCCGGGCAGGGGGTACATGTCGTCATTCATGTAACAGATGAAATCGGTTGTCGCCATCTCGGCCGCTCTGTTAACAGCTGTGCATACACCGGTATTATCCTTTGATCCGCAGGACAGGACGTTCTTGCCTTTCATCCAGTCCTCACAGGATTTATCGAATTCGTTGAAGAAGATTATGATCTCATGGGTTACCGCGCTGTTAGCTGTGAGCCCTGAGTACATGAGGTCCAGGTACTCGAGGTTCTTCCATGTAGGAACTACTACTGAGAAGGGTTTCATTCCTGCTCGGCAGACCAGCCGTTATCCATGAGGTCCTTCAGGGTTTCAACCAGGGTGTCAACAGGTACTCTTATCTGGCCCAGAGAGTCCCTCTCACGGATGGTGACACTGTTATCTTCAAGAGAATCGAAATCGTAGGTGATACAGAACGGTGTGCCCGCTTCGTCCATTCTCCTGTAGCGCTTTCCGATCGATCCGGTCTCATCGAACTGTACCGGAAAATGAGGTCTTATCAGGTCAAAGATTTTCAGCGCATTCTCTGACAGCTTCTTTGAAAGCGGCAGTACAGCGGCTTTGATAGGGGCAAGGTTGCGGTGAAGGCCGAGAACGATTCTCTCTCTGCCCTCTACTTCCTCTTCGCGGTACGCATCAAGAAGAACCGCAAGCATGGTTCTTCCAATACCGCCGCTTGTTTCGATAACGTACGGGACAGTCTTTGTATTGTTGATCTGGTCGAGATAGGAAAGGTCCTGTCCGCTCTCTTCAATGTGTGCTTTCAGGTCATAGTCGGTCCTGTTCGCGATACCCTCAAGCTCGCCCCAGCCGCCTGTTGCAAAGGGGAATGTATACTCAATATCAAAACAGGAACTGGCGTAATGAGCAAGCTCGCTGTCATCATGTCTTCGGGTTCTGATATTCTCGCTCTTTATGCCAAGTGCACTATACCATTTCATTCTCTCGTCTAACCAGTACTCGAACCACTTCTCAGCTTCATCTGGGCGACAGAAGAATTCCATCTCCATCTGCTCGAACTCGCGGGATCTGAAAACGAAATTACGCGCAGTTATCTCGTTCCTGAAGGCTTTGCCAATCTGAGCGATCCCGAAGGGCAGTTTCTGCCTTGTCGCGGTTACGATGTTCTTGAAGTTCACGAAAATAGATTGACAGGTTTCCGGCCTGAGGTAGACCGTAGCGGAATCATCCTCAAGGGCGCCCATCTGCGTTTTGAACATCAGCCCGAAATCTCTGGGTGCGGTCAATGGACCTCCGCATTCGGGGCAGCTGTCCCCTTCAACGTGATCCTGGCGGAACCTGCCTTTGCATTTCAGGCAGTCAACCATCGGGTCATGAAAGTTCTTCAGATGGCCTGAAGCCTTCCAGACGTCAGGATGTGTTATTATGGCTGAATCCATTCCGACAACGTCCGGCCGTGTGGATACCATGAAATTCCACCAGCTGGTTTCAATGTTCTTTTTCAGTTCAACACCCAGGGGGCCGTAGTCCCAGGAGGACTGGAGCCCTCCATAGATCTCCCCGGATTGAAACACATATCCGCGTCTTTTGCAGAGAGATACAAGCTTTTTCATCAGGTCTGTAACGTCAGCGGTCATTTTCAATGCCCTCCAGTACTGAAAGCGATTTCAATTTAATTCTAGTTTCCAGATGCACTTCAGCGAATTTTCTCATAAGTTCAAAGCATTGCCTGTATCCGCCGCGCCAGAGTTTCAGGTTCCGTACTTCATCCAGTCTGCCGTTGCGTGATTTACGTATGAACGCAATCAGCCCGGGCGGAATGCTTTCAGAGCTGCCGCTGCTGCAGTTATCACATACGATACCGCCCGAAGAGTTATCCCAAAGTGATGATCCACCAGGATCTCCTCCGCATCGCGTACAGCGGTCTATTTCCATAGAAAAGCCGGAAAGCCTTAGAGCCTTCTCGATCCCGGAACATAATACAGGCCAGAAGGGAGCGCCTTCGGCGAAGTTTTCAAGAACACTGCGAATAAGATGGTACATGGGATGGGAGGGTTCACTGCCTGTGATAGAGAGCAGAAGCCATTCTATGAAAAGACAGGAATGAACAAAGGCTTCAGGATCGCTGCGGATTGATTCATAATGGTTTATAACTGCGGCGTCAGTGGCGGTATCCAGTTCTCTGCCTTCCCTTCTGGAAAGGGAAATATCCACCATGGAAAACAGTTCAACCCTTCCGAAGAATGAACTCTTTGGCCTGAGAGCCCCTTTGGCAATTGCTGATATCCTGCCGAAATCCAGTGAGTAGAGGGTCAGTATCAGGGATGATTCACTCCATCGGACTCGGCGAAGAACAAATGAAGGGGTTGTTACTCTGATAGTATCACACTCCGAAGAAGTACGGTCCCGAAGGGGACATCAGTCCGATTCATCCCCCTGGTTTTCAAGGGGCTCCACTCTGACATAGAGTATCCGCTGAGCCCTTATCTGTTCAACGGTGAATATGAAGCCTGAAAGCTCAGCAGCATCCTGCTGGCGGGGGATCTTACCCATAAGATGATAGATCATTCCTCCGAGACTTTCGTAGTCGTTATCTTCGAATGTGGTGTCGAGCAGTTCGTTAAGGTCGTCTATAGGTATACGAGCGTCCAGAATGTAGGAGTTGTCATTAAGTTTCTTTATCAGAAGGGCTTCCTTATCATGTTCGTCCAGAATCTCGCCAAAGACTTCCTCCATGATGTCTTCTATTGTCACAAGCCCGGCTGTTCCACCGTACTCGTCAACCACGATAGCCATATGTATTCTGTTCGCCTGAAACTCGCGAAGGAGTTCATCAATCCTCTTGTACTCGGGCACGAAGTACGGTTTTCTTAGAAGACTCCTCAGTTCGTAAGTGTTTTCATCCTCGGATAGAAGAACAAGAATATCCTTGGCGTACAGCAATCCGAGGATATTGTCTATCCTATCTTCGTAAACCGGTATTCTTGAGTGTCCCGCCTTTTTCAGCTCACGGATCACTGTTGAGAGATCCGCATTTATTTCTACACAAACAATGTCGATCCTCGGAACCATGACCTCTCTGACGATCTTATCGGAGAAATCAATAATGCTGTCCATAAGCTCCTGCTCTTTTTCAAATTCCCCCGGATCACCCTTTTCCCTGCGCCTTTCCAGCCAGATGACATCGGGCGAAGTGATAAGCCAGTCTGCGAAATCCGGACTATCAATCCTGCTGCTGCGGAAAATCAGAAGAGCAGGCAGACGGAAGGGGAGAGAGATTATCCAGTATGGGACCTTGAGAATGGATAACAATCTAAGAGCATTCCATTTTGCAATGAGGGAAGGCAGAATCACTGAAAGAATGAATGCGGCCAGTATAAGAATGAGCAGTGTAAGCCAATAAGGTAATGTAAAATACGAATAAGTTTTTTCCGCCAGAAGCACTGCTCCAACTCCGGAGCAGACCGTAGCGGTAAAATTCATTAACCAGAGTATTCCCAGGTGAAAATAGGCTACCTGTCTCCGTTCTGAAGGATCCCTGCCCTTGGAGAGAACAATCTCAGGTATGCAGGATCTTATTCCCGAAGAAAGGAACAACACCAGAAGAGAGGTGAAGTATATAACGACGGCTGTAATCAATTCTCCACCTGCTTTCCGAGAGCATCCGCTACAAGAGAATCTACTTCCCTGCTCATAAATGCGGCATCCTTCTCGTTACTGTGAGAATATCCTTTAAGGTGCAGGTAGCCGTGAAAGATCCTTTCAAGCAATGCTTCCATGGGAGGGAACAGCCGCCCGTCAACGTAGATCGTACCCTCGGGTCTGTCCTCATTACACAGAGCCAGATCAAAAGAAAGTACGTCAGTGGCACTGTCAATATGGCGGTACTTTCTGTTGAGTACACGGAGATATCCCGGATCAGCCAGAACGATTTCAATACAACCCTCTATTATGTCACCGATAAGGTTCTTTATTTCTTCAGCACAGAATCCCGGGTTTTTAAGAATTACACATACATCAATCATTTGAATCACCAATTGGGTAATTGTCTACCCTCTTGTAGAATTTGCTTTCAATAACAGACGTGAACACCTTTACAATGGTTTTGAGGTTTCTTCTGGTAAGCTGACAGTCATCAAGCTCTCCTTCAAGGTCCTTTTCGTCCACAACTCTGGCGACCAGTCCGGCAACTTCATCTGGAGAAGTCAGATTATTCGTAACGGACGACACCTGATCCGCGAGCATGACCAGAGCCGCCTCGATAGTTGAAGGCCGTGGACCCACATATGAGAAATCAATCTTATTAACGTTCTCGGGATCACTTGATTCCTGCAGTGCCTTACTGTAGAAGAATTTAGTGAAACTGTCACCATGATGCTGCTGAATGATATCAATAACTGCCCGGGGCAGTTTTGCCTTTTTCGCCAGCTGCACCCCGTCTGTCACGTGCGCGATGATCTTTCCGGCACTTACCCACGGATTCATGCTGTCATGTGGATTCTCCATGTTAATCTGGTTTTCTATAAACAGTTCGGGAGCTGCAATCTTTCCAATATCGTGGAAGTACCCACCTGCTGATGCGAGTGATTCCCAGGCACCTATAGCACCCGCCGCCCTGCCCGCCAGCTCAGCGACGATTTGTGAATGGTTCCATGTTCCGGGAGCAATCTCCCTCATCTGTTTAAGAAGCGGATGGTCTGTTTTGTTAACCTCATCAATGGAAAGGACCGTATAGACCCGGAAGATCCTCTCGAAAAGGAATAGAAGGGCGTGTGCGGAACCTATGCCGATAACAGGAACAAACAGAAGACCCAGAATTGATTCCGTCATGGATGGTGAATATAGAGACGTATTAAGCATCTGCAGAAGAAGATAAACGGCAACACCTCCGCCTGCTGACAGGCCTATCGCAACAGGAACACTGCGCCTTTCCCTTACATCCCAGACGGTAAGAGCGGCCAGAATACCTGAAACCGCTGAAATCAGTACAATGGAGTAGGGATGAGGATGAACAAGACCCAGAATCATGGAGAAGGTCAGGGTAAAGAAGATCGCGTGCCTTCTGTGAAAGAAAATACTTGTCAGGGCCGCTCCGAATGTGACCAGAGATGCAGAGGGATAGGTGGCGCTATTTTTAAGGACCAGCCATAGAGTTCCAGTGGCTGCAAAGGATATTATCCATATTACGCCGAGAAGAAGAAATCTGTTGGCTGTATTCCATGTTTCCGGCATAATGTCATGAATATAGAAGAGTACTATTCCAAATATCAATAATACAAGAAGAAGCAGACCTGATACTTGCTTGAAGCGATGGTTCTCCATGGCGGTATTCTTCAGATGATCCAGGTATTCGATAGTTCTTGAAGTCACCTGCTCATTCGCTGGCAGAAGGACACTTCCCGCTGTTATAGTTGTATCTATATTTCCGAGTCCGGCGATGGCAGTTTCGGCAGTCGCCTGCCTGGAGGATTCATCCACAATGAGGTTGGGCAGCAGGATGGAGGATATCTCATTTTGATCATCACCGGATAGACTCCATCTACCCATTCTTATTTCAAGAATATCTCTCACATCTTCAATCTCGTTTAGATCGAACAGCTGCCTGTCCACTGTGCCGGAGGAGTCAAGAAGAACTGCTCGCTCCCCATCGTAATACTCGCGAACAATATCCAGGTCGAACACACCTGCTTCGTATACTGACGAAAGCTCCTCAACCATTCCCAAGGCAAAAGAGGAGTCATAGGTAATGAGAAGCAACATTGGATGAAGCCTGTTCCGGAGGGGTTGCCAGACATCCCGGTCAAACGTCAGATGTACTGGTATGGATTCAAGCATAGCGTCACGAATTTCCTCGAACTCCTGTGCATTGTACGGGAGATCGAAATCGACGGGAGCAACAATATCATGAGGGAGGGTCTGACCGACGCTCAGCTCAAGGTCAATAATAGGCCGGTCGGGCATGAAGAACAGATAGAAGGTGCCGATAAAAACAACTGCAAGAAGGCTTGCGCTGAGTGTGTTTCGGATTTTCATAATGCAGCAGACTTACGGAGAGCAGTCCCGAATAAAAGAAGTCTGAAATTTAGAGTCATTGCCGGTTTTCTCCGTTTTGATCTGAAATGCGTTCAAAGGCTGAAATAATTCTCTGAACAAGAGGATGTCTTACAACATCGCTCTGGTCAAGGTGTGCGAATTCTATACCATCTATGCCTGAAAGAATATTTCTTATTATAACTAACCCCGAAGATGAGGAGGGTTTAAGATCTATCTGGGTTATGTCACCCGTAATAATCGCCCTGGAGCCGTATCCCAGACGTGTAATAAACATTTTCAGCTGGGTTATTGTGGTGTTCTGAGCTTCATCGAGGATGACAAACGCGTTATTCAGGGTTCTTCCCCGCATATAAGCAAGGGGTGCAACTTCGATAATCCGGCTATCCAGGGATCGTCTTACTCGCGCAGGGGATAGCGTATCATCCAGCGCATCGTAAACCGGTTTCAGATAAGGATCTATCTTCTGTTGAAGATCTCCAGGAAGGAACCCCAGTCTTTCTCCCGCCTCAACAGCAGGCCTTGAAATGATTATTCTGTCAACTTCACCGTCAGTAAGGGCAGCCACAGCGCTGGCTACAGCAAGGAAAGTCTTTCCGGTACCCGCAGGGCCAATACAGAATACCAGCTCAGAATTTTTGATTGCACGCAGGTACTCCTCCTGTCCTGGAGTTTTGGGAAGTATCCGTCCCGCACGCCCCGGAACAGTGATTTCAAGAGATACATCGTGTTTTTCAGGAAAAGTCAATGCGGCATCAACGCTGTGATTGCTCAGATTCCCTGAAGTTTTCAGTTCATGCTCCAGCCTGACAATAACCGCCCTTGCCTTCTCAATCGATTCTCTGTTGCCGGAAATGTAAAGGCTGCCGTCTCTGTAAACGGCTTTAACGTCAAGTGTTCTGCAAATACTTCTGAGATTACTGTCTCCTGTGCCGAATATTCTGGCAGCGGATTCTCTGGAAAGATCTATTTTCACGTCTCCTGAGTGATCCTGCATTCAGTAAGTTCTTTCAGATAAAAGAAAGGCTCTCCACATGAACTGTGAAGAGCCTTCCATATACGCTGATAATTCTAGCGTGATCCTCCAAAACCCGCCACACGGGGTATGGTAAGAACCTGTCCAGGGTAGATCATGTTAGGATCGCTGACTATACCGCGATTAGCTTCGTAAATCTGTGGCCACATCCCTCTGTCGCCATAAACTCTGATGTACCCTGCAATCTTACCGAGGAAGTCACCTTCGATAATTGAATAACTGCTGAGCATTGGCAGTGGTAACCAGAGATAGTGTCCCGCGTAGATCATGTTAGGATCGCTGATGGTGTCGCGGTTACGTTCGTAAATGGCCGGCCATTGCGAACCATCACCGTAGTTGTAGTGATAGGATGCTATTAACCAGAGACATTCTCCATCAAGAATCTTATGCTGCACACCGGCGCCAAGAATACGTGCGATCTCTGCCCTGAGGGCGTTGATATCGGCAGTCAACTGAGCGATCTGTGCGTTAAGATCATCACGTATTGCGCGAAGGGGAAGAACCTGAGGTTCAAGCACGGCTATACGTGCATCCGCCTCGGCTTTTCTCCATTCCCAGTAAGCAATCTGAAGATGAATATCATCATCTCCCATTGCTTCGATTTCAGCCTGTGAATACGCTGAAAGTTCCTCGGCTGTCCAGGTCTTAGCAAGACCTGTTGATGCAAGGCCGAGGCAAATCATCAGAGCTAATACTAAAGTACGCTTCATTGTTTTCCCCTTCCCTGCTATCGGCTTCCGCCGCCGAGAGCGTAATATTCCTGTTGAAGTTCAGCAAGCTCTGCTTCAAGAGCTGCTACCTGTTCCTGCTTTGTAGCAATCTCACCAGGGAGACTCACAAGTTCTTCCTCGAGCCCGTCAGCTCTTGCTTCAGCAGCGAGAGCCGCTGCGCGAGCATCGTCCCTTGCATTGAGTTCCGCGGCACTTGGTCCGCATGCTGCCATCAGCAGAGACACGCACAGAAGTCCAAGACAGAGCCACTTAGTTCTCGCCTTGAGCATACCCGGTACCTCCTCTCGATTTCATTCGGTTTGGGTTACTTACACAAATACAAAAGTACGTATACATTTTCATATACTCGTACGGCTGACCACCAATATAGAATCTTAACGAAAACGAAATTGATGTCAAGAAGAATTCGCTAGCTGTTCAATCCTTCATCAATCTAACCTTACGATACCGTAAATATACAACAAAACCAAAAGCAAAACCTACAATATCAGCAAGCAGATCTCCAGCTGAGCAATCTCTCCCGGGAACGAAACTCTGGTGGATCTCGTCGCTGACAGCATAAAGTATCCCGAAGATAAACATAACCGGAAGAGGACAAAACCCTCTGCAGAGAGCCCGGTTTACAATCAGGGAAATAGCTAGAAGAAAAAATATTCCTGCGTGAAGAACTTTATCCTGATGAATAAACAGTGGTGGAATCACTTTCAATGATGGTTGATGACTAAGGTAGAATATTCCTCCAAGCATCAAAAGGAGAAAACCTCTTTTCACTATATATTCTAAGAGAGTCCTCCCTGTCATGTGTTCTTATCCGATCCGGTAAGCCCGATCTTTCGCACAACATACTTGCCTGGACTGGCTGCACGGGCATCCGATACAGCCTTCTCAGCCTCTCCGGTGAGTAGCAGAACCTTTCTGTTAACGAGAGTGTAGACACTTCCAATTGAAGCGGAAATCGATATGGGAGAATCGGATATCCTTGCCGTATATTTGAATGAAAGGGAATCTGCAGCCCTCTGACTCATAGCTTCCATTACAGCTTTACCTGCCTTTGGAATGCATGCGGCGAAACTGTCAGATCCTATCCTGGCGATGAACACATCATCGGAAAAACAGTCACGAAAACGGATAGCGACATCCATCAATAAACGATCTCCCTCACTGTAGCCTAGTGTTCTATTCATCGTATCAAAATCATCAATATCAGCCACAATTATACCTACATACCAGCCGTACGTCTGCACTTCCTTTGCCATATGATGAAGGTGTCTGTCCAGAAGGGTTATGCCGGGAAGCCCTGTAAGCGTATCAATGCCTGAGATATTCTTAAACCTGTTCCTCAGCCCGGCAAGCTCCTCTCTCATAGAGAACAGTCCAGCCACTGTCAGGAGAATTCCTTCGTGATACTGCATGAAAGCATTATCACCTTCATGCTCGGCCATTATCAGAGCGATAACTTCCTTCTCCCTGATAACGGGAACTCCCATACAGCTTCCTGCTCTGTCATGCATACCCGATGTGAGGGCGAACGCGTGCACATTCTTTTCGCCATACTTTATTCTTGAGCGTCTGCATGGAACTCTGTTCTTCAGAATCCATCCAGCCATTCCCTCCGAACTGTCGAAGATTTTACCCCGGCGCCACTTCGCAAGCGGTCCCCTTGAAACCCATACCGTTGTTCTGCCGAGTTTGCCGTCTACATCCGCTATTGAAATAGTCGAATCAGGTATTAATTCCGAGAGGATCCCAGCCATTCCCCGTACGGCTTTGTCCAGACTGTTTTCATTGCATGCGGTAACAAGTTTTACCATCCACATGAATTCATCGCCAGAAGGGAAAGCCTCTCTGTTGAATGTTCCATGAAGAACCCCTGAGAGATTCTCCAGATCGGAGATGATATTTTCAGATGGTTTACTCCCTGAAAAATCCTGCAGTATGAAACCTTCAAGTGTTTTCTCTACTATGAGGGGACACAGGACGATCCACAGAGAGTCCTCTTCTTCCGTCCCGGGAAAACGGTATGGTGAAAGTTCTGAACGTTCTTCTCCTGAGTCCGCTCTGATGATAACGGTTTTTCTGCTGTTCTCAGCAATTCTGGCAAGTCTGTGCTGAGCCTGGAGCATGAATCTGGAAATAACGATCTTATCCGCTGCCACATGCTCAGTCAGCCGGTAAAACCCATCATCGCTTCGGATGAATAGACAGGTTGAATCAGCACTGCTGCTCCTGTGTATTATCTGGAGAAGCGGATAGGAACCGCTTAAAGGAACGGGTGGCGAATCCTTACCGCCTTTCACGGGAAGAATCCTCTCTCTGGAGTAAGCTGAATCCCCGGAATAGAATTCCTTCTCCGTCAGCCAGTCGGAAGCCAGGCCGAAAAGGAAAGGAACAAGAAGTGCTTTCAAAGCCGGAAGGAGTAATGGAATCAGCCTGGATATGAAGGATTCTCCCCCTGTCCAGATGGAGGCGTTGAGAAGGGAGAATGCTTCGGTAAAGCCTATAACAAGACCCAGCTCAGTTGCTAACCCTCCATTAGAGGGCAACGCTGCCCAAATAAGAAAGAGCAGATAGGGTGAATAGAAAATACTGCTGGTGCCTCCTGTAAGCTGTACGCTTAC
>JAUWMQ010000146.1 GCA_030613065.1 Candidatus Aegiribacteria sp. | reverse complement strand
ATCAGGCGTAAGAGCAGGGGTAGATCTAAGAAGTCTGGACAATCATCATGACGGGATATTCCGATATGTACATAGTATACAACTACTAAGAAATCTATAGAATATTATCGCTGAAAGCCTCATAGGGGTGGGGAATGTGAGATACATGGGGCAATTTTCAATGTCAAGCAATAAGCGAATGCTGGACGCTATTTTATTGCTGGAGGGATGTTTCTGTATGCGGTCAGGAGCGATGCCTTTAATCAGCGGTCCGAACTGTTCCGGGCTGATTTCCTTCCAGGTGCATAGGGACAAGGTAGCCCGTTATCAGCTCAAGTTCGATCTCAGTGCCGTTTCTTATAAGCGTTAATGACACGGTAGAACCGACAGTGTCCGGCAGAAGGCTGCTCAGTTCGTTCAGCTGATCCACTGTGACGGGGCTTCCATCTATCTCAATCAGTATATCATCATCGAGGATACCTGCTTCCTCAGCGGGGGAGTTCTGTATGATACTGCTTACAAGAAGACTGTTGTCCTCAATTTCAAGCCCCATACCGGTAAGAGATTCCGCAAGGCCTTCCTCGAAAAGGGAGGAGGGTTCCAGAATGATCCTTCCTGAGCTGTAATCCAGGTACAAGATGAACCTGCTTAGAACACCGTTTCCGAGGATTCCGTCGTACTGGCTGAATATGTCGCCACCGTTGAAGCTTGAGCAGATCCCGCCTGGAACCGTATAGTCTCCCAGTGTGATCGCCGAGACTCTGAACCCGCTGATGGTTTCTTCTCCGCCCACGCCCTGTATCTCTGTTTCAAAAGTAGATCTGTCATTCAGGAACTCGGGATGCTTTTCGAAAAATGATGGCGTAAGATGAACGTTTCCTCCCGCCCCAGTATCAAGGAGAAGAGTGACAGTGACCGAATCCTCCAGAACTGCATCTATGGATAGAAGGCTCATGCTCCTCTCCGCGGGCAGGATTGAAATATCATCACTGTCGATGCTGAAACTGTCAGGGTCAAAGAGGGTTATAGTCTCGGAGCCGTAATCAATCCGGGTAACAAAGCGGCTGAGGAAGTCGTAACCGATAATGAGATCTATCATCTCCCCGGTGGAAGGATAGAATTCCTCTGAAAGCGCCATCACCGCCAGGGTCTGATCACTCACGAGGGCTCCCGCGGCGTAATAGGTTGGAACCTCTACGAAAGAGAACTCCCTGGTTCCTCCTATCCCTCTTGCCGGAAGGTTTCCTGTACCCTCCAGACCGAGTTCGGCTGCCAGCGCGCTGTCCAGAACAGTTGCCCCCGCTCCACTGTCTAAAAGTATTGTTACAGGATTTTCGTTGACCTCTCCATCAAGGTAGATATGCTCACCCTTGAGAGAAAAGGTTGTTGGGATTCCCGGACTCTCCAGTTCCCAGTCGCCTCCCGAAGAAGTGAGTACGAAAATTGACTCAGGAATGGGAACATTGTACTCGGTAAGAATGTTCCAGTTTACTATTTCCTGTCCAAAAGCGGGGATGGTGCTGATATTTGAAGTCGCTGATACTATTCCTTCAATATTCACGTAGTCATTCGGGTAGCTTCTGACTTCAATCCCCATTGTTATCGCTGTCATGAGTACTGGAAGCCACGTCTCCCTTGAATAGTAAAAGACGACGTTCGGCTGATTCGCAAGGCTTAAGGGTACAGTTAGAACACTGTCTATCAGAGTGTCCGTCCCTATTGAGACCAATGAAGTGTCGAAGAGATAATCGTAGAAGACCGTAACCCTGGAAAGCATCATCTGATCTATTTGCTCGATGCCCCCCGGGGAAAGGTGTCCGTTACGATCCACTGTCCATACGCTGTCCCCCTGTATCAGAACCTGCTGCTTCACGGGACCTATCTCCGTAACGGAAAACCCCATAAAGGGTTCGCGGACCCACCACGATTCGGTTATACCGGTCATCCCGGCCATTGAAAGACTGTCAATGGTATGTATCACCGAGAGGTAAAGCACCGCTTCTTCACCGCCGATGGCATCAACGCAGTTCTGCAGTATAACGTACTCATCTACGGCATCCACCGCATTATCAGCAGAGGTTCCTTCGTCCGGTCCGCATCCGGTCAGGCCGGGGACAAGCACTGTTATAAGCGCAATGAGAATGAAGTATTTCATGCTAACCTCCACTTGAAGAAAACTCATATTTCTGATCATATGAATAAACTGTTCCTGCTCTCATGAGCCTCAGCTAAGAATCTTGCGACTCCGCAGTATTCAAGATTCTTGTAATCAACCATCTCTTCGTGTTTCATTCCCATTAGATCCATTGACATTTCACAGACAAAGATCTTAATGTTCATTTCCTGAGAAATTTCCAGCATTTCGGCGAGAGTGACGATATTTTTCTTCTTCATCAAAGACTTCATCATAGCGGTTCCTGCACCGGCCATATTCAATTTTGATAGTTTCAGATCATTAAATCCCGTAGGAAGTAGAAATCCAAACATCCCGGACATGAAATTTTTCTTCAACCTTATTTTCTTCCTCAGAGCAGCAGTTCCCCAGAATGTAAAAAACAATGTAACCTCTGTTCCCATAGCAGCCGCGCCTGTTGCTATAATGAAAGCTGCAATAAGTTTGTCCAGTGAACCGGAAAAAACAATTATAGACAACTTATCCCTGGGACTGTTCTTTTCCAGCAGTTCAACTCTGTCCATTAATTTCTGGATCTGTGCATTGGAATTCTCCATAGTATTTCCTCTTTTCAATTTTATTCGCTTTCTGAATTATCAAACGATATTAAGACCATCGGGAAGAGCTTCAGGAGTCCGGCAATAAAATCCGGATCAGCAAACGATGCCTGCATTGATATATCAAGGTAAATGTTCTGCTGCGGGTAAAAGACCGACACCTCGTGTCCATCCGTATGCTCAAAATTCCAAAGTGGGATAAAATCCGATGAACAGTGTCCGATACCTCTCAAAGAGTCCGAATGGAAAAGAGTCACGTCAATTGGTATTCCTGTTCCGGGAATTTGATTCCAGGCATGGAAAAGCAGGCTGTCAGGGCCGATTCTAAGTAATCCGCCGGTTATATTAAGCTCAAGACCTGCATCGTCTGCCCTGTCTCGCAGAAGATATGCGATCTCAAGGCAGGGCCCCGGGCCGGTTTCAGTTTCCGGTATAGGAATTGTTCGTATCAAAGACGAGATATCCTTCAGGCTTACTGAATCTGATATACCTGGATAACGGGTTGGAAGAGGCCTGAAATTGTAAGGCTGCTGCGATATATGAAGTATCAGTGGAAGGACAACCGTTGTTCGGGGAGGCAGAAGGTCGATATGCTGTACCATCAGATTCTCCTCCGCAATGAAAGCGCCTGCCAGCTTTTCTATTCTCTGATAGGGGGGGTGGGATACCGGCAGGGGTATTTCAACTGAAATATCCAGGGCATCTGTATCGCTCATATTGCTGATCACGGTACTTAGAATTACAAGCGTGTCCAGTGGTCTGCTGCCAGATATCCTGTTTTCAAGCCATTCTGACAGTAAAGGGTCGGTTGACGAGTTCAATGCCAGGGTGTAGCAGTGTTCAGCTTCTACAAATCTGCCCGTCATCTCCAGCATGGCAGCGAGATCAATCGTCGATCTGCCCCCATCCTTCGCTGCAAGTTCAGCGAAGAGGATTGCCCGCTCGGGGATATCTCCCAGTGTTACCAGGTTCCAGCTGGAATCACCCGGAGAGTAGCCGTAGGCCAGCAGAACGGCAAGAAGAATATTCAACTTTGAAGTCCTCGCACAGGATCCAGCCCCGCTGCCTTCATAGCGGGGAAAATGCCTGATGCCAGACTGAGCAGGAAAGCCATGAGACCGACCAGGGCTGTCCGGGGTACTGAAACCTTGACAGGGATATTTTCATGAAATGAATAGACATCCGGCAGCTGCACAAGACCGGTATCACCAATGAGCCAGCAACCGGTAAGACCGAGTAGTAACCCCAGAACGATACCGGCTATTCCGACGATTATCCCTTCCCAGAGGAATATGCTGAATATAAGCCTGTTATTACCTCCCATAGCCTTGATGACGGAGATGTCCTTTCTGCGTTCGATGGCTGATCTGGCGATGGTGCCCATGATGTTGAAGGTGGCAACAAGTGTTATAAGAAGCAGGGCCAGGAAAGCCCCCATTCTTTCCAGCTTCATGGATGCGGCAAGATCAGGATTCAGTTCTTTCCACGTCTTTATCGAGATTCCTTCTGGCAACAGAGCAGTTGCTGCTTCTGCAGTATTTTCCAGGGAGAAGCCTTCCGCGGGATAAAGCTTGATTCCAGTGTAGCCACCCTCGGGAAGGTACATTCTTCTCGCCAGATCGATTGGAATATAGGCCAGAGTTTCATCGTTAACAGGCAGTCCTGTTTCCAGGGCTCCTGAGAGAATTGCCTTCCCTATGGCATGTCCACCGCTGGAAAAGAACGCCTTGGGCGGGAACAGGTACATGGTATCGCCTAAGGAGTGATAGAACTGCTCTGCAAGATATAGACCCATCAGGATGCAGTCATCACCCTCCGGAGTAGATAGCACAAGCTCTCCGTATGAGAGTTTATCATCCATCATGCCTGAGGCGAACTCACGCTCAGGGTCAACTCCTCTGACTCTGCATCCCGAATCCACCCCCCGAGATGGCATACGAATTATCGCCTCTCCCTGGATAAATGGAGAGATACTACCGGTAGAAACGAGGGATTCCAGTTCATCCAGAAGGCTGTCAGACATCTGAAATGAGTTGCCGCTGCCTGCCACAATTACAAGAGGTGCATCAACAGTAATAACCGATTCCTCAATGAAATTCTCAAGACCCGAGAGGATGCCCATTACGATAATGAGTGCTCCCACTCCCAGAGCAACGCCTGCTACGCTGACAATTGTTGAGAATGCCAGGTGTTGCCTTCGTGGGTGTCTTCTGAGGTATCTCCATGCAAGATGCCAGGAAAGTGAATTCATCTGTCCCCCCGATGGTGTATTTAGCTGAATATAAGAAACTTCTTTCACTTTCATGCATACCACCCATGAAACTTCCGCAACTGAACCTTTTATAAAAGAAACAGAATAGATATACTTGTCCTTGTAGCTTTATCAGAAGGGGCGCGAATTGAAAGATCTACACGGGAACACATACGCTCCGGCGGAGTTATATTGCAAATGGGGAATCATATATTTACGGCAGACGAACAGAATGAATGATCATATATCTTACATTGTGTGCTCTGATTGAGTAGTATTCCGATCTGAAAGGAAAGTACCTTGAACCTTCTTTTACTGGCTGTTCTTCTTCTGAGTAACCGGGAACATCAGGATATTGTTAATTATGAATACTCGGGTAATGATGGATGTTCATTCACTGTAAATCTCAGCCAGCCATTCTTCAGGAGCTATGAAGACCGGTGGTATCCTGTTATTCATGGTATGGGAGTTTCATTCGTACAGGATGAATATGTTCAGCCCTCAATCACCTGCTTCATCCCCATTCCCCCCGGATGTGAACCTGAAATGGTATGCATTCCCAGTGGATCCCAGTCAGTTTCACCACCTGGGCCGTATCTGGTTACTCCAATCATGACAG
>JAUWMQ010000122.1 GCA_030613065.1 Candidatus Aegiribacteria sp. | reverse complement strand
GGTATGACTCCAAGCCAATATAAAAACCTCAAAAAATTACCAGAAAAGTCAAAAGCCAATCTGCTAGATCACATGGATGATTTAGAATTGATTTTTACCATGCTTGGTGAACGCATGACTACAGAAATTTCCCAAAAAGAGGAACCAGATTCTTTTGAAGAAAACAAGGGTGTTGCCAAGCGGGGCGGTAAGGTTGCAGGAAATGCTCGCAAAGAAGCGGAAAATGAGCTAGGGAGAAGCGTTATTTCGAAAAAGAACTTTCTGAGAAAAGAGGATAAAAAGAAATTAGAAAAATAGGACGTTGAAGAAGAATGAAGAATGACAAAAACACATAACAAATCACTGCACTGGAATTTTACTCCGCTGCGCTCCGTATAAACCAGTGAGTTCAATCGTTATCCTTGATGCTACAATTGACAATGTGCGCACAATTGAGTAGTATGGCAACATGAAATTTGATTTCAACCATGAGAAGAACGAAGAAATATTTCTTGAGCGCGGAATCACATTTTGCGATGTGATTGAGGCAATTGCGAACAACGGTATTCTGTTAAATTTTGATAATCCGAATAAAAAACAATACCCGAACCAGAAAATTCTTATTGTTGATGTTAATAACTATGCATATTGTGTACCGTATGTAATACAAGAAGGTGATACTTGGTTTTTAAAGACAATATATCCAAGTAGAAAATTCAAAAATCTAATTGGAGGACATTCTGATGAAAAAGTACAATCCTAAATACCTGGACGATGAAGAAAAAAGCATCGTAGAATCGATTGAAACTGTTAGCTTACCGGATATTAGTAAACCTACAAAACAAGAACAAACTGAAATCAAAAAGGCAGCAAGAGATTATCTAAAAAAAGAAACAAAAATGAATATTCGAATCGATCCATATGAACTCAATAGAATCAAAGAAGAGGCTGCACGAGAAGGATTGAAGTATCAAACTTTTATAAAGAGCATATTACATAAGTATATTAGCGGACAGCTCGTAGAACAAAGTAAATTTACTGGATAAACTGCTTCAACTTGATAATTGCTTCGCAATTACAAGTTAAGCAAATGTTATGCAGGAGTAAGAAATGCTAAAAAATGGAATAAAGGTCATCAATAAGAAAGAATTGCACTATATTGTCGAAGATGGTGACAGGTTGCTGAAGTTTAAGCCTTGGCTTGGGGACGCCTTCTCGTTTCTCTATGATTTTATCATGAAAAACACTATCTTTCCCATGAAATTTGGCGGAGATATGACCCGGCATTATGAAATTCTCAACAAAGAACTGAAAAGCGTTCACGAAAAGCGTGTTCTCGAATTAGCTACAGGCAGCGGCAGTGCCATCAATTTCTTGCCTAATGATAATCAATATACAGGCACTGATACCAGCCCTGGTCTCCTGAAAAAAGCCGTAAAGAATTTCAACAATGTCGGCTTTTAAAATGCAGAGTTTTATGTGACGAGTGCAGATGAACTTCCCTTTGATGATAACCTTTTTGATATTGTCCTTTGCATTCTCTCTCTGAATTTTTTCAACGACATAAAAAAGGTTTTCAAAGAGATTAATCGAGTTGCAGCTATAGATGCTATTTTCATTTGTAGTGTCCCTGTACCAGAGAGAAACAGGCTTAAAAGTACAATTAGAGGTACTTTGTATTCAGAAGAGGAATTAGAGAAAATATGCCAAGAGAATGGTTTTGGCTATGAAAGCATTCTTGTTCAAAATGGGGCTTTGCTTTATTTCAGGGCAATTCTGCAGTAACGGCAAGATTTACAATGGACTATATGCATAACAAATCGCTGCACTGGATTTTTACTCCGCTGCGCTCCGTATAAACCAGTGAGCTCAGGCGTTCATGCCGCGCTGCGCGCGGCATGAATGTAGAGTTGACCTGAAACGCCCTCAGTCAAACATTGTAAGAGAATCCCATGCGCATCATGCCGCATCCTGGTACGCTGATCATACTTCCGCGCGTTAATTGACTTGAGTCGTTCCCTGTTTGCTTCTCAGGCTGTGTCTGTCTTCAGGCTTCTGGTGGAAGTACGCAGTATCTCTCAAAAAGGATTCTGGCAGTGCTGCATATATTTTGCTGTAAGGTGAGTACGATTACGCTCAGCACATCATAACTGCCATCTATTAACCGGAAGGAATCCATGGCTGGATTAAGGATTTTTATGCTAGTTCTGGGCGTGTTCTTTATCCTGCTCGGCCTGATATTCATGATAGCCTCGGCTGACAGCAATTTCCTGCCCAGGCTGATAGTTGGAGTTTCCATGCTTTTGCCGGGAGTATATTTTGTAAGAAAGGGAGTTCGAGAACCCGCGGACAAGACCGTTGTTATCTCCAGAACCCTTGAACTCAGCGGAGATGTGAACCTGGAAAACCTGACGTGTGACGGATGCGGAGCGGGACTCAGCTCGGAAAGCATTTCACTGAAGGCAGGTACCGTTTTCGTAGCGTGCCCTTACTGCAGAACGGAATATCAGATAGAGGAGAAGCCCAAATGGTAAGAATCCTTCTTGTTGCTCTTACCGTGTTGAGTATCAGTGCCCCTGCTCAGAACTACGGTTTCTCTTCAAAAAGGATATATCCTTCCACCTACATTGAAAACGGAGTTGAAGTACACCTCGGGAGCAATACGATTTACTCCGGTGAAAGCGCTGTTTTCCGGCTCAGTGGAATTAACCGTAACATGGTTTTCAGGGATACGGAGACGACGCGTAAGCTATCTGCCTCCCACGATAGGTGTTGAGGGATCAGGCATTCGAAGGGGGCTGACTGCTCCGTTTGCAGCCCTTCTTATGGAGGAAAGCCTGGAAAAGGTGTTTGTGCTTATCCTGTTTGGACTTCTCCGGAAAGGAGCGCTTCATCTGAGCGGTTCCGGGGCCGATGCCAGCGTGATTGAAACCGGTTCCGGAATGGGTCTGAGAAATTATGAGAAAGCCATTTTCGACATACTTCCCGGGCCTGAGGATCAGAAGAACCCTCCAATGGAAGCGGTTAGAAAAGTCTTTCTTGACATGATAGATGATCTGAAGGAAAAAATGGATGGTTTCTCCATAGAGGAGACTAAGGAGTACTACAGAAGCATAATCAGTAACGCCTGGAAAATGGTGAAGGAAGCCGGCTCAGCTGATAAGGCGGCTCTGATACTTGCAGAACGCTTCGGGTGGCTCTTTGTGGATGAACATTTCAGCAGCATGGTCAATGATCTTCCAGCAGGTATACCAGCCGTATATCCCCATTGGTTCGGGAATATTATGCTCCATACCGGTTCTTTCTCCGGAAGTGTGAACTTTACAGAAGTATGTTCCTCTCTGGCAGGTATGCTCGAGAGTGCCGCAGGTAGAACGGTTTCAACTCTTTCAAAGCTCTCTTCAATTGTAACATCAGTTACAAATCCTGTTCCCGTGTCCAGGTCGTACAGCGGCAGTTCCGGCGGTTCTTCCTGTGCCTGCGCCTGTGCGGGATGTGCCTGCGCCTGCGCCGGCGGTGGGAGGTAAAATGCTTCTCAAAGCAGCATCAGCAGGTAAAAAAATCTCCTCTCCGGGGCTGCACCATTTCAGAAGCAAGGAGGGTGGCCACAGATTCCATCTCAGGATTGAGGAGGACGGCAGCGGCATTCTTACAGTGGATGCCTCCAGGATACTGCACCTGAACAGGGTTGCATGTGATTGCGCATGGATGATACTCTCGGGAATCCCTGAGGACAGAATCATTGAAAGAGTCCGGTCCAGGTACAATGTAGGAAAAAAACAGGCGGCCCGGGACCTGACGGATTTCAGTACCGTATTCTCGCGTATACTGAAAAGCGGTGCTGGAGAACCGGTTATTTACAATAAACTCGAAGTAATGGATCCATTTGAAAGATCCGTATCCGCGCCATACAGGATGGATCTCGCTCTTACATATCGCTGCAACCTGGTCTGTTCCCACTGCTACAATGTGACGAGGGATAAAGATGAACTGACCACAGGGCAGTGGAAGGATGTTATCAGGAAAACATGGGACATCGGAATCCCCCACGTGATATTCACCGGCGGCGAAGCGACTCTTCGGGATGACCTTGTAGAACTGACAGGATTTGCCGAATCACTCGGTCTGGTGACCGGGCTTCTTACTAACGGAGTGAAACTTGCAGATCCTGCATACGTAAATGAGCTCAAAGAGGCTGGTATCGATCACATACAGATAACCCTCGAATCCTGCAACCCTGAGATCCATAACAGCATGACAGGGATGGATAGTTTCCGTGATACGGTTGCCGGAATATCAAACTGCCTGGACTCGGGGATTCATACTATTACGAATACCACAATAACAAAGGCAAATGCGGACTCTATCACCGAAACCGTTTCATTCCTCAATGAACTCGGGCTATCTACCTTCGCGGCCAACGCCGTAATACACAGCGGCAGGGCTCTTGAGAGCGACTTTTCCATCCCGATTGAGAAATTGGAGGGAGTGCTGCTGGACATTTCCAGCAAGGCCGCCGATCTTGATATGCGGCTGATATGGTACTCACCGACAAGGTATTGCCTCTTGAATCCTCTTGAGTATGATCTTGGCCCTAAAAGATGTTCAGCCGGGGAATACAACCTCTGCGTTGAACCTGATGGAGAAGTGCTCCCTTGTCAGAGCTGGTACGAATCCGCCGGAAACATACTCACTGAAGACTGGGATGATATCTGGAACGGAGAGTTTCTCAGATCCATTCGCGGCAGAGACTGCGCAATGGCTGAGTGCGGCGGCTGCGTCCATTTCAGCATCTGCGGAGGAGGATGCCCGCTTGAGCGAAAAAATGGTGCCGCCTGCCGAGACTCAATGTAGAATTGAAATTCTGGCAGGTATATACAGAAGGCAGTTCAGCGAACTTGCCCGGTTGAGAAGACACATCTGCTCAATCACACCATTCAGAAGGTTCAGAACCATTGTTGAGCCGGGGTGTGGAACAGGACTTCTTGCCAGGGAAATTACGGCCATTACCGATGCTTTGTATACCGGAATCGATACGAGTGACAGTATCCTTTCGATTGCCCGGAGGTATATTCCAGAGAGAGAGGGTCTGACTTTTGTTCATGCAGATGCCATGGAATTCCTTCCGTCGGCTGACGCTTTGTTTTCTTCCTTTTTCCTTACCGGCCTGATTGATCCAGCCTCATTTCTCCGCAGTGCTGCAGATGTCCTTCCGCCGGGGGGGTTCTATATCGTTTTCGGAGAATACAACTACTCCGGTATCAGAGAAGACCCTCCATCCGGTCTTACCGGGAAGATCATTGAATGCCTTCGAAGGGATGGTTTTTCAGTTGATCTTGGCGGGAAACTTGACGCGACTTTTACGGAAGCCGGATATGATACGGTCGAATCCGGTTCTTTAAGAGGTAAAATGCAGAAGCCTGACAGGGATTTCATCTCTCTGCAGCTGGGTTCAAACGATGGTATTTCCGCTCATTCCCGTCTGTCATGGGAAATCGCCTGGGGGATTTACAGAACCCGGTGTTCCAATTCTATCTGGTATTCCTGAAAAGAACCCCAACCTCATTCTCTGGAAGGAGAGAGAACATATCAGATAATGCGAACGCAGTTCAGGGTTATAGTAACTGTTATAATTTGGTCACCCTCTTCAGGGTCTCCAGGAACTCCTCTATACGGATCGGTTTCGATATGTAATCGGTCCATGCCGGCTTCCAGACACTTCTCCCTGTCTCCAACCATCGCATGAGCTGTCATGGCGATAATCGGGATGTGATCGCCTGTGCTCTTTTCTCGCCTCCTGATCTCCTCCGTGGCTTTCAGGCCGTCCATCTCCGGCATCTGTGCATCCAGCAAGATGAAATCATAGGGTTTGCAGAACTCGGAAGCTGAACCGAGGAGGTTGAGACCGTCAGGGGCGCTGGCAGATCGAGTTGTTCTTCAAGTGGATCAAGCAGCATCTCAGGATCAAGTCGTTTTTCGGCTATACCCTCAATGCGGTGAAGAGCCAGATTTGGATAGCTGTATCGGTTTACGTTCTGGTTGCAATTATCCGGAAGAGACTTGACCTGGAACAGTATAGTCTCTACAATATTCTACAGGTTCTGAGTGTTACACCATTTTGTTATGATGAACTCTAACAACTATTTAAGGATAGTGAATTACAGTTAGAAGACAATAAAACTTCTAACCAGTTGTCACTCTTTGACTTACAATGGGACACTAGTGGTCTGATATATGTATTTCAAAACTATTATCAACAGACTTTACAAAACCGACCGGTTTAAGTGTGATTTCTTCTTTATTCATTTTATCTACTCTTTCTCATTAAAGAAACCTAGCCCATAAGCCACGTATAGATTAGTCCCGTTCTATCTGCTCTCCTTGATAACCCTCTTTGCTTCAATGTAGAGTTTCGCCTTCTGCTGGGAAATGATGAGTTTCACGTCCGCCCATACCAGCCCCTGGGATTCTCCAAAGGTCTGAAGCAGGTTCTTTTCAGTACCGGTGAGTTTCCCGTCAGCCAGAACCATACGCGCCATGGCTGCCAGTATTTCTCTGGCCTCACCCTGATTCCCCGGAGCCGGCAGGGTATCCTGTCCTGATTTTACCGTGTTGATTATTTCGGTCAGCTGTTCACTTTTTATGTTCCGGTTTTCAGCGAAGGATGAAAGGGTTTTCATTTCCTTCTCATCCACTTCACCGTCAGCGTACATGGCTTTGACCATTGCGGAGAGAAGCAGTTCCGGCGGCACCAGTGCTGCCCTTTCAATCCCGTCGACTGCCTTCGCGGTTATTCTGGATGCGGAGAAACGCTCCACGGATTCAAGCACCCAGTCCTGACTTCCATCGTTCAGTGGTCTTCCGCAGTATTCGCACTCACCGGTACTGCCGCCTTCGTAGGGTGCTCCGCAGCCGGGGCAGTGAGATGATCTGAAGCTTTGATCAATGGCGGTTTTTATAGCGTGTTTGCGTACCAGGGTATATATCTGAGGCCTTATTATCTTCCGTCCGGTTACACGTACATCTCCGCTATCGTTTCTTCTGGCATTTATACCCGACCATTTTACGAGAACTTCGATCCTGTCCATTCGATTTTTCGTTCCCGGAATAATGTTCTGAACTTCAACAGTGCCTACAGCTGCATCCTTGAAAAAGAGCCAGTCGCCATCACTTCTGGTACTCGACAGCTGCTTCTCGAATCCTTCGAGGAATGATGGGAGAGCAACCTTCCTGGTGTCTGAAACGTCGCTGGTAAACCAGGTTTTTATCAACCTCCAGAATATCACGGAGGTTCTGTCTTCGATATGCTGCAGGTTGAAGCCCGGATCCATGACCTCCATGTTTTCAAACCCGGGAATGAGGGACTTGTCGGATATCACGTTCCATTCCATCGATTGAGTTATTTCAGCAAGCACCCAGTCGTATTCGCCGCTGGTAAGAATAGAATCACAGCTTCCACATTTGCCGGTGTCACTGAGTTCAATCGGAGATCCACAATTTGGACAGACTCCTTCCACAAGACCCTTTCCCATAAGGGTCTGGACTCCGGGCTTCCGGAGGAAACTCCAGTATTCGGTAAAGGGATCGGAGGTGTTCTTACGGAGCTGCTTACCGGTCTTCAGATCTACATCGGAATCGTTGGCTCTCCCGGTAATTTCTACATGAATGGTATCGAAATGAGAATCACTGAAAACACCAACAATTCTGGAACTCTGAACCGTTATGTTTTCCATCCTGTTTCTGAATCCTTCAGCCTTCTGCATTTCAATCTGAAGGGTGAACCGTTCATCTATACCGTCGGAAATGAACTGATTAACTGCTGAAAGATCCTGGTTCGACCAGGCTTCCTGAAGGGCTATGAAAGCCCTGTTCGCCTTCTGAATGAAATGCTCTTTCGAGAACCCGGGATCTCTCTGTTTCAAAGCCTCAAGAGCGTCCTGCATTTCCTGATGTTCCTGCTCTCTTCTGAGTTTTCCAGCCCTCGTAATAGTATGTGTTTCGTATCCGCCCTTTGTCTTCCTGCCGAATTTTATCATCAGGATTATCACTACTATCAGAAGCGGCACACCAATGAGCGGTTTTGTGATGGCTAACCGGATAAGAAGGTAAAAGATATAACCCGCTCCGCTGCCTCCGCCGCCTCCTCCGCCACCTGATCCCCCGTAACTTCCGCCTCCTCCGGCCCTTGCAAAAGCGGTTGATGCGAGAACGAGCAGAATACCGGTCAATATTAGAATAAACAGACCACGTCTTTTTGAATCGGATCTGAACACAATTACCCTCCTTGTGATAGCTGGATAGACATAGTGTATATTTTTATGTTCCATCTGTCCATAGCTGAATTTGCAGTTATAGTCATTTGCACGGAATAGTACCCTATCATTGAGTACCTGATGGATTGACAGATCATAGAAAGGATGTCTACATATGCGTAATATTACAAAAGCAGCGATATTCATGGCTCTGCTCGCAACAATTCTATCCTGCGGTGGTGAATCTTCGCAGGAAACGGCTGATTCACCTGAAACGGAGGCTGCAGTCGATACTGTAATTACCGAAGAAGCAGTGATAACAACTGAGGTGGAAGAATTACTGGAGACAGTAGAAACTGTAATAGCTAGCCCGGAAGGATTATGGGAAACGACCATGGGGCAGATGGAATTGGTTTTGGGTGATTCTGATAACGTTACGGGAGAATATCCACTTGGAACCATTGAAGGAACTCTTTCAGGTAATATCATTGAATTCACATACAATGAAGGTTCCCTCTCGGGAGAGGGGACATTCACGTTTGAGAGTGATTTCAATTCCTTCGCCGGTTTTCAGGACATATCCGGAACAGAGCTTATCTGGGACGGGAGGAGACTTTAAGTCCAATGATTGGAAAGACTCAGGTACCTCAAATATTGCAGGAAATAGAAATTTCAAATCCAGTTGTCTCTGAGTTTCTTACCGAACAGAAGGTTAAGGATTCATGGGCAGATGTCATGCCGGATCTGGTCAGATTCCTGAGCAGCGAAGCTGTTACGCTTGTGGTTAACGATGCCACAAGACCGGCATCATTTCCTATGATTGCGTCGATAGAAGAGATTCTCGCTGATAAGGTAAGAATCCTCTTCGCCACCGGAACCCACAGACCGGTTACCCCTGGGGAGAAATCAGTCCTTCTGGGTGGCTGTTTTCCAGATGCTCCATGGAAGAACAGTGACTGCGATTCCCC
>JAUWMQ010000028.1 GCA_030613065.1 Candidatus Aegiribacteria sp. | reverse complement strand
TTAGCTGTACTCCCTGTACTCTTCGCTGGCTGTGCAGGGTACACATCAGTTACCACTGAGACTCATTCAATTCCCGCGAACAGCACAGTTGAAGTATCAACATTCAACGGCTCAATTACCGTGGAATGGTGCGAATGTGCTGACCGGTGAGGGTTTCCGTAATGTAAGCATCGATGACTCAGACGGCAGGGCAACTCTGGGTGAAGGCGGCAATCCCATCACACTCGATACATCAAATGGAAGGATCAGGGTAACCGCTATAACTCCCTGAGGTTATAAGGCTGAGTATTTCTCCAGAAGATCTCTGATTATGGCAACAATTTCAGCCGGGCTGCTGACTGTGAAATCCGCTTTTTGCATTTCCTCAGATTTGCCGTAACCGTACAGGCATCCTATTGAAGTAATAGAGTTTTCTGCAGCGGCATCAATGTCATGGTACCTGTCGCCCACCATAACCGTGAAGGAACTGCCTGTGCTGCTCATGATGTTACCTATCCTGCGGGTTTTGGATGATTGGCCGTCCCTGCCTTCAAGCAGAGAGAACATATCTGAAATTCCAAGAGATTCGGTAACGAGTTGAATGTAACTCAGGCCTGCATTTGAACAGACTGCAAGATTAAAACCCATTTCCTTCAGATCGGATAGCATTTCACGGGTTCCCGGGTAGAGCTTCCCTCTTCCGGGAAGGGTAATCTTCTGATATCTGCGAACACCGCCACGGAATTTCCGGCATGTCTCGTCATCGCAATTCAGGAGTATCTGACAGAAAACTTCAAGTGGTTCCCCGTAAAGGGCATTGATGCTGGCAGGGGCAGCAGGCTGAAAGCCAAGGTCCTGCATCGCCATCTGAATTGCGGGAACGAGCGCTATCTCCGTGTGATGGAGGGTTCCATCAAGATCGAATATCACAGTCTTAATCATCTTCAGAGTACACCTTTTCCAGTTTTCAATGGGATCGAGAATATACGAAAACTGCGGACTCGTGCGAATTTGATTATTTTCCTTTATAACTCGATTACAAAACCCGGATGGAGACCGAATATGATAGCCGAACTGGAGTGTTTGCCCTGCCTCGTTCGTCAGGCCAGGGAAGTCACGGTCAAGTCAACGAATGATTCTTCATTGCAGAAGAAAATCATGCGAAGCTGTTTTGCATATATGTCCGAAACCAACCTTGACAGGTCACCTCCTGAGATTGCCCAGGGGATTGGCAGAATCGTCAAATCAATGACCGGCATTGAGGACCCCTACAGTGGAGTGAAATCATTACATACCGCGGCTGCACTCGGGATGCTTCCTGAAATGGACAGGATCGTAATGAAATCCACCGATCCGTTCGTTGCCGGATTGAGGCTGGCAATAGCGGGAAACATCATCGACCTCGGGGTTAAAGATAAGGTTTCGGATGAAGAGATCTCCGGCATACTGAACGAGGCCCTGCATGGACCCCTGTTCGGTACCGATCCCCAGGAGTTCAAAGCGGCAATAGATGCTGCAGACACTATTCTTTACCTGGCGGACAACGCCGGTGAAACTGTTTTCGACAGAAAATTCCTGGAGCAGCTTCCCTGCGAGAAAGTAACCGTAGCGGTAAGGGGGGCTCCGGCGATTAATGATGCCACACTTGAAGATGCCAGGGCGGCAGGTCTGCACAGGGTTGCCAGGCTTGTCGATAACGGATCGGGAGCACCTGCAACTGTCTTAAGCGACTGCTCTTTGGAATTCAGATCCATATTTAAGAAGGCCGATGTGATAATTGCAAAGGGGCAGGGGAACTACGAGTCCCTCTCCTCATCGGATTCCAATATCTTTTTCCTTTTCAGGGTGAAATGCGACCTTGTAGCGGAGCATTCCGGATTTCCGGTTGGAAGCCTTGTTCTGCTGAGATCTTCTGATTGGTGAAATACATGGTTAGAGATGGAAACCTGACCCCGGTCGGGATATTCGCAACCGATTTTGACGGAACTCTGCACAAGCCAGGCAGGGATTTTCACAGGTCCGATATACTGGCCCTTGAATGCCTTGGAAGCATGAATATCCTCAGGGTCATAGCGACCGGACGATCACCATTTTCGTTTGACAGGATGATGGGGGAGAGGAACCTCCCGGTTGATTACCTTGTTCTTTCCAGTGGCGCAGCGATACAGGACTATCGAACAGGCGAATTTCTATGGACTGCATCCTCTGATAAAGCACTCACCTCCCGTGCGGTGAACTGGCTCAGCAGTACAGGCTACGATTTCTGCGTTCAGGGAGAAATCCCTCGAAGTCATATATTTACCTACAGTTACAGCTCCGGCTCAAATCCTGATTTGGAGAGACGTATCGCCCTCTATACTGGTTACTGCAGACCGATTCAGAAAGGTGATGAGAACAGTGTTTCAACCCAGATTGTCATTATCGTTCCTCCGGGCAGACAGGATGGGGTTGTAAGGGAAATAACCGAATCCCTTGGAGAATCCTACAACATTCTCAGGACAACCTCACCCATTGATGGCGAATCACTATGGGTGGAAGTATTTCCCGCGAACGTATCAAAAAGCTCGGGTGTTGAACGGCTGGCGGCCAGATTCGGCCTCTCAGGCAGCGATGCGGCAGCTGTGGGAAATGATTACAATGATCACGATCTTTTAGAATGGGCCGGCCACGGCTTTGTTGTGAAGGATTCCCCTGAGCATCTCAGATCCCGATTCACTGAGGTATCTTCTGTCAATGAGGGCGGGGTAGCGGAGGCCGCAAGGCTCTGGCTTGTGAAAACGGGCCAGCTGTCCGAAAAAGACCGCTGGCCCGTCTAAACTACAATTTATTTGCAGCGTGAAGAAGGCAGGGGGAGAGATAAAGCTCCCCCTGCCTTCATTCTATCTTACAACAAGGAATGACCTGGTAAGTGTTCCCGCTGATGTTCTGAGTTCCATGAAATAGATACCGTTTGGAATAGCATCACCACTGCCTGCTGTGCCGTTCCAGGAGAGAGAGTGTGTTCCCGCATCAAGTTCACCGTTGTTAAACGATGTGACTACTCGACCGGATAGATCGTATACGGTTAACTCAGTCTCACCGGCCATTGGTAAACCGAATACAATCGATGCAGTCGATGTAATTGGGTTGGGTGCAGGTCGATTGAGGAAGAATGATGTTACGATTCCGGAGGATTCATCTCCGATTGCCACGGCCGGATCCGCGTAAGTTATACCGGGATACCTGTTGTGTGCCGTTGATGTGATCGTTACGGGGTTCTCTCCGGGAATGGATGAAATGGTGAGATTAACAATACCGGACGCATTGGAATAGCCCGAATCAAGCAGTTCATCAGTATCTGCGTAATAGGCGGCAACAAGTGCTCCTTCCACGGGAGCTTTAGAATCATCTGTAACTGTTATCTGGAAGGCCCCGACATCAATTGTGGCAGCATGGGTGTTCGTGAGTACGGAGAGGGGTGCTGTATCGTTGTATATGTCTGTTTCAGGACATCCGAATAGATGCGTCATCATTATCATGTCAGCACCACCACTGCCGAAATACTGGTCGCACTTAACTTTACCCCACGTATGTGCAGCTCCGAGATGATGCAGCCCTTCGGTGAAGTAGCCCCTGAATGTATTGACCTGGAGAGAGTCACCCGGCCCTATTGGTGTATATGTAGATGAGCCCATGATGGTAATGGCACCCTTAGGATCGGCGATGGTTCCCTCGGAAAGGAACGCCTCACAGAAGCAGTAGTAGTGATCGAATTCCCCGTTCTGGCAGCCTATGGTGAATACCCATGGCATCATTCTGCCGTTCGTAAGAGCTGCTATGTCTGAATTGCTGAATCCTGTTGTACTCCATGCGGTAGGAGTTCCGTGTCCTATATAATTTATTACCTGGCGGCCTTCGTTTATGTCGGCTATGACCGCCGAAAGGCTTGGAGGTATGCCTCCCAGAGCATTACAGTAGAAGTCCGAATCGATGCCATTCGCCTGGAAAAGCTGGTGAAGCATAAGAGATTCTTCAGCAGCGCAGATCGGGTCAGTGCATCCCATACTGAAGCCCTTCATGAACCAGTTCGCACCGGGCTGGTAAGGGTTCATTTCATTCTGATGTATCTTCCAGGAAATATACGCAAGATCGGCAATACTGTTACCGCAGATTCTTCCGATATTCATCGATGGTAGAACTCCCGAACCTACGACGGCGTACATGTTGTCCGCGGCATGACCATTGTAATTCGGAGTAGGTACAACAGTGTGTTCACCCACCAGCATGATGTACTCCGGAGGATTGGGCCACGTGTTAAAGGCGTTCTCTATCCATGCATCTATGGCGCTGACCGAAGTTCCAATCACGGACAGTAAACCTATTTCAACATTGTAACCCTTCTGCCTCTTCCAGCTGATAAGGTCCTGGGCCTGGGCTATGGATTCCGTGGTGCCGATGAACACGTAACTTCCGTCAACAACATCCGTATCCATCACCGGTTCGAAACCAATAACTTCTTCGTAAAGATTCAGGAAACTTCTGGTATATCCCTCGGTGGATCTTGTAAGTTCGTTCTCTCCACTGCCGCCTATACCATTAACATTTACCACAACCGAAGTCGTAATGGAAACGTCTCCGGTCACAGGATTTATCGATACAGGATTGTAACGTATCCATGCTACTCGGATATCCCTTAGAATATTTATCGATTCCAGCTCCACTGAAGTGGATGGAAATGGCTGCGAGGCACTGTAAACGGAGTTGTCGATCATGTAAGGGTAAGGTCCTCCTGAGTATGTAGGAGGCTGCTGATATGGTACGACATCATACTGACCCAGGTACTGGCTCTCTTCACTTACGATTTCAAGCTGAATGTTCCCTGATGACGGAATAAGAACCATTCTACGAATAACCGGCAGGTCAGGAGATCCGACAATTGCCAGAAAACCACCATCGGACGGTATTCGAAACATAGTTCCAAACCCGAAGCCTTCGAGTTCAGTGTCAACGGATTCCAGGGCGGAGAGGTTGAACTCGATCAAGTTACTGTTGTCCGTGGATTCAAGGAGAATAACATCTTCAACCGGCTCAGTGGAGCGATAGACTATCTCTCCCGAAGCGAATGCCGCCACTATAAGCAGTATCAGCAGTGTAAAATACCTCATTTTCAAATACTCCCGTTTGTTGATATGAAATGGTTCTTAATTACGAATTGATTCAAGTATCCTTCTAAATTAACTGGATGTCAATAATCAATATTTAAGTAAGTGATCAAACCATCATTCCTTCTTTCGATATCTGTCGTCAGATAAGACTGGAACAGTATTTCAATTCTGATATAAAAGCATTGCCCGATTATTCCTTTGTGTAAGGTGGTTTTAACCCCTTCATACTAATACATTACTTCATATGTGTAAAAGCTATCTGCCTGCTCAAGAGTGTTGAGCGATGCTGTTCCCTCTGTATATCCTTTATCGTGTTATAATCTTCCACATTATAGAAGCATGAAGGTCGGAACCCGGTCAATAATCCTTGCTGTGGTAGAGCGCTCTGGTTTCTGCAGTAATTGAATCAGGGAAGTCGTCATAATGAGAGGCGGGTCATGAAAATTTTCGCGATCGGTGACCTGCATCTTTCTTTTGCAAGCGAGAAGCCCATGGATGTTTTCGGGGATCACTGGAAGGATCATCATAAGGTGATTGAGAAGAACTGGAGAGAACTGATCACGGAAAACGACCTTGTGCTGCTGCCCGGAGACCTGTCATGGGCCATGACACTTGATGAAGCCCGGGAGGATCTCAACTGGCTCGGTGAACTCCCTGGAAGGAAGATCATTACAAAGGGCAATCATGATTACTGGTGGTCATCCATTTCACAGATCAGAAAAGTACTGCCGCCCGATATAATACCGCTTCAGTATACAGCCTTCGATGCGGGAACCGCTGTAATTGCCGGCACAAGAGGGTGGATCACACCGCTTTCTGATGAATACGATGAAGAGAAAGATGAGAAGATCTACAGGCGTGAATTGCACAGGCTTGCCCTGGCGCTGGAATCGGCCGCGAAGATAAGGACAGAGGGGAAACCACTTATTGTAATGCTGCATTATCCTCCGGTTGTACCCGGGAGAGTTACAGGCTTTTCACAGATGCTGTCAGATGGGGGTGCGGATGTTTGTGTTTACGGTCATATTCACTGTTCTCCCGGCCGATGGCCCGAAGGGCTGGATGCCGAAACAGAAGGAGTTAAGTATCTGATGGTTTCTGCTGATTATCTTAATTTCAAACCACTGAGGATCGTCAACCAATGTTAGTAAACGCGTCAGCTCTCGGGATGAGATTCGGAGTCGAAGATATCTTCGAGAACGCCAGCTTCACTATCAATCGAGGTGACAGGGCTGCCCTGGTCGGCGTTAACGGCGCCGGGAAAACCACGCTGATAAAAATACTCACGGGAGAGCTAGAGCCCGCAGCGGGAGATTTTCACGTTGCCGGAGGAGTAAGAATAGCCCACCTGCCGCAGCAGATGAGCAGATTTCCCGAAGGACCTCTGCTTGATACGGTCTGCAGGGAAGCGGGTGAAGCAGCCCGGGCTCTTGAACAGATGCGTGTGATCCATGCTGACCTCGAGAATACTGATGACTGTGGCGTTCAGAAACAGCTTCTTGACAAACTGGCGGACGCACATGACGTCGCCGATTCAACAGACGCCTTCAATGTAAGGAGCAGGGCAGAGAAGGTCCTTTCAGGTCTGGGATTCTCCGTTCATGATTTCGATAAACCCATGGAAGAATTCTCAGGAGGGTGGAGAATGAGGGGGCAGCTTGCGTCTCTTCTGCTTTCGAACCCCGACCTCCTGCTGCTGGACGAACCTACAAATCACCTTGACCTTGAAGCGAGAATCTGGCTTGAGGAGTACCTCAGAAAATACAGGGGCGCCGTCTGGGTAATTTCACATGATCCGGGGTTTCTTGACCGCGTCGTGTCCCGTGTATACGAGCTTGAGTTTGGAGAGCTTACCTCGTATACCGGCAACTATTCCTTCTATGAGCTGAAGAAACGGGAGGACATCTCCCGCAGAGAGAAGCAGGCAAAACATCAGGCTGAACAGATAGAAAAAATCACTCGGTTCATAAAGAGGTTCAAGGCAACCGAAAGCAAGCGTTTTCAAGTACGCAGCCGTGAGAAGATGCTTGAGAAAATGGAAGTAATACAGACTCATAGAGATCCGAACCACATGCGGTTGAGATTTCCCGATCCTCCAAGAAGCGGACAAATTGTAGCTCATCTTGAAAATGTGTCCAAGCGGTACGATAGAGCAGTTTTTAATGATGTGAACCTGGAAATACATAGAGGAGAGCGAATAGGCATAGTCGGAAAGAACGGTGAGGGTAAATCAACTTTATCAAGGATACTTGCCGGAATTGAAAGTCCAACCGGAGGAAACCTGCGAATGGGATCCGGTGTTGAAACAGGCTTTTACACTCAGGAGGTAGATCAGAACCTTGATCCGGGACTCAATCTCCTCGATCAGCTGGCTGCAATAAGCCCATCAAGTTCCGAAAAAGATCTGCGGAGCATACTGGGCGGATTCCTTTTCACAGGAGATGATGTTTTCAAGAGCACAGCCATTCTCTCCGGCGGGGAGAAAAGCCGCCTTTCCCTTGCACGCATTTTACTGAGCCCCGTCAACTTTCTGATACTGGATGAACCTACGAACCACCTGGATATCTTCTCCAGGAATGTGCTCTGTGAAGCGCTTGAAAAATACCCCGGAACACTGGTCCTTATCAGTCATGATGAGCAGCTTTTATCTGCACTGGTGGAAAAAGTTTACGAAGTTCAGAATGGTAAAATCAGTCTCTTTGACGGTTCCTTCGACTACTATCTTAGAAAGAAGCAGGAACGGATCAGAAGCACATTCCAATCAAGGAAGAGCTGCTCTACACCCGGCAAATCACCAAGGGAAGCAGACAGGGAAAGAAAGCAGCGGGAAGCTGAACAGCGTAAGGTTCTGTACTCCAGTCAGAAGAAGACCAGGAGTGGGATTAGCAGAATTGAAAGAAAACTGCTTCCCCTTGAGGAAAAGCGGGAAGAACTGGAAGCTCTTCTGCAGGATCCTGAGATTATCTCTGACACCAGAAGACTTGTTGACCTTCAGAAGGAGCATGCTTACGTCTGCCAGGAGATCGGGGATTACCAGAAGGCTTGGGACGAACTGGCCGAAGAGATGGACAACTGAAGCGGACAAAGCGTTCAGCTCTCTTAATTGATTGAAATTTCTCTACCAACAGCCTCAGCAGAAGCTGTTTCCAGAGCGTCCGAACTGTGGATTTCCAGTCCGATTACCGTGAATCCCTCAATGGTTACTATTTCGACCTCTACCACTGAGCGGAGGTCTACCTCTTCGGCAAGCGCAGTAGTGATCGGCAGGAGCATGAGCAGAGCTGGCTGATATACGGAACATCTTCGAGTCTCCTTTCATAGCCGGTTACCTGTTGAGCAAAGTCCTGATGAATGTATCACCCTCTATGGTTCCGAAGCTTCCCTTTTCAGTGCTGAATTCATCATAACACAATACATCATCTGGTTTCTCACCGGGATAATAAATCAGGAACGGTACGGGGTCATGGACATGGGTTCTGACATCGCAGGGAGTTGCATGATCGGGCGTGATGGCAATAGCGACATCTTCATTCATCTTCCCGGTTTCCTCGATGATGGATTTAACTATACGTCTGTCCAGATATTCAATGGTCCTGATCTTAAGATCCACATCTCCTTCGTGACCCGCTTCGTCCGTTGCTTCAACATGAAGGTAGACAAAATCGTAATCTCCTTTCAGCGCATCGATCGCTGCCTGGGCCTTACCCTCGTAGTTTGTATCGTAGAGGCCGGTGGCGCCCTCAACCTCGATAACATCCATCCCTGCGTAGATACCAAGACCTTTCACCAGATCCACTGCGGAGATCACAGCTCCCTTTATCCCGTACAGCTCTGTAAGAGTTTTCATCTCAGGTTTATGACCGGGAGACCAGAACCAGACGGAATTTGCGGGATCCTTTCCTTCAGAAATACGTTTCAGGTTGACTGGATGATCCTTCAGAATCTCCTGTGATCTCAGGATGAGGACGTTCAGCAGAGCAGACGTCTTATCACCTTCCAGATCTGATGCGTTGATCATAACCTCAGCGAAATACGTACCTGGTACATCGTGCGGCGGTGTGCAGGAGATGGCATCGCTTCCATCCTTCAGCACGAACAGATGCCTGTAGCTCACACCGGGATAAAATCTCATGATGTCGGACCCGAGCTGTTCATTCAGTGTTTCGATAAGCTGATGAGATTCCGCGGTACTGATATGCCCGGCGGAGTGGTTCTTTATTCTCCGGTTCTCGATACAGATAAGGTTGCATCTCATTGCGAGATCAGAGTACTCAAGCTCAACCCCCATACTTGCTGCTTCGAGTACTCCCCTGCCCTGAAACACCAGAGCAGGATTGTAGCCCAGTACCGCGAGGTTCGCCACTGCGCTACCAGGAGGCATATCAGGCGGCACTGTCACGAACTTTCCACACCTTCCTCCGGTACAGAGTGAATCGATGTTCGGTATGTCCGCGACCATGAGCGGTGTCCTGCCACCGAGGCTCTCGATTGGGCGGTCTGACATCCCGTCTCCAAGAATGATGATATACTTCATGATATTCCTTTTATTTTTCATGGGAAATGCAGGATTAGTCTAAATTCCTCCCGAAGATAACTCAGCAGCCCAGCACAGCCCAGCCAACTGAACCATGGCGTTGACTGGCAGGATTACCGGCGGTATTGTGCAAGTCAAAGAAAAAGTGATCGGATGACTTTCCAATTGACATGAATTCAGAGGAGACAGCCATAGCAGACCAGAACAGAACACTGCAATTCCTGCTCATATTCATCATATTCTCTTTCATTATCATCGGGATAGCTGCGGACGGAGCCGGCAGAGCTTTCAGCGGGTTCCTGGATCTGCAGTTCCAGCCGGCGAGACTCATCAGTGACTTCATGTCCACCAGTGGTCCTGGAGCCTCTCTCATAAATGCCGCGGCGGTCGGTGCTACGGGGCTGATCCTGATAGCGCTGTCCAGGGTTCAATTGTCCGGATCGACCTTCGCCGCAATTTTCACGATGATGGGTTTCGCCCTTTTCGGCAAAACACCCATGAACATTATCCCCATAATCATCGGGGTTTACCTCTCGGGGAAGCTGGTTGGAAAAAGCTTCTCGGAATACATACTCATCGCTCTTTTCGGAACTGCCCTGGGACCGCTGGTCAGCCTGGTTTCATTTGAACTGGGCTTTTCCGGATTGTCTGCAATCGCCGTCGGAACGGCCGCAGGGATAGCTACAGGGTTCCTCCTTCCGGCGATCGCCGTCGCCATGCTGCATTTCCACCAGGGGTACAATCTTTACAATCTGGGTCTGTCATGCGGGTTCTTCGCCCTTTTCGCCGCCGCGCTGATCAGGGCCGGAGGACATACATTCGAGGGTCTGCTGCTGTGGCATACGGAGGGATCCGCAATACTGACTTTCATGATTCCGGTTCTCTCCATCATCCTGATCCTGACGGGGCTTCTGTCAGGGGGCAAGAAGAGTCTGAAGGATCTTATGGCTATCCAGAAACATTCCGGACGGCTTCCTTCGGATTTCATGGACATGGAATCGACGGAGGGGGCACTGCTCAATGCCGGGCTTATCGGACTTGCGGGCTCTCTCTACATCATGCTGATCGGCGGGGATTTTAACGGTCCTACTATCGGAGGGCTCCTGACTGTAATGGGCTTCGGCGCATTTGGTACACATCTGAGAAATTCATGGCCGGTCGTTCTCGGAGTGATCGCAGCAACGCTCCTGTTCGGCAAATCACTCACGGCTCCAGGTGCGCTCCTGGCAGCGATCTTCTGTACGACCCTCGCGCCACTTGCCGGGGCATTCGGAATTCTCACGGGTCTGACAGCCGGATTCATCCACCTTGTACTTGTTCACCAGACAGGATCCTGGCAGGGCGGTATGAATCTCTACAACAATGGTTTTGCCGGTGGTCTTACCGCGGCACTCATCGTCTCAGTAATAGCGTGGTATCGCTCCAAAGATTCTGACTTTAAAAAGACTATCAGGAGTAGAGAATAATGAAAAGAAAAGAATTGATACTCCACTTGATAGGTGAAGTATCGAATTACCTGCTGGAGAACAGTCCAAACCGGCTTGTCATCTCTCTCCATCAGGAGGAGGATGGGCTCCATCTCTCCGTACTCGATGACAACCCTCACACGGATGAGGAGATCGAGAAAATAGATCACGCCCTCAACAGCAGGAAAAGACCTGAACTGGCCGGTTATTACGGTGCCATGACCGGTCACGATATGCTCGGAGCTTCCCGGCTTAATCTGCTTGGCTGGCAGGTAAAACACTGTGATGTATCAAGAACACGCAATGGTATCAAAATAGATATCTGGCTGGGCGGTGATCGCTTTGAAAGCCACCAGTTCACGATCCCCAGGAAGGATCAGGAATGATTACTGCTGAAGATTGAGCGGTGTCCTTCCTTCAGAACTCTCGATGGACCGGTCTGAGATCCCTTTATTTGTCAGGGGACACGCAGTGAGCTGCATGCCCCCCGGATGAGCGTGATACGAAGTGGTATCACTTTTTGTAATTACTCTTCAGATATTCTTTGAAAGCGCTGTAAGCTGTCGGGAGGTGTTCGTATGACTCTTCCCTCTCTTCAAGTCCCTGCAGGCTCGGCGGCAGTTCAGGATCAAAAGAGAGAATTTCCCTGATCTTCTCAGGAAATTTTGCGGGATGAGCCGTCTCCAGGGAAATATAGAGCTGATCTATGTTACCCCCTTCCTCCCTAAGGTAACGTTGCAGTCCGGCCCAGCCGACTGAGCCATGTGGTTCGAGCAGGAGTCCATACTCTTTGTAAGCGCTGCTGATGGTAGCTTCAGTCTCCGCATCGTCAACGCTGACAGCGAACATGTCTTCCCTGATTCTACCTAAGTCCGGTGCGGTACTTATCGCGCCATGCTCATCCATATTGCCGCCATACAGTTGAACCAGTCTCGGGATATTGCTTGGATGCCCGACATTCATAGCGCTGGATATGCAGTTGCGGGATGGCACGAGTTTTTCATAAAAACCTGATTTGACAAACTTCGGGTACTCATCGTTCTCATTCGTAGCGACCACAAATTTCTTAACCGGAAGGCCCATATTCATCGCGATGAGGCCACCGCAGAGATCACCAAAATTCCCGGAAGGAACCGAGAAAACCACTCTCTCTTCCGGATCTCCTGACCGGAGCTCCGCGAACGAGTAGAAGTAATACATTGTCTGCGGGACAAGCCGTCCGATATTAATGGAATTGGCGGATGAAAGGTTCAGATAATCCAGCTCAGAATCACCGAAAGCCTGTTTTACAAGCGCCTGACAATCGTCAAACTTCCCGTCGAGAGCGACTACTGAAACATTCTTACCCAGTGTTGTCATCTGCTTTCGCTGCCGTGCCGTTACCTCCTTCTCGGGGAACAGGACTACGACATGGACGTTGTCCAAACCGTAGAATGCGTTGGCGATGGCGCTACCTGTATCACCGGAGGTGGCGGTGAGGATAAGCAGTTTTCCGTTATTCCGGTTGAGGAAAAACTGCATGAGACGGCCCATCATTCTTGCAGCAAAATCTTTGAAGGAAGCGGTTGGGCCCCTGTCCAGCCTCATCACGAACTTTCTGTCGTAAACATGCTCAAGGGGAACATCGTAATTGTAAGCGTCTTTTACTATACGTTCAAGATCCTCGTCAGGAATCTCACCTGCAAGAAATTTCCTCCCGATAGCAAAGGCTATTTCGTAATACCGCGCATCTGAGAATTCTCTGATCTCCTCCGTTGTCAACCGTGGTATCTCCAGGGGCATGTAAAGACCCCCGTCCGGGGCAATTCCCTTCAGAAGCGCCTGTTCAAAAGAAACCACGGGAGCTCTGAGATTTGTTGATCTGAAAAGTAACTGTCTGTTTTCCATATTGGATTCCTTGCTTATCTGCTGTCCTTTCACCTCGACGAGGACAGGCGGTTTCTAATACATTCAGCGAGTCTTTCCACCGCTGTCGCCAGCTGCTCCTTCGAGGAAAAAGAAAAGTTGATTCTCATGGTGTTCCTTTGAGGGTTTTCCCCGAAGAAAACATCCCCCGGAACGAATGCAACCTTGTACTTGATGGCATCGTAGAATAATTCATGCGTATCGATTTCTTCCGGTACAGTGACCCAGAGGAAGAGACCACCCTCAGGCCGGGTCCATGTTACTCCCAGTTCTTCGGGGAAACACTCTTCCATGGTCGAAAGAAAGACCTCAAGCTTTGCCCTGTAGTATTTTCTGCACTTCCGGATGTGTTCCTCCATACCCATCTCCGTCAGGAAGGCTGCGCACATATCCTGATTGTACTTTGGCGTATTCAGGACGTTTCCTTCCTTGATATTTGTCATTCTATCAATAACATCAGACGGGCCAATATTAAAACCTATCCTGAGGCCGGGACAGAAAAGCTTTGAAAAAGTGTACAGACCTATGACGTTCCCTCCACCTCTCTCCTGATCGAGTGAATAGATGGAAGGTATAGTTTCTCCGTAGTACCGGAAGTCCCGATAGGGACTGTCTTCCAGAACAGGGATATTATGGTCTCTGCTCAAATCGAGAAGCGCGTTTCTCTTTTCGAGGCTCATGGTAATACCGGAAGGATTCTGGAAATCCGGTACGACATAGATGAATTTGGGTTTTCTGCCTTCTTTCTCCAGAGCTTCGATCCTGGAGCGAAATCCCTCAATGTTGGAGCCGTCTTCTTCGATGTCCACACCTGCGAACTCCGGGCGCTGCATCTGGAACGCGACAATGGCCCCGGCGAAAGTAGGCCGATCGAGAAGAACAACATCCCCCGGATTGAGAAAAAGCCTGCCGGTAAGGTCCAGTCCATGCTGGCCGGACGATGTTACAACGATATTCTCATGAGTAACCTGTATATTGTCTCTTGCCAGAAACTGTACTATGGCGTCAAGGAGTACCTGCTCACCCTTGATGGCGGTGTACTGCATCACCCTCTCAATATTTTCCTCAAGGATCCTCCCGGAGACCAGTCTCATTTCGTGCTTCAGAAACATATCCGGTGATGGTAATCCTCCAGCAAGGGAAATTATCTCAGGGTCTTTAAGAAGATCAAACAGCTTGCCGATGGAGTACCCTCCGTACTCCCTGATATTATCTGAGAAACGTGAAAGCCAATTCTGTATCATGAGAATTCACCGCCAAATTCTGATTATCGTCTGTTGTTCTTCAGTGTTTCTGGGCACTCTCCGCAAATACGGCCCTAATCCCTTTTCTCATCATAGCCCTGCCGTCCTTCGAGGCTCTAAGTGCTTTGTTGAATATGACTTCACCGATATCTCCGCCCATCGCGTCACGTTCATCCTCGGATATGAAGTAGGTCGCCATGGTATCAAGTTCATGTGCGGTTCCATCGCTCTCATACTTGAAGGTCATGTCAGTTCCGCTCTCGAGAACTCTGAACATCTGATTGGTCCAGTTGAAATTCGAAATGCCGAGATCGGGGTTTATGTAGATATGAGCCGCGAGACTGACACCCTTGATGCCGCTGGCGTCAAGTTCCCTTGAGCACTGAATGAAATTGTCAGCTGTAGAGCCGTTACCGATGTTGATCTCGTATATGGGGGAAGTGCCGTCCTCGCGGATATATTCGTTCATGATGTTGAGGAGCATCCTGAACTGCATTGGATTCTGCGTGGCGAGAAGCATTGAAATCTTTATATGCAAATTGGGTATATCACGCCCGTAGTAGCAGATTGCCACAATGGTGCTCCAGCTGGGATTCAGATAGAAATCACCTCCGGTCGCGAGTGCTGTGCGGGTGACTCCATCGAGGTAGATCAGGTGGTTGTTGTTGGCCACTTCGATCCCACCGAAATTACCGAATGGTGTCCCCTGATTCTTCAGTGTAAGCGCGCAGGTTCCGCATTCACATTCGTATCTTTCAAATTTCTCACCTGTGATGGCTTCCAGTTCCCTGAATCGCTTCTCCGGCTGCGGTATTCCAACAAGGTTTGTACTGCAGAACTTGCTTGCCTTCATGATGTTCTCGGCCATTGTGAGCGTTGCGAGAAGGTCACCATTGTAAACGTAGTTATCAGTGAGGGCTACAACGGATATCATCTCCTGGGGAGCAAAACATGGCTCATCGGTCCCGGCGCTTTCCGCTATCCGTTTTATGCATTCGTGAGTAACTTTAGCCCCCTGGAATCCGGAAACCTGGCTTGTACCGGTTCCAAGAGAATCGTTGTAAGTAATCCCGTTTTCCTTCTCAAAATCCTCTACCTGCGGGAAATTCCGGGTGTAGACTTCCGCTTCTTCGATCATTTTCCCGAAACCCTTTTCAGCGAGGATTCGTTTCCGTGTCTCAAAATCCCTCATTTTTTTGATGGTATTGACGATATTCTCTGCGCCGCCATGATGCTTCTTAAGAGCATCCATGGCTTTCATATCGGCATCGGACAGTAACGGATATTTCATCGGTTCCTCCTGTTCAGCCTCAAATGAGGCTCACCTGTGCAGGACAGCCTAAAAGTGAATAAACCCTTTGACTGCATATTTCCCACGGATTTGATTACATACAGAAAAATAATACACGATTCAATCCGGCTCTGCAATGAGGATGGATTAGCCCGATTTCCGAAAGAACCACAGGTTAATCCAACCCTGATCGTGAATCCTTGCGGGATCATACTAACTTAAGCTATTATAATTATGTAAGAAGTGTTTTGAGAACCTTTCGCAAGAAACTTCCTTAATCAGGAGGATTCGGATGAAAATTATCAGTTTTGTTATTCTTTCAGTTATTTCATCAGTTTCAATCGCTGACTCTTCCTGGTCGGCAGTAATTGAAACCGGGGAAGACTGTCTAGTCGGGCTGCGGGATTGTGCTGTCCTGTCGAACGGCAGTGCGGTCATCTCGATGTCGGGACCTTTTGAAGATCCTTTCCTGATATGTTTTGACAGTGAGGGGAAAATTCTCTGGTTCAGGCACATTCTTGAGAAAGGGGGCACTTCCAGGGCTTTCGAAAGTAACGGAGAACTGGTTGCTATGGATGACGGTTTTGCTGCCTGTTATCACTCTGAGCCCAGAGCAACCGGGATAGATACAGATGTAGCTGTTGTCAGAATGGATTCTTCAGGCGAAATTCTCTGGACATACATTCTGGGAGAGTACGATGAAGATGTCTGGATGTCCACCGATATTATTTCCTGTTCCGATGGCGGTTTGCTTGTTTCCGGCTGCCCTGGGCAACAGATCCCTGGTGGATTCGTGTTCAAGCTCTCAGCAGAAGGCAGGCTGGAGTGGATGACGAAACCTGATGAAATAGTGGGTTTCGCGCTATCAGTGATGCAGACCGGTGATGGTGATTATTATGTTCTTGTTAATGATGAGTACTCCGGCAGCACAGTTGTGCAGCATATAGACAGCCATGGTCTGGTTTCAGCTCCAATCACTGTTGCGGAAACAACGATTTCATTCAGAGAGAAAATCAGCTGCATCAATGGCTCTTTCTGGGGTTTTCCCGCTATTGAGAGTTATGTCTTGTATGCATACCAATTGTATCCGGATTACGGTACACAGCATGAGATTTTTCTACAGCTTCCCCGGGACAGTGAAGCAGGACTTGCGGATATTGTTGAAGAAGGTTTGCTTGTATCAGGTGGTATAAATGATGGTGATGCTCTCCTGATGCGGTACGACTTCAATGGAAATCTCTTATGGGAGCGGTATTACGACACTGGTGGAGTGGATTTTCTCTACAGCGCGGATTTTTCGAACCAGGGGATCCTTGCAATAGGGCAAACACAGACCGATTCCGGAGAAGAGTGGATTTTCTGGATACTTAAGACTGACATCAACGGTATTGTAGAGGGAGCCGGGATCACTGAAAACGGCACATTTCTAATTGAGCCGGAAAGAATCCATATCGAACTCCATACGCGTGGCTGAGTCATAGCACGATTGATGATTTCTTCTCCGGCTGAAGTTAAAGATTTCCCTGCGATATTTGAACATTAAAGCATCTGTTCAAGTTTCCGCTTCCGGATAAATACGGGTATTGGACAATACCCTACTATTTTAGTATGTATTAGTTTATTCACAAGTAGGTTGCTTTGAAAACTGCAACTGTTGCTCTTCTTTTGCTGGTAACAGGAGTAAGCCTTGCTTCTGTTGTGGTGGGAACACCCGAGATACCCAGCATGGATCCGTTCTGCGCATCTTGAGGCTCTATGAATCGCTATCAGGTGATAGCAATGTCTTCGGAAATGTCAGGCGCCATGACCATCAGCCAGCTCGGCTGGCAAAGGGGTGGATCCTCAGGATCGGCTTCCGGGAATTACAATAATTTCAAACTTTATGTCGGGCTGGCATCCGCATCCGAACTCTCAAACACATACGCGGATAACTACATTCCGGGCACCAGAACCCTCGTATACCAGACTGCATCGCAGGTTATGTCCACCGGTCCCGATGAATGGATGATCATCGATCTCGATACACCATTCTGGTACAACGGAGTTGACAATGTGATCGTCGAGCTGGAATGGGTAGGCGGAACAAATATGTTCTACACCTACATGTGGGAAACAGGAGTCAACAGGGGCTTGATGAACAAGACCAGTGTTGGTGCTCCAACAGGCACACTCTCCACGAAAATGTCCCAGCTGATGTTCGAAGGAACCATGGCTCTGGAACAGAATACCTTCGGTTATATTAAAGCTCTCTGGAGCTTCTGATCTGGGCTGAGAACGATTAAGGGCGGGAATTAGTCCCGCCCTTCGCTCATCGATTCCTCCGGAGTTATTCAAACAAAACAGGCATCAATCAATTGGTAATCAATCCTTGTCCATATGAACATCAAGCTGAGGATAAGGTATGGAGATATTCTCAGCGTCAAATGTCTTCTTGATTCTCTCGTTCGTATCGAAGAACACATTCCAGTAATCATCTGTTTTTACCCATGCGCGCACAGCGAAATTCACGCTGCTGTCAGCCATTTCAAGCAGCCCGACGAAAGGCGGAGGATCCTTGAGAATTCTTTGATCTCCAGCCAGTATCTTCAGAAGAATATCCTTTACACTGTCAACATCATCATTGTAGCTTACTCCCGCGATAATATCGACTCTCCGGGTCTCCTTTGCGGAGTAATTGGTTATAGTGTCACTCATAATCTTGGAGTTGGGTACGATTATCCGTTTGTTGTCAATGGTCAGGATCGATGATGTGAATATCCCAACTTCGTCTACGAAACCTTCACAACCACCGGCATTGACGTAATCCCCCCCCTTGAAAGGCTTGAAGATTATGATCAGGACACCTGATGCGAAATTGGAGAGGGAACCCTGAAGTGCAAGGCCAATGGCCAATCCTGCAGCTCCCAGAATAGCAACGAAGGACGCGGTCTGAATGCCCAGCTTGGAAAGGGCTGCAATAACAACGAATGCTAAGATTCCAGCGTAAACAATACTGCTGATGAATCCTGTCAGGGTTGCGTCAACTTCCCGTTTTCGCATAATTTTGCGTATAAGTCTCCTTACACCTGATGCAACAAACTTCCCTGCGATAAGGATAGCCACAGCGGCTAGGATATTCAGCCCGTACATCGTGACAATTTCCTTAATCTGCTCCCATACTGCTGTCATGTTTTACCTTCCCGCATCCTGTAACCGAAATTAGAGGTTTACCGCTATTCCCGAAAGATCCAGCTGAACAACTGTATCATCGTATGTGATTCCGTAGAGCTGGTATCCATCGCCCATTACCATGTCAAAAAGATTCACTCCAGGGTCGAATGTATCAAGGTAGGTTCCATTGTTGTCGAAAACGATCATGTCCCCGAAGTCACTTACCCACAACCTGCCCTGGGGGTCAGTGCAGAAGCATGACGGGGAAGTGAACTGACCGGGGCGGTCACCGTCGCTTCCGAACCTGTTCAGGAACCTCCCATCAGGACTGAACTTGAAAACGCTGCCGTTGAAAGAACCGTATGCGAAGATGTTACCGAATCCATCCACGGTGATATCCGTATCCAGTTCAGAGTCTCCGCTCTGGCCGCTGATGGCCGCCTCCAGCAGGAAATCAATACTTCCATCTGGAGAGTACTTTATTATATCGTCACGGTTGCAGTACCATGCAGCTACTATGCTTCCGTCATCGCAGACTTCCACATCGTCGAAACCCCATCCATCGGGATGATGCAGTGATCCCAGAAGTTCCCCCGTCGCAGCCTCGTGGAAGTAAAGCTCGTTGTCATAAACCATGTAAAGCAGGCCGTCTCTGGAAAGAGCCATCGAACGCACGTAGATATCATCGGGCTTATTGAGATTCCATTGCCCTGTGAAATCACCGTCCTCATTGAATATCTGGATTCTTCCGGTTTCCTGATCTGCAACATATATGTTCCCCTGAGGATCAACACATACTTGCTCAGGATCCTGAAAATAACCGGCTCCCATTCCCGGACCACCGAACTCCAGTATTACGGGAACTGATGATTCTCCGGTGATGGCTGCAATGGGTCCTTCAAGAAGCTCTCTGACATCCGAGGAGTTCGTCAAGAAGAAAACTAAAGCACCTAACACGATAAGCAGAGAGACTACCATGGAAACAATTGTTCTGCTGCATGATCTACGTATTCTTTCCGTATCAAGAATCACCGGGGGTTGAAAGGGTGTGGTCTCCGGAATATGATCCGGAGTAAAACCTGATGGTTTCTCAGGGTAAGCCGATTTCGGTACTATCACTGTACTGTCGCAGTAAGGACATGTGAGCATATCCTCACCTTTTTTAATTTTCACAGATGCTCCGCAGGAAGGACAGTCAAAGTTCTTAATTTTCATACATAACCCCGTTTACATTAGTGACCGGTTATTGATCCGGATACAGAATATTCATCAACTCCATCGAAACTTCCCTTACGCCGATGGAATCCAGAGGCTCTCCCTCCAGATAGGAAGCCCTGATTACAGCGTTGTTTATCAGTGTATTGCCAGGAGGAACAAGTATGGAATTACGTAATCTCTCAAGCACTTCCGATATATGAGTATCCTGAATTGCAGATCCATCCCCGTTAATCAGCCAGATGGAGACATCTCCCATAATACCGCATTCAACATCAAAGAGGATTTCATTCTCGAATCCTGAAAGAACATCCCTGCTGATTATCCTTTCAAGAACAGCTTTCATCACGGGACCCCGCTGCGGATCAGAAAGGCGTCCTGGCAATTCAATTTCAGCAGTCAGGGGGATATTTGAAGCGTTAAGATCTCTGAGAGGATGTCCTTCCATTGGCTGAATGGTCATTTCAACCGGGTATTGCGCGGATGGAGGAGGAAGCGGGGAAGGGGAGGTCCGCCACGGTTTCTCTGTTCCGCTCCCCCTGATCCAGAGAAGATGATCCGAATCCTCTCTCAGCGGATAGATATCCACTATAAGGTTCTCAACAGCAGCGATGGCTCCTCCCCATGTTTCCATGTAGCGCGTATCAAGCGGGTGGGATTCAATATTTATCCCCGAAAGGTTGGAAGGTACACTACCATGAACACAGGTGAAAGCCAGGTTTACAGAAGTGCTGCCGGCAGGCACAACCTCAGTACCAACACCTCTCCAGGCGGCTGGAAACAGATATATGGAATCGGGAAAATCAGTCCAGAAAAAAGCATTTCCCTCCAGCTGGGAGTTCACCATGAGTGTATCGCCCTCCTGCTCAAGCCATCGACTTGCTCTAATGGGGAGTTTGTCCGGAGCGGGATTGTAGCCCGCGGAACTGAACAGAAGAACTGTTGAAGAACAGTCCGCTGCAGGGATCATCTGCAGACCAGCGCAAAGCGCCGAATTGTCGGGTATGGACTCAGATGAAGCGAGAGCCCGGGCAGTCTCAAGAAGACCTGCTCCCACACCTGAGGGACATATAATGATATAACCGGACCAGCCAGCTCTCTGGATCATCATTCCACTGCATGCAAGTGTCCAGAATTCTTCACGCTGCCACGTGGTGATGCCCTCCCATGGTTCTTCCGGCAGAAGGCCGTTCTCCAACATTACAACAATGATGTCCGCTGATCCTGATAGTGGGGGAAGGTTGTAAACAGGTATGCCAATGTTGAAGAGAAGCGAAATCAGAATTAATGAAGTCAATTAATTGTCTCCCATCAACTGCTCAAGTTCCTCGATCCTTGCATTCGCCTCGTCAGTGACTGACCGGGCTTCATCAATAAGATTGTATGCGCCGGTTATCGCATCCTGCGGGCTTGTATGAAGTTCCGCCTGAACCTCCACTGAATCCGGCTGTTGTGTCGCAGTGGAATCAGATAAGACTTCAGTTTCCGGTTCTTCACCGCATGCCGCACAAAGACTGAGTGAAATGGCGGTTATTAACGAAATTACTCTCATAATAATAATCCTTTCCTGTCTCCAGGGCTTAAGAACCCCTGGAGAATCTACCATCTTTCAACCCATACCAGCACTATACCATAATTTGTAACCGGAACACCGGCCTCGGCAAGTCGAGATACTCCGGCGTCCTTCTTCCGGGGGTTCTAAAATTCCTGTTGTCAGACGATGTAACGCTTGCAGTTCAATCTCCATTCGTTACCCGGAGCGTTATCTACATGACCTGATATTTATAGTTAAATCGTAATCGATGGGGAATGTGCCTTGACCAGCGGCACTTACTTTACAATAATCCGAGCCCGTTCAATGCGCGGAGAGGTGGCCGAGTATGGCTTAAGGCGTACGCCTGCTAAGCGTATGAGATTAACGTCTCCGAGGGTTCAAATCCCTCCCTCTCCGCCAGTTGATCAAATCCCCGGAAATCTCCGAATTCTCGAAAAAAGACTCGCGTTCCGCGAGTATTCTCCACGGCATCGAGTATTGAATCTGAAGAACTGGATCTGTTGTCGATCCGAGAGAAATGAATCCATTGAGTCCGAATGCAGAAGAGACTTCTGAGTCCGATAGAATCGGTATGAAGGCTGATGATGAGCGGTCTGAGGGGAGTCCGGTGCTGAGTGGCTTGTCTATCTTTGAGCTAAATCCCCCAGAGTCCACGAGTAGGGACATCTGTCCCCGACTGGTTTTGCGCTGTCCATCCGCAATCTCTGAGCAAGACTCACGAGAGCTAATCGAAGAAAGAGGGGAGACCAATCTGAGGTTTGAACCGATGCTTTTATGGAAATCTTTCAGATCTTCAAGATTCTCAGTCCAGGCGGTTATACCTGCTGTATTGGAAGCACTTATAAAATCCCGAGCAGGTTTAAACCGCGAAGCTTCTCCTGCCTCATATTCTGCAATCTGAGAGGTGAGAGCTGTCTTCTCGAGGACATATTGTTCCTTACGAGCGGTGTATTCGTCACGAGTAAGGGAACCGTCCAGATAGATGTCGAGAAGGCGCTCTATCTTCGATTGCAGATCGTCAAATCGATTCTTCTTTGAACTGATGATATCTTTTTCCTGCTTTATCTCATGCTGCATCAGTTCATCAATCTTTGAATACATCCATTCGCTGCAGGGATCCGAGAGGGAAACGCGGAGTATGCTCTGTCGCAAAAGTGAAGTCAGAGCTTCCTCGCGAATTGTCTTGAGGCTGCAGGGACCGCGACGCTTCCCACAATGGTAGTAATTGTGCTTCTTCTGTGTGCCAGCGGTGATAGCGCAGCCGCAATGACCGCAAGTGATAAGACGACGGAACGGAAAACGCTCATCTTTACGGTAACCACCGCGAGAATTCCGTTTGAGAACTTTCTGAACGTTTCCGAACAATTCGCTGGAAACTATTGCTTCATGCTTTCCTTCGTGGATCTCTCCCTTGTATCTAAACAATCCGATGTAAAATGGATTCTTGAGTATGAAGGGAATTTTGCTCAAAGCAATAGGCTTGCCGCTGTGTCCGGTAAGCCCCCACTCGATTGACATCTTTCGTACTTCTGAAGGCGTGTACTTCCCTGTTGCGTAAATCTGAAACAATTTCTCAATCAGAGGAGCCTTCACTTCATCAATATCGATGCAGTGTTCCTGTATGTTATTCAGGTATCCTACGGGAGCCCAACCGGGATACTCGCCCCGTCTGACCTTTTCCCGAAGTCCACGCCGCACATTCTCAGAAAGATTGTCAACGTAGTATTTGGATTGTCCAAATGCTATCTGAAGCATGAATTTGCCCTGAGGTGTATCCTCGAACCAGAATGTCGGGAATTTCAAGGACTTCAGTTTGCCGGTATCTAATGCGTATATGATTCTTCCACCGTCAATCGAATTTCTAGCAAGACGGTCAGGATGCCAGGCGATAATACCGTCAACTTCACCTGATTCGATTGACTGCATCATAGCATTGAATACCGGACGCCCGGGATCCTTAGCGGTTTGTGTCTCGATGAATTCCTGTTCAATTGTAAGACGTTCTTTCAGGGCAAATTCTCTGAGCTCAGACAGCTGTGCGTCAATCGAGAGCATCTGCCGTTCTTCGCTGTCCGATGATTTTCGCGCATATAGATAATATTTCACAATGCTCCCGTCTGATTCCTGAAGATTTCCAGTACTACATCTTCTGCGTTCTCTGTCACGATAGATAGTATACATCCTAAATTCCCGTCAGATTATACCTACACCGGCATCGGCACAGCAAACGCCTTGTAAATTTCTTTCTGCCGTTTGGTCAATGGGAACAGTATACGGCGACCATCAATCACCTGTGTTCTCAACTTCTCCATTGTCTTAATCAAATCCTTCATCGTCATTGTTTTGTACAGGTTCTTCTCTAACATTATTCTGTGGATATGGGAGCTGAGGATGAGGGCTATGAATCCCACAAAGACCTTGCTCTCCATTGCCTGCTGCGAATGAACACGCAGTCGTCCCAGCCCGAGACTGTTCTTCATGCGCAGGAACCCCTTCTCAACAACATCCTTGTCTCTATAAATTCTGATAGCTTCTGAAGCGTCTTGAATGTGATTGCTCACCGTTACCAGCCAACCGGCGTTTGAGAGTTCCTGAGCGACAACATCCTCGCGGATCTTTATTGTGTATCCGCTCTCGTGCTTTTCTGATTTGCGGATAATCAGGTAGTGTTCGAACTCATGCTTCAGTTTACCGTTATCTGGATTTATCCTGGCCTCCTCTACGAGCCGTCTAACGCGACCGTAAAGCTGATTCTTAACAGCAGTAGCCTTTATGTCATTGTAAAACACATGAACAAAGAGCTTGTGTTCTTTACTCCAGGACCGTTCAAGGGATACTCCTCGAAGAGTATCTGCTCCGCAAACAATTGTATTCTGGATGCTGTCGATATCCTTGCATTCGGATTTAATCATCTTCTTTGTGAACCCAAGTGTGAGCGGAAGTGCCAGAAGGAACCGTACAGCCTTCTTCTCAAGAAGCATGTTGATGTTCTTTCTGCTTGAAAACCCTTTATCCATAACAAGCATTACCTGTTCAAGCTCATCAGGAGCCATTTGTGCAATGGTGGTTTCCAGTGTGCTGACATCTCTGATGCTACCATTGTACACTGTCATTCTTACAGGCAGTCGTGATTGATACCCGAGAAGCATACAGAGATTAATTTGAGCAAGCTTGTCGCCATCTCTGTTATAACCCCATTCAACATCATCAATAAGTTTAGACCATGAAGAGATGCTTGTTATATCCAAAGCAAGATACTCGCGATCGCTTCGGTAAGCACTCCAGGCTTTAAAGAAACGCTGCCGTTCTTCATCTGTGATGTTCTGAAGCAATTCGCTTATTCGTTGTGAAGATAGCAGATCTCTGTTTCTGAAGTCACTGCGCCCCATCCAGTCTGCACAGTACGCAACAGGCTCTCCACAGGAAAGAAGAAAGGCAGCCACGGCAAAGATCTGTTCATGTATAAAAGGAAAGGTCTGCCGGAGAACAGGAGTCAACCCGATGCTTTCCGCTATACCATCCAGCAGATGAATCATACCAGTCTGCAATATGGTAGACCGACGAACATCCTCTACGCTGTAAACAGGTGAACATTCTGCAGACTCGACAGTAACTCCTTTTGCTTTCATTCGATCAATATACTCCTGCTTGTATACTGGCGACCCGGTTTTCTTATCTATTTTCCCAATCGAGACCCGTCTGTTACGGGGCTTGCCCTCATCATTTCTAAAAGAAACAGACTCGTAGAGGTAGATATGGTTCCCAACTTTTTGTCTAACTATTGATGGCATTATTATCTCCTTGCTGTAGGTTAACTAAATTATACCTACTTCTGTGGAGAAAAGCAAGGTCATATCTTATTGACATTACCGCAATTCTGGAATTAGGATTAATGTGAAAGCGCTAAAACAGTCGTAGGTATAGGGGGCAAGGGGAGTTTAGGATACATATGTATACCAATCCACACAACCTCTTAACAAAAGAGTTCTACTCTTTTTGGCTATTACCGCAAACTCCGGTTGGATTTGGGGTCAGGCGATAGCCTTCTTTATCATAGCCACCAACTTTTCTGGAAAGTCTGGCATAGCGATAAGAAGCTTTATTTTAGGGGGGCTGCTCTCGGGGGTTTCCTGAGCTTCACGGAACGCCTTGCGTAAGGTATTGATCTCAATTGTTGCAAATACTTCTTCAAGGGATGTTTTCCCATTCAGCAGTATTTTCATATAGGCTGGACTCTTCAGATTATGTACAAGTGG
>JAUWMQ010000148.1 GCA_030613065.1 Candidatus Aegiribacteria sp. | reverse complement strand
GCCTTCGAGGGCAAACCCTTCGTTCCATTCTCTGATGAACCTTGACTTGTTGTCAGTTCTATTCAATCTTAATGCTGAGTTACGTGCTATCTGTAGTGTGTAGTTATGGTGATATTAGATAGATGGGGCTGAATAGTTACTTGATTTTATCTTTGCGGAACAATCATTGTTAGAAAGGTTTCTACAATTATGAGCAATCAGAATACTGCGCCATTCAGCCTTGAAAAATCCCCGGCGGACAAGAGCATTCTCGTTCTTTCCGGTAAGGGAGGGGTGGGCAAAAGCACCGTTGCCGCCAATCTTGCAATTTCGCTTTCAATGCAGGGGTACTCTACCGGGCTGCTGGATACGGATTTTCACGGTCCCAGCATTCCAAAACTACTGGGTATGGAGGGAACCAAGCTATCATCGTCCGATGGGAAAAAGCTGAATCCGGCTGAACTAGGATCCCTCAAGGTTATTTCTGTGGATTTCATGCTAAGCAGCAGGACTGATCCTGTGATCTGGCGCGGACCGATGAAGATGAACGTGATCAAACAGCTGTTTGAGGACGTTAACTGGGGGGATCTGGATTATATGATAGTGGACTGTCCTCCGGGGACCGGTGATGAACCGCTTTCGGTTGTTCAGCTTTTACCTGAGCCTACCGGTGCTGTTATTGTTACAACGCCACAGGAAATGTCCCTTTCCGATGTAAGGCGCTCAATTCAGTTCTGCCATGCTCTTAAACTCCCGGTACTGGGAGTCATAGAGAATATGTCAGGATTCGTCTGTCCTCACTGTGGCTCCAGAACAGAACTTTTCGGTTCCGGTGGCGGGGAGAAAATGGCGTCTGAGATGGGAGTTCCCTTCCTTGGAAGAATTCCGATTGAACCGGAAATAGTATCCTCGGGAGACAGTGGAAAACCCTTCGTTTATCATTACGGGAATTCACAGTTCGCCAGGGATTTTGAGGGTATTGTAACAGACATTGTAGAGAAAGTCACCGCAGATTAGTTAGCACAAGGGGCCGGGTCTCAAAACTTAGCATTATTAGCAAAAGGGGTCAGGCCTCGAATCTTGGCATTCGTTACCGTCGTAACAAATAAAACACCAAGATTCGACGCCAGACCCCGAAAATGCTAAGTTTTGAGGCCCGGCCCCAAACGCGGCCCCAAACGCTACATGTTAAATCCGAACTCTGTAACCTTCCACTGACCGTCTTCCTTTACGACGTCGATGGTGTGAGTCTCAGTGTTACCCATGAACGTGGTAGTCACATCGACCTTCGCGACATCACCATCAATTGTGACTTCGCCAATACTTACCTCGGCGGATCCCATAACAGATGTTATCATCGGTGAGGAAAACATGGCTATGGCAAAGTCTTTTACGGTCATGTCGGGAATGTCAGCCGCGTCAATTTCGATCCCGACAGCGGCCAGCTGCATGGCTGAAGCTTCAGGGTCAAGCTTTATCATTTCCAGCTGCCCTGCCATTTCCGCAAGGGCGCTTTCAGACATGCATGAAACTGCCCTTTCTCCGTTTCCTGTCTGCAACGCATCGAACATTCCGGTTACGGCATCGCCGGGATTACTGCTGCTGTCACCGCCGCATGCCATTGTCAGAGCTAACAGCAATACGGAAAAAACTGCGAATGCTTTCATTGTTTCCCTTCTGGTTAGGTATTAAAGGTACGGAAATATATTCAAAAACATGAAGCGTATTGTCAACATCTGTTTGAGGTTGATCTGCAACTGTATACGAGTGTTACACTTATTACGGAGCATCCAGTCATCGAAAAGAATTCTCTGTTTCACTAAGTAACGATGTAAAAGAACATCCTGAAAACGAAATCGGGATAATTAATACACTGTTTTCCATGCTGAATGTAGGCTTCTGCAGTAGAATGCTGGTGTGATTATAGGGTTACAGCTCCCAGGATAATCCTGCGGAGAAATATGTCGCGGCATCATCGATATTGTAAATGCAGGGCTCAGGGAATGAGAATCCCGCCCTGCTTCTGCTCATCCATGATACTCCCAGATCAACATTCACCTGCCCGAAGTCCAGGGTTGCCCGAATCGAACAGATCGAAATCCAACATACCATGTATAACTGAATTCCACGGTATTATAGCGATTGTTAGATTGATGAAAGTACCATCCAGCATGGAGAGCTCCGCCGGATTTAGAAAAATTGATGCTGCTCCGCTGGATGGAAGTGACCAGACCCCTCCCATAGCACTTGATTTTGGGGTTACGCATACAATGGGAGAGCCGTTTCCCATGGCGTCATGAAATCCCCATGCCATAACAGCTGTCGGAAGCATCAGAATTACGACAAAGGCGATTATATATCTGTGGATTTCAAACCCCTATCTTAAGTGTATAATGTTCATTAATATTACTCGAAAAGATTTTCAAGTAAACTCTCATCGGCAATTGACGGTATGGTTATCTTCATATCGGGCTCGGCTTCCATTGCTTTTCTGATCGCGTAGATGGCTCCCGGATTTCTGGCCCAGGATCGCCTGGCCAGTCCGTTTGAGACATCCCAGCTCAGCATGCTGGATGCCCGTTCCGCTGCTTCCGGTGAACCGTCAAGAAGGAGACCGAATCCACCGTTGATAACTTCACCCCAGCCTACTCCTCCGCCATTATGCAGGGATACCCAGGTTGCGCCTCTGAATGAATCACCGATAACGTTCTGAACTGCCATATCGGCTGTGAACATGCTTCCATCCCTTATATTCGCAGTTTCACGGTAGGGGGAATCCGTTCCCGAAACATCGTGGTGATCTCTTCCGAGGACTATGGGTGCTGAAATATCGCCGTCTGCTACAGCATCGTTAAAAGCTCTGGCGATCTCCATCCTTCCCTTTCTGTCAGCGTAGAGTATCCTTGCCTGGGAGCCCACCACCATTCTGTTCTCTTCAGCCTGTTTTATCCATCGTATGTTGTCCAGAATCTGGCGCTTTATCTCAGGGTCGGCTTCCTTTGCCATTGCTTCAAGTACATCGGCAGCGATCCTGTCGGTTATCATAAGGTCTTCATGATCTCCTGAAGTGCAGACCCATCTGAAGGGGCCGAACCCGTAATCGAAACAGATGGGACCCATGATGTCCTCGACATAGGATGGGTAAGCAAAGGTTCCATCTTCACGGAGAATTCCATGCGCACCGGCCCTGGATGCTTCAAGGAGGAAGGCGTTGCCATAATCCCAGAAGAACATTCCACCTGCGTGAAGGGTATTGATTGCCCTGACCTGTCTTCTAAGGGATTCATCCACTGCCTTTCTGAATGTCTCCTGGTTCTCAACCATCATGCTGTTGGATTCTTCAAGCGTGAGGCCGACGGGGTAGTAACCACCAAGATACGGATTATGAAGCGAGGTCTGATCACTTCCAAGGTCAACCCGTACACCTTCTGCAGCAAGCTTTTCCCATAGATCTACAATATTTCCCGTGTATCCCAGAGAAAGAGCCTCTCCGGTGCTGCGAGCTTTTTCAATTCTGATAAGAACCCGGTCAAGATCATTCTCGATCTCCTGAAGCCATCCCTGTTCGTACCTTGTTCTTATCGCCAGTGGGTTGATCTCGGCTATTACGCATACCGCACCCGCGATAACCGCAGCCTTTGCCTGGGCTCCACTCATACCTCCCAGTCCTGAAGTAACAAACAGTTTGCTCGAAAGGTCCGCTTCAGGGGGTAATCCGAGGTATTTTCTTCCCGCGTTAAGAAGCGTGATGGTGGTGCCATGAACAATCCCCTGTGGTCCTATGTACATGAAGCTTCCGGCGGTCATCTGTCCATACGATGTCACGCCAAGGGCAGCCATTTTATCGTAGTCTTCTCTGGAACTGCAGTTTGGTATAACCATGCCATTCGTCAGTACCAGTCTCGGTGCTTCAGGATGGGATGGGAACAGACCCAGGGGGTGTCCCGAGTAGAGAACCAGGGTCTGAAACTCCGTCATCTCGGAGAGGTACTTCATTGTAATGAGGTACTGCGCCCAGTTCTGGAATACCGTTCCGTTGCCTCCGTAGGTTATCAGCTCCTGCGGATGCTGGGCAACCGCAATATCAAGATTATTCTGGATCATCAGCATTATCGCTGCTGCCTTTGGTGTTCTGGCAGGATATTCAGTTATGGGTCTGGCTTTCATTTCGTATGACGGCCTGAATCTGCGCATGTATATCCTGCCGTCATTTTCAAGCTCAGCTGCGAATTCCGGAACCAATTTGGAATGCCATTCCTTCGGGAAATAGCGAAGCGCGTTCTTCAATGCGAGTTTCTTTTCATCAGCGGTAAGTACGTCCGGCCTTGCAGGTGCATGGTTCACCCCGGGCAGGTCGGGGGGCATTGGAGGGATTGAATCAGGGATACCCTGTGAAACCTGTTTGCTGAAGCTGTCTGACATGAAAACCCCCTGTATATATATTCATAATAATTCATGTAACTAGTATGGTTAATAATAATCAACGTGTTCCTATTTTCCAACGTGGGTGGTAGTAATGAAAAAAGTGATGTTGTTTCTGTTCGTTGCGGTAACTCTGGTTTCCGCTGAGATCTATTCATTGATGAATTTTCGGCCGTCATCCGAGGCTCAAGTTGAGGTGTTCGTTAACCTCGCTTTTGATGTGGTGCAGGTGTATGAAGATGGTTCTGTGGATTTTGTGGCAAACTCCTTCGAGCGCGAAACACTGCTTGAGAATGGTCTTTTTGCCACGACAAAAATTGCTGACATGGAGGCTTACTACCAGGCTCGCAACGGAACCAGCCGTTCAATGGGCGGCTTTTACACCTGGGTCGAGGTAAGCGCCTGGATCGATTCACTTGTGGCTGCCAACCCCTCCATCGCGTGTACCGAGTCTATCGGAGATACTTTCCAGGGCCGTCCTCAGAGGGTTGTGAAGCTTTCCGTAAACAACAGCTTCAACGACGATAATCCAGCCATGGCCAACGCATGGTACGATGGTCTTATCCATGCCCGTGAAGGCGCTGCCATGAGGAATGTCCGTTACTGGATGATGTGGCTCTGCTCCAACTACCAGCGCAATGGTTACGAAGGATACCAGGCTACATGGTTGCTTGAA
>JAUWMQ010000090.1 GCA_030613065.1 Candidatus Aegiribacteria sp. | reverse complement strand
TGCTCAGGCTCCACTTCCTGCATCACAGGAAGTTATTACCGAAGCTCTGCAGATGTGCCTGGAACGCTCTTACAATGTTTCTTCATGAAGCCCTTGATCGCAGGGATGTTTTTCCCGGTGGTATCATCGTACCCCAGACCTTTGGTGGCATGGCCAACTGGAACCCCCATGTCCATGCTCTGATTACTGACACCTGCTGGGACAGGAAAGGTAAATGCTGCACCGTGCCTGAAATGGACATCACAGATATCAAGGGGATTGAAAAGCTCTTTGCCAGCCTTGTTTTCAAGATGCTTCTCGAAGAGAACATGATCTCAGAGGAACTGGTGGAGAACATGAACTCCTGGAAGCACAGCGGCTTCAGCGTTCACTGTGGCAAACCCATTAAAGCCTGTGATGCCGATGGTCGCAAGACCCTGAGCGAATACATCTCAAGAGCACCATTCTCGCTTGAACGGATGAGCTTCAACGAACATTCGCACACCGTGCTTTACAGGGGAGAGCATTTTCATCCTGCCCTTGCCAGGAACTTCGATGTTTCAGAACCCCTGGAGTGGATAGCACGGATAACATCACACATACCAAAGAAAGGGAGCGAAGCAGGTTATCTATTACGGGTCGTACAGCCAGGCATGGCGTGGCCGTGAACGCCGCCAGGGTATCTTACCGAAAGCACCAAACGAAGAGAAACCTGTTTCGATGAAAGACCGTTCCTCATGTCCCAGACGGAGAAGACAGCTGTGGGCTCTGCTTCTGAAAAGGGTCTGGGATATCCAAGCGCTGGCAGGATGATGTGCCTGAAATAGAGGTCGGATGAGAATTCACGGATCCGGCTTTAGGAGGAGGGTTCCGTCTAGTCCGTTACAGTGAACAGACAAGTAGATTGCCGGGGTACATGAGATCTTGTAACCAGCTCATTAACCATTAGATATCATTCGCTTCCGTAATAACTTAATTCCCTCACAGTGATAATCTTCCTGTTCCAGTGACATTATCTCTGAGTGTTGAACGTTCCCCATCTGTTACATACCAGTCAATTCTGTCATCAAGCAAACGACTGATAATCAAGATCCTATTCCGTTGCGTCAGCGAGCATCTCTATTATTGTGCTCATATTGACTCAGGCAGGTGGGCCAAGCATGCACTGCATACTTCCGGTCGCAAGGTTCTCTTAAGCAGTGCACGCATACTGCACACTTAGACTGTAAACCTCTGTCTGAAATCTGCTCGGAAACTGTACGAGTTGTGTCGTGAGCCAGGGTTTCGTCTTGGAGCAAGTGTTTGAATCTGTAAGGATTTGTGTCATTTCTGTTTCAGATATGTTGTGGTCCTGTTTGCGTATATAAATGCAGGGCAACGGTTAGATAGGTAAGTCCGGCCTTGGAAACAAAGCCGGACTTACTGTGAAAGGTACTGCAGGTTACTTCTTCCAGCTCATTTCAGCCATCTGCTTGTAGATATTCCATCTACGGGTGACCTCTACCTGCGCATCTATGATGAGCTTTGCGGCATGCTCAGGTTTGGTTTTTGTCAGGCTCTTGAAACGGGCCTCATTGTAGGCGAAGTCCTTGAACAAGATCGATGGGTCCTTGCTGTCAAGCATCAGAGGTTTTCCATCAATATCAATTTTTCTGGGATCGAATCTGAGAAGCGGCCAGAATCCTGAATCAACAGCGTTCTTCTGCTCATCAAGACCGCAGGTCATATCAATACCATGAGCGATACAGTGAGTGTAAGCGATTATGATACTTGATCCCTTGTAGCTTTCAGCTTCCACAAAGGCTTTGACAGTCTGATTGTAATTCGCTCCCAGCGCCACCTGAGCTACATAGATATTAGCATAACTTATGCAGAGCATGGCCAGGTCCTTCTTGGGCTGAGGTTTTCCGGAATCAGCGAATTTGGCAACTGCAGCAAGTGGAGTAGCCTTGGAACACTGTCCTCCAGTATTGGAGTACACCCCGGTATCCAGGACCAGAACATTCATGTCCCTGCCCTGTGCAAGAACATGATCCAATCCTCCGTAACCGATATCGTAAGCCCAGCCGTCTCCTCCGATAGTCCATACACTTCTGTGTACGAAATAATCGATAACGCTCTCCAGCATCCTTGCGTCTGTTGAGTCAATCTTCGATAGAGCTTTCCGAAGCTCTATAATCCTCTCGCGCTGTTCGGAAATATCCTTCTCGGTATTCTGCTCAGCATTCAGAATTGCTTCCGCAAGATTATCACCAACCTGCGAAGAAAGCATTTCCAGGAGTTCTCTGGCTATCTGAGTATGCTTATCGGCAGTGAGCCTGAACCCGAAACCGAATTCCGCGGCATCCTCGAAAAGACTGTTGTTCCAGGCAGGACCTCTTCCATCATGATTCTTAGAGTACGGAGTGGTAGGCAGGTTCCCCCCATAAATGGAGCTGCATCCAGTTGCATTTGCGATTACCGCCCTGTCTCCATACATCTGTGTGAGGAGTTTCACATATGCCGTCTCACCGCATCCTGCGCAGGCGCCGGAGTATTCAAACAGCGGCTGAAGCAGCTGCGATTCCTTCACAATTGAAGGATTCAGTTCGTTACGGTTGTAATCGGGAAGGCCAAGAAAGAAACTGTAATTCTTACTCTCCTGCACTCTCAACGGCAGCTGATCCGCCATGTTGATGGCTTTTCTCTCAGGATTCTCCTTGTCCTTGGCGGGACAGATATGCACGCATGTTCCGCATCCTGTGCAATCCTCAGGGGCAACCTGTACAGTGAATTTCAGATCCTTGAATTTGCCGCCCTTGGCATCTGCCGACTTGAAAGACCCGGGCATGTTTCCTAGTAGTCCGCTTTCGTACACCTTCATTCTGATGGCGGCATGGGGACAGACCAGGCTGCAGAATCCACACTGAATACAGGTGTCAGGATCCCACACGGGAATTTCAAGGGCAACATTCCGTTTTTCCCATTGGGTGGTTCCAGTTGGCCAGCTTCCATCGGCGGGCATGTCGGAAACGGGAATACTGTCGCCTTCCATCCGGATTATCTTCGCCGTCACGCGCTTCACAAATTCCGGTGCTTCTTCCGGTACGGTAGGAGGCATAACTATAGTGCTTGTAATCCTGTCCGGATAGCTGACTTCGAAGAGATTGGTCAGGGTATGATTCACTGCGTCATAGTTCTTCTGAACTATATCATCACCCTTATTTCCGTAGGTTTTCTTGATGGCCTCCTTTATCTTCTTTATGGCTTCATCCCTGGGGAGAACTCCGGAAATTGCGAAGAAGCAGGTCTGCATGATGGTATTGATTCGAACACCCATCCCTGTTTCTTTCGCTACACCGTAGGCATCTATCACGTAGAATTTAAGTTTCTTCTCGATCATGGCTTCCTGCACGGATCTCGGGAGCATGTCCCATGCTTCAGTCTTGTCATAAGGGGAATTGAGCAGGAATGTAGCTCCATCAGCGGCGTATCCAAGCACATCGTACTTTTCAAGGAATATGCTCTGGTGACAGCCGACAAAATTGGCTGCTGAAATCAGACATGTCTGCCTGATCGGATCAGGGCCGAACCGGAGATGACTGACAGTTCTGGCGCCGGCCTTCTTGGAGTCGTAAACGAAGTACCCCTGTGCGTAATTGTCCGTTTCCTCTCCGATTATTTTGATACTGTTCTTGTTAGCTCCCACTGTTCCATCGGAGCCCAGTCCGATGAACACCGCCTGAACGGTATTGGGAAATTCGAGCATAAAGCTGTAATCAATTTCTATCGATGTATTCGTTACATCATCGTTGATGCCTACAGTGAAATGATTCTTAGGTTCCGGTTTCCTGGCTTCATCAATAACGGCCTTCACCATTGCGGGGCAGTACTCCTTGCTGGAAAGTCCGTATCGACCTCCAATGACTCTGATATCGTTTCTGCCGTTCTCAGCGAGTGTGGTAACGACATCAAGGTATAGAGGCTCTCCCGGAGCACCGGGTTCCTTGGTTCTGTCCAGTATGGCTATGTTCTTCACTGTATTCGGGATGGCACTGAGAAGAGCTTCCTTGTGGAACGGTCTGTATAGCCGGACCTTTATAAGTCCAACCTTTTCACCCCTGTTGCAGAGGTGATCCACAGTTTCATGAGCTGTTTCGCATCCTGAAGCCATCTGCATTATTACCGTGTCGGCATCCGGGGCGCCAGCATAGTCAAAAAGATGATAGTTTCTTCCTGTAAGATCACCGAATCTGTCCATGTAATCCTGTACTATTCCCGGAGTAGCAAGATAATAGGGATTAACCGTTTCCCTTCCCTGGAAGTAAACGTCAGGATTCTGGCTGGTACCCCGTACAACTGGATTGTTCGGATCAAGACACCTGTTCCTTATTGCGATAACAAGCTCGTTATCGATCATGCTTTTAAGAACCTCGTCCGGCACCAGTTCTATCTTCTGTATTTCATGGCTGGTTCTGAAGCCGTCGAAGAAATGGATAAAAGGTATTCTTGATTTGAGTGTCGAAGCGTGTGCTATCACCGCCATATCCATTGCTTCCTGAACAGAAGCGCTTGCGAGAAGGGCGAAGCCCGTCTGCCTGACGCCCATTGTGTCACTGTGATCTCCGAATATGGACAATGCCTGGCACGCAAGGCTTCTGGCTGATACATGGAACACAGCAGGAGTAAGCTCGGCCGCGATCTTATACATCGAAGGTATCATCAGCAGAAGACCCTGGGATGCGGTAAAGGTAGTTGTAAGAGCGCCGGTCTGAAGTGCCCCGTGCACTGCTGCGGCAGCTCCGCCTTCGCTCTGCATCTCCTGAACCAGGGGAACTGTTCCCCAGATATTCGTTTTTCCCTGAGATGACCATGCGTCAGCATATTCGCCCATACCGCTGGAGGGGGTGATCGGGTAGATTGCTACTACCTCACTCAGCTTGTGCCCTATGCGGGCTGTCGCTTCGTTACCGTCAATAGTGATCATTTTCCTGTCCATTATGCTCCGTCCTGTTCTATACAGATAAAAAGTGTTCTGGTTTTCAAATCATTTTTCCTTTTGACCTCGGGAATGGAATCACGTCACGTATATTTTCCATGCCGGTGAGATACATCAAGAGTCTTTCAAATCCTAGTCCGAATCCGGAATGGGGAGCGGAACCCCATTTTCTTAAATCGAAATACCAGGAGTAATCATCCAAGTCAATGCCGCACTCCTTCGCCCGAATACTCAGAACATCCAGTCTTTCCTCCCTCTGGCTGCCACCAACGATTTCACCGACCTGGGGAAACAGAAGGTCGGTGCAGGCAACGGTTCTTCTGTCATCGTTCAGCCGCATATAGAAAGGTTTTATAGCTGCCGGATAGTCGGTTACGAAAACGGGGCATCCGAAGTGCTGTTCAGCAAGGAATCTCTCGTATTCAGTGGAAATATCACTTCCCCATTCGGGTTCAACTTCAAAAGTGCCGCTGTTCTTCTTTAAAAGTTCAAACGCATCAGTATATGTAATACGAGCGAAATCGCTTTCCATTAGCATACTGTAGCGTTCCTTGAGCTTCTTTTCATAGAACCTGTTGAAGAAAGAAATCTCTTCCGGACATTTTTCATGAAGATAACGAGCCGTAAATTTGATGAAATCCTTTATCAGAGAAATATCATCATCCAGGTCGAAGAACGCCATCTCGGGTTCGATCATCCAGAATTCCGCTGTATGAAACCGTGTATCAGATGGATCAGCTCTGAAAGTAGGGCCAAATGTGTATACTTTTCCCATGGCCAGAGCAAGAGGTTCGGCCTCAAGCTGTGCGCTTACGGTAAGAAAGGCCTGTCTTTTGAAATAATCCATTGAATAGTCAACTTCACCGTTCTTTATCGTAATGCTTTCAAGCGGCATTGAAGTAACCTGGAAGGCTTCACCGGCCCCCTCTGCATCGCTTGTGGTAATAAGCGGCGCATGGATGAAAAAGAAACCGTTTTCATCGAAGAATCTGTGAATTGCAAGGCTGAGGTGGTGGCTCATCCGGAACACGGCGCCGAAGGTGTTGGTTCTGGCCCTTAAGTGGGGCATTGATCTGAGGAATTCGATGGAGTGCTTTTTTTTCTGCAGAGGATAATCCTCTCCAACCGGGCCGATTATTTCCAGTTCATCCGCATTGACCTCGCGGGACTGCTCGGCACCGGGTGAGTCGACGATACTGCCGGAAACTCTTATGCAGGCTCCTGTGGCGAGTCCTGATACATCATCGAACTTATCCCTGTCGAATACGACCTGCAAGCCGGAAGATACCGAACCGTCTGTTATAGAAGCGAATGCAACATTCTTGCCTGATCTTGCTGTTCGGATCCAGCCGTATACGGTTACCCTTTTCTCTTTGCATTCTCCCTCGAGAATCGATTTAACTGATGTTCGCTCAATCATCAGGGCCCCCTGTTTGCACGCAGCCCGGGAATTAGCTTCCCGGTTCGGTTGAATGTTAAAAATTCGGAGAGTTTAATCTATGAAGGGAGGAGTGTTCCTGCAATGCTTCAGTCTGCTCTCCAGTGGGTCCGTAGGTTTTCCAGTGGTAAATTAACAGCCGATTTACTGAATCCCAGAGACTTTCCCTGCCAGGTATCCATCAGTTTCATCTCTTCATGAATTCTGTTCAGAATGGTCATCTTATGCAGAGACCACTGGGGGGCTACTGTCAATTTGTCGGGGGCCTCTCCGGTGAGCCTGAGTATCACTACGCCCGGTTCAGTGTGTTCAAGGAAAAGGATTACCATGTCAATGTATTCATCCATTTCCATAAGTTCGAATTCGCCTGCTGCGAATTGCTTTTCAATTGATGTATTCTTTACTACATGCAGATTCTGAAGTTTAACTCCATCTGCACCGGTTTCTCTGATAAACGCGGCGTCAGCCAGCACCGTTTCTCTGCTGGAACCGGGATAACCTATTATCATGTGGGCAGCGGAGAATATCTTTCGTGCATGCAGAGCATTAAAGGAGTTTACTGTATCAAGGGAAGCATGGCATCTGTTCATATCTCTCAGAATTCGGTCATCAGAAGTCTGTACTCCGACTTCCACCCAGAGGAATGTCCGCCTGGAAAGATCTTCGAGATAACCAAGTATAGGTTCCGGAAGGCAGTCCGGACGTGTACACAGTGAAAGACCCACAACTCCCGGATATGAAAGGGCCTCTGAATAGAGGGCATCCAGTTCGGCCGGGTCTCCGTAAGTTGTCGTGTAGTCCTGAAAATAGGGAAAGAAGCTGTTTACATTGAATCTCCAGGTAATGTATCTGCATCCATCAGTCAGTTGCTGAGTGATCGATTTACCCTCTTCGAAACTCTTTGGATGGCTGGAAAGTGGGTTGCAGAAGGCGCATCCCTCACTGCTGAGCGTTCCATCTCTGTTGGGGCACGAAAAACCTCCCCACAGACCAACTTTGTAGACTTTCCTTCCGAAGACATGCCTGAAGAAACTGTTAAGGTTGCGGATGCGCTTATCTTCCATTAAACTTTTACACTCCTCCTTTGGAGCAATGCGATGATTCAGGTATCTGCAGGCTTCGACGAAAGGAAATATCCCGAGTGGACGACAGGCAGAGGATGAGGCAGGCCGCAGCCATGTTCTTCGATCATTTCTGTATATCGCCAGACAGACCCGACAGGGATTCACTTCAGATTATTCTGTCCCATTTCTCAAGTATTCCATGGGAAAACCTAACCAAGTTCCTGATGAAAGCACAGCAGTTTCCCGAAGAGAAAAGACTGAGGCTGGCTGATACTACCCTCCAGACACTTGTCTGGGAACCATCAGAAATGGGCAATTCCTTCGATCTTTCGGACTACTACGAAGAGGATATGGGAACGAAGCTGACAAGGCAGTGGTTCAGTTTCATGACACTCAGGGATGCGTCCCTTTTAGCCGAGTGGAAACTTATCTGTTCTTATATGGAAGAGCAGTTCCTTCATGCGAGTGGAAACAGAAGAGCAAATTATCGGAGGATTCTGAGGTTGCATTCGGTGTAGCGGAGTAACAGATGGTAGACAGACTGGAGGGAAAACCATGAAGACAGGATTCTTGCTGGTTTCGATAGTGTTATTAACGGTTGCCGTTGCGGTTGCCGATACCTGGGAACATACATTTGGCAGCGATCTGCCCGAGCAGGCCTTATTCTCACTGGCCCTCGAAGATGGAGGTTTTCTAATATGCGGGATTTTCGTAATAGACGTGTCTTATTCCATCATCTCATCGGAGAGCGCTGGTGGTGTAGACTGCAGGCTGTATCGAATAGATGACAATCAGGAGATTCTGTGGGAAGCGGATTATTTCTCAGGACCATGGCCTGATCTTGCAATGGCTGGAGTAGAAACGGAAGACGGTTGCTTTGTTCTTGCCGGCATCACAACAACCATGGAGGAGGGGCAACGGAACTGGTTATTCAAGGTTGACGGTACTGGACAGATTATCTGGGATAGGTCTCTGGGAACCGACAACGATGCCTGGACCTACGATATGACGGAAACCTGTGACGATGGTTTCGTGCTGGCCGGATACATCGATTTTACAGACGGAACCGGCCGCGTTGTAAGCCTTCTCAAGACAGATGTCCAGGGATATGAACTCTGGAATCGGCAGTACACTTCAGCGGGTAATGGTACAGCTGAGGCTTTATTGGAAACTGCTGAAGGAGATCTTCTGATCACAGGGTACGTACAAAAGGGAGAAAAAGAGAGCGTTATTCCATTTCTCCTCCGAACCGACGCCGACGGGAATGAAATGTGGATGAAAACCGTTGCGGGACAGCTGGGAAACACCTACGCGCTTGATATGACCATGAAGGATGACGGGAATATTATCCTGACTGGCTATACTGAGAGTTCTGCTGGAGACTACGATTTCTGGGTTGCTGAGATGACCACCGATGGAGAGCTTGTTCGCCAGTCCGTATCCGGAGGCTTAGAGGATGATATTGCATTCACAGCGGCTCCATACCCCGGGGGCTGCGTAGTGGCCGGTTGTACAGCCTCTGAAGGTGCGGGCAGGGATGATATCCGGATACTGTGTATTGATGACTCCGGAGAAGAACTGTGGTCCGTTACACATGGAGGTCCAGGCAATGAGAGCGCCGAGCATATTATCCCTGCTGCAGGAGGCGGGTTCATCGTTTCAGGATTCACCTCATCATGGGGAGCCGGTGACACAGACATATGGATACTTAAAGTGGATGAAGAGGGACAACTGGAGTAGGGATCAAACCAGCCGATATTCCCATGTGCATCGGTTTTTCGAAGGATATCGTTTCATTCGAATGAGAACTAAAGGATTCTGTATTAACTAATTGAAAGCATTCCGATGTGAAACGATCTGTACATTTTCTTCCTTCTATATATGAGAAAGGATTCCGCCTGTCAAATCCTGTTTATGGGAGGATACTACGGTTACTCAGGGAATGAGACTTCCGACAGGAGATTCATGGCAGGCTCTAAATCTTCATCTGAAAGACAGCCGAAGCTGATGCGAAGGTGCCCTTCTCCGGATTCACCGAAGGCGGAACCTGGAATCGTTCCGATGCCGTATTCATCAAGCAGGTAGATTGCTGCGTTCTGAGCTTTCATGCTGCTCTCATAGGCTGCAAGCGTGAAGAAAGCGCCTCCGGCTTCCCGCCAGGAGAGGGAATTGTTGCCCTTGAGTGCGCTTCTGCACAGTTCCAGCCGTTTCGAAACTCCCTGTGACATCTCTTTGATCCATTCCTCTTCCTGCAGAGCCTCTACAAGAAGATACTGAGAGGGAGCTTCTCTAACTTGATCTCATAGTACGTTTATCTGTTTTGAATTAACAGCCAATAGATTTGTACAAAACCGTCCAGTTATGTATCCGATTCGTCTTCCTCGCTACTATGCTGAATTCCGGACCTAATTAGATCCAACCGCGAACTCACCATTTCATCAGAACTATCTCCGGGAAACTCTTTCGCTATATCTCGAATTAAGATAGAAGCTTCTGGATCAGAAAGAGCCTTGCTAATGATGGATAGAATTCGATTAACAGTATCTGGATGAAAGACCTGACTAAAATTCTTACCTAGAGCGTATGCTGCCATCATTTCAAGATCGAAATCAAGACTCTCAAGCATTGAAGGATATTGATCGTATAGAACATTTTCCGGATACCATAGATGTGCATTACGGATTAAATACGCAATATCCCTTGAGTCCTCTGTACTTTTTCGTGCATGTCTATCTGACCATGCCAGAAACTTTAATCCTAGCTGCTCTGCGTAGCTTATAACGGAAACAGCAAGATCTGGAGTAACATTGACTGTGACAGCAGAACCCATTGCTTCCTCGAAACCAATTACACTCATCTTGAAGCCGTTTTCTTCTCCCCAAGTAATAGTTCCGTCAGGATTTGATATTGAACCAAATGGCACAATATCAATGAGGGATCCATCCTTATACACTAATCTTTGCAACTCGTGCCTGTCCGGTTCAAAATCATAATGCTCAAAAAGGTAGTAACGTAATTCATGATATTCCTCATAACTGTCTGCATATACCGCAAAATCAATATCGCCTGTTGCGCGTCCAGGACTCATACCCAAAGCTTTTTCGCAGAGTAAAACTCGAGCCCTCGCACCACAAACGAACCATGCATTAATACCTACTGCACTGCAGGCCTCTGTAAGAGCTTCAAGAAGTTGAAGTGTAGTCTCATCTACTTCGATCTCATACCTATTCAAGATATTTCTCCCGTATCAATTTTGCTGCCTCAATGTTCCGTGCTTGGTTAGTGTTCATCAAATCTGCATAAACTAATAGAGGAGGTACCACTCCATTGGCAGTGTAGTTACCATATACTTGTGGCCAGAACTTATTGTATACTAACGTATTGCCATTCTCATCTTTCCGAAACCGGATCAAATTTGCAAGCTTTGTAATCTGGTTATCTGCATACAGAGTAGTTATCTCTGGATGTAGGTATCCTTCAGTTAAGATTTCTGCTGCTGGCTCACCACCTAGAAGAACATTGTACTGTGTAACATCTACTTCCTTCCACCAGAAGTGTTTTTCTGTCGTGTATCGCCTCAGATTCAACTTCGGCTTCAACTCAATTGGATACGCATCAACCCATGCATCTAATAGCTTGTCCACAAACTGGAGTGTCCTGGTTCCTTTGTATGTGCGTATATATCCGAATCGCTTCATATCTACGAACACGTTATGTATCGTACCAAGCGCCATTCCTGTATTTTTTGCGATTTCTCGATATGCCATTCCAACCGCATTTTGATTGCATAAGAGGTAGAACAGAACTTTCAGTCCTGCTTCGCGGAATAGCTTCACTCGTCTATTTGCATACCCTATCCTTGGTTGTCTATTGCCTTTGATGAACGCGTATACAAATGGTGTCTTCTGGTGTATGAACATGTTACCGACTGTATCCAGAAATTGTATGTTCTGCTCTCTCAATTCATCTGCCAAAGGGGGCGTTACATACCTCGTAACCAGTAATCTGGGAAGGTTACATTGATCCAACAAAAGCTGCCTTGCCCGGAGTCCTTCCCTCCTCAGTTGGTACCTTATTTCGACTTGGAATCCTGGCTTGATAGTATCATTAAACTCCACCCGAGCATCCGCGAAAAAGACATCTCTCGCTTGGTCATGCCAATAGATAGTTGTCTTTCCTACGGGGATTACTTGCCCTAAATGCTGGAGCGCCTTCTCCAATATTTCTTCTTCATTTTCCCTATACAACACTATCACTCTTTCTATGTTTGTTCACTAAATGAGCGCGTTCACTGTCCGTGAACATACACATATCGTGAACACGATGCAATACTACCTGTTTTGATACATGTGGTGTTAGGTTGGTATAATCACTCTTATGCCCAATTTCTTAGTGCGCTGGCGTAAGCTTCCCCCTTTAGAGGACAGTTGCTAGGAGTGTGTCCGGCAATGTGCATTGAGCAGAAGATACTCACGGCTGAGATAGAATGCTCGGAGATTTGAGGAGAATACTTGGATGTATTTGACGATAATATGCGAGTATTATAGCCAGCTG
>JAUWMQ010000129.1 GCA_030613065.1 Candidatus Aegiribacteria sp. | reverse complement strand
CATGGCCTGTAGATGTCCATCTATGCCCGGGTTCAATGCTTCCCATCTTTCTGGAAATAACTTCAACCTTGTCCGCAACCATGAAGGTTGAGTAGAAACCCACGCCGAACTGCCCTATGAACTCGGGCGTTTTCTCTCCGTCCGGTCCGGTTAACTCTTCAAGAAAATTCCTGGTTCCCGATCTGGCGATTGTACCAAGTTCCTTAGCCATCTCATCCTCGGTCATACCGATTCCATTGTCACGGACGGTGAGGGTGTCCTCATTCGGCAGAATATCTATCCTCAGTTCCCTGTCGGTATCAAGTTCCGGGGTTGTAAGCATTTTGAAACGGAGTTTGTCAAGCGCATCGGATGAATTCGATATAAGCTCCCGCAGGAAAATGTCTGGATGTGAATAAAGGCTGTTAATTACGATATTAAGGACTTCTCTGGTCTCTGCCTTGAATTTCAGTTTACGCGATTGACTGGACATTCTTCCTCCTTTTGTATTTGAATTGATTTATCCTCAGCGGATTCTGCCTTCCAGAAAAGGTACCTGGAATACTTTTTCGTGAAAGACAGGTCCATGCCCGAAATAACCGCTTTCGCCAAAAAGTTCCCCGTGATCGGAAGTCACGGTTATATAAGTTCTCTCGGGTACAATATCGAACAGTTTCTCAAAGACCGTATCAAGGTAGCGTACCGTCTCAACCTGCCGGGCGCGAAGCCGGTCAAGCTGCTCCTGGTCAAAGAATCTGGGCGGCTCATCGTCCTTTACAAGTTTACCTCCGACAATATGATCGTCCAGATGCTTGAAAACTCCGTGAACGCCGCTTATCCTGGGCCATTCGTTCTTTGGTTCTGAGGGAAGCGCATAGGGGTAATGGGTCTCTCCCACATTCAGCAGATAGAATGAGGGCCTGTTCGGGCTGAAGGTCATGCAATCCAGCATCGCTGCCATATCGTTATGCTCGGGCATGAGCTTCCACGAATCGAATCCGCTGTTAACCGGAGTATGACTGTTCAGGACAGGCAGGGAAACCATAGCCTTTGTAATGTAACCAAGGGAACTCCTGAGAAAATCCGGGAGGTAGAGACGGGGGACAAGGCTCTTGAATTCCACACCTTCTGTTCCCAGTCTCTCGTTGAACCTTAAGAAATCCTTCTTGTAGTACTCAGACGCGAAAACATTCCTGGGACTGTTGTGGGGCATGAGACCCATCAGCAGGTTATAATGAGATGGAGCTGTCCATGATGCGTAGGAATAACGCTGTTCCGTTTCACCAAGTTTCATGATGGTTGAGGGCATGGCTTCCATAAATGTATCGTATCTGCAGCTGTCAAGAACTACAATGATGTAATTCAGAAGATCATCTGAAACAGGATGAGGAACAGAAACAGCTCTTTTTTCAGGTTCTCTCTTTCTGTTCTTCCTGCCGAAGAGTCCCATGGTTCCTCCTTGGATCAGCTGATCCGGTATTTCCATAACACTGTAAGATACTTAAGTATACTGTCATTTTGACTATGATCACCGATATTCAGTCAGTGTCATCTCGTGGGAGTTTTAGCTCTCAGACTATCGAATGGGAAGCATGGCTGACCAGATATCGCCAATGACTTCCTCGCACCATATTTCAACAAGAGTATTCATAGCCCCGGCAAGACTGGAATAACTCGGTTCCGAGAGCTCCCAGTGAAAACGGTAGTTCTCCTGGAAAACAAGGGTATAGCTATCACCGTCGAGCACCGTAACATCAACATCCAGAACTGCTTCCCAGCCACCGGGCACAACCCTTCCGCCAAATTCCCTTACGTATCCATCAACGACAAGGTTTTCTGTAAGCAGAGTGGATGTGCGCATAACAGCGCTCCAGGCGCCGGCGGAAATCATATCTCTGTGCAGGATATCGGGTAAAAGCTCTACCGGTCGACTGCTCCAGATATCAGAGGCAGTCTTGTTGATCGTACCATCTTCGTTCAGAACGATCATCTGAACTCCCTGGACGGACTGGGATGAAGAAAAGTCCTTTATCTGAACGATATAGTTCGATGAAACCGTCCATGGGTCCATCCTGTCCGGTTCCACAGTCCATACTGTCGCCGTTGATTGCGGGTCGCCTCCTATAGGCACGTTAACAGTAATGCATGCTGATGAGATCAGAACAGCTGTCAATACAATAAATACAAACGGTCTGCGCATCACTGCCAGACCCCCTCTCCTGAAGTTCGAATGAATAGCTCCGATGGATCTCTGCCCAGTATTTCAAGAAGGCTGGACAGGTTGTTGATCATTTCCGAGCTGTCTATGAGTACATCATCGATATTATTCACGAATCGGGCTAGAGGTTCCGAAAGAGCCCGCAGTTGTACAATAAGCGAATCAACGCTTAGAGCAAGTTCCGGCGCCATTGTATCCAGCGTCAGAACCAGCCGGTTAAGATTCTCTCCGAGTCTTGTATATGTGATAAGCAGGGAATCAAGGTTTTTCGAATTATTCAGGATGGAGTTCTCAATACTTTCGATTCTGTCACTGGCCAGGATGGCATTGGTATTCTCAAGCAGAAGTGAGAACTGTTCGCTTATTGTCTTGAAATCAATTTCGTTTATTATCCGTGTGACTCTTGTCAGTGTAGTGGTTAAATTCTGCATGGTTCCTTCGCCAACCGGAATGATCTGATAATCCACATCAAAACTGTAACTGCTTGGTTGACTGATACCTATCGTATCCGAACTGAGATTAATCACACTTAAACCCGTTATGCCGGTGAGCTGCAGCGCAGCCACAATTGTCGGATCCACCATAAAACTCGACCGGATCTTCATCACGACTTCAACAAGTCTTCCGTCAGGAGCTATGTCAATGCTGGCTACTCGACCAATAGAAACCCCGTTGTACATAACGCTGCTTCCCTCGCTCAGGCCCTGAACGGACCACGAAAAGTAGGATACGTAAGTAGTGGTTCTTTTCTCGTTCAATCCCCCGCTGAGCCAGAATATCAGAAAAATCGTGAGGAGGATTCCGATGGAGAAGAATAATCCCAGCCTGAACTTATTCCCGGTCATTGACATTTTCTGTAACTCCTCTGATTAGCGGCCAGGTTTCTTCCGAAGAACGCTCTGACTCGTTCATCACTGGACTTGTCTCTCAGTTCAGCCGCAGTTCCCATAGCGATTATTCCATGTACATCAGCATCCAGCATGATAACCCTGTCTGAGATAGCAAATATACTGGCGAGCTCATGAGTAACAATGACAACGGTTGTGCCAAGGGTGCTGTTGATGGTTATTAAAAGTTGATCAAGGCTTGAGGAAGTGACGGGATCCAGGCCGGCAGAAGGCTCATCGAAAAACAGTACTTCCGGATCAAGCGCCATGGCACGGGCAAGGCCGGCCCGTTTCTGCATTCCCCCGGAAACTTCCAAAGGGTTCGAATCAGCAAAATCCGCGAGGCCAACCGTATCCAGTTTACTGTATGCGACAGTTCTTGTATCATGGTCTGATAAATCAGTGTATTCCTTAAGGGGAAGCATTACATTCTCAAGAAGTGTCAGGTTACCCAGCAGCGCTCCGGACTGAAAAGTAACACCCCATCTCTTTCTTGCCCTCCGAAGTGATTCCGGACTTGACCAGATATCTTCGTCCCTGAAAAGAATTGTTCCCTTCCATGGCTTCAGCAGTCCAAGAAGGTAGTGCATGAGAGTACTTTTACCGCATCCGCTTTTGCCAACAATAGCAAGCACTTCACCCTTCCTGACCTGACAGTTAATGTCATCGAGTACGAGAAGTTCATCCCATCCTCCCTTAAGATTCTCAACCTTCAATACAGGTGCCATTTTACATACTCAATCCGGGTCTGATATGGACGAACAGCAATGAAAGCAGAGCATCGGCAATTATCACCATGAAAATGCTCAGAACAACCGCCGCCGTAGTCGCCTTTCCAACAGCGGCGGCACCTCCCCGAACTCTCATACCCATGAAACTGCCCACATTCGCGATTATTACAGCGTATACAACGCTCTTCAGCATTCCCCAGATAATATCCAGAGGTATGAGTGCCTTACCCAGTTCCGTTATGAATGTGCTCGCAGAAAGATCGAGGAACAGTAAACCGGCAAGCATCCCGCCAAAAAGACCCGCCAGATTGGCAATGAGCACAAGAAAGGGCATTACGCAGAGAAGAGCTATCATCTTGGGTGTAACAAGGTAGCTGAATACATCGAAACCCATTACTCGCAGAGCATCCACTTCCTCCCTTACCTGCATGGTTCCGATCTCTGCGGCGTACGCTGACCCCGACCGTCCGGCAACAAGAACCGCGGCAAGCATGGGACCGATCTCCCACGTTATACTGTAACCAATCAGTGCGGGCATGAATGTTTCAGCACCGAATACCCTCATCTGATACCCGGCCTGATACCCCAGAACAACACCAAGAAGCCAGGGAAGAACCGCTACAATAGGAATGGCCTTGAACCCCGATTCCTCCATGTAATAAAGCACCATTGGCCAGCGAACCTTCAGAGGATGTAAAACCAGGTTCATGAAAGCATATGTGGTTTCTCCAAAAAAATGCCCGAGTGAATTAATTGTCTTTCCGACCCCGTATACGTTTTCACCGATATTCTCAAAATGCTCACGAATGGACATTCTTTTTTTCTCAGGTTCCGGCACGGAATCGAATTCAGCAAGTGTTTTAAACAGATTCTCGATTACAGGCAGAGTCCCGGTTCTCTGTACTCTCACACCTGCACGGGAGAATTTCTTGCATGATCCGTAAAGTACTGCGGCTGCCACCGAATCTATCCCGGGGCTGTCCGAGAAATCCAGAACCAGTCTTCCAGCATCGAATATGGAACGCTCATGTTTATCAATAAAATCACGGATTGAATCGATTTCATTGTCCTCAAGCACTCCATGAACACTGAACGTGAAACCGCTGTAAGTCAGTTTCTCCGGATTAGCCAACAGATCCCTTTCTGCTGATGTGAAAATCTTAGTGATTCATAACAGATAATTTAATTCAATATAGATACTCCCGCCACGATGCGCTGTCTGCCCTGCACCTATTTCAGTTATATTTGTATCGTAAAACCATCGGAGGTACTATGGGTACGCTTGTATTTCTGGTTCTCAGGCTGATTTTCGGGTACAATTGTGAAGGAGACGGCCAAACTCTTGCAACTCTTATTTCTCTTGATACGATTGCGCTTGTGCTGTTTCTCAAACTGAAAAACAAATCCTGACGACAGCCCCGAAGCCGTAATTGCTGCAGATCTCTCCAGGAACAGCTAACCTCTGGAAGCGCTGATGTATGAATATCTTCCAATCCACTGAATTGGACAAAGGCATTGAGATAGGTAAGCCCGGCGTGAGATACTCCCGGAATACAAAACCACTTTCTGCTGTATAACTGCTGAAGGAGGTTTTAGAAATGAGAAAAAGGAATACAGCAGCAGCGGGAGCCATGGACATTGGGATCCTATGGGGGTTCGTACTTCTGATACTGGCGTTTGAGGCTATACCTGCATCATCAATAGGAAGGCTGTCATCAAGAACGGCGACCGATGAAATGCAGGGATTCGACCCTGGAGAGCTCTACGAGATCCCTCCTGAAATGCCGGAGGATGATCCAATCGATGTGGAAAAGATCATTCTGAATGAAATCCCGGATATTGTGCAGCCTGATCTTGTAATCAGCACAGCTATAGATACAAAGGGTCTGGGTCATGCTTTTACCGTCAGCATCAACAATCTTTCACCGAACACTCCGGATAACTCTATCCCTGAACCGGGAACTTTCATCCCCCACAGCGTTATTCCCGTGTGTACTTACAGACCAGTTCCGGAATATCCTGAGATGGCCAGGCAGGCTGGTGTTGAAGGAAGAGTGATCCTTCAGGTTTTCATCTCTCCTGAAGGCGTTCCTATGGAGGTTCTTGTTATCGATAGTTCCGGACTTGGAAGCATGGATAGTGCTGCTCTGGCTTCAGTATTGGAAAGCAGCTGGTCACCGGCAAGAAGAGATGACGGAGTTCCTGTAGGAGTATGGACTTCCGTTGTCTATAACTTCGTACTTAACTAATGCGAAACCAGTGATTCAAAGGTTTTTCTAAGGGAGACCAGGTACTCTGTAAAAGTATCGGACAGGCGTGACCTTTGATCCGGAAGATTGATAGTTTCCCTTCGCACAATTCTTCCAGGCCTGTGACCAAGGACTATAACCTCTCCAGCCAGATAAACTGCTTCCTCAATGTTATGGGTAACAAATAGAACTGTAGTGGATGCTCTTTTCAACAGCTCTCGGAGGTTCTCCTGCAATTCCTGACTGGTCCTCGTATCCAGGGAACTGAAAGGCTCGTCCATAAGAAGAAGATCAGGTTCCATAACAAGAGACCGTGCAAGTGCGGCCCGCTGCTGCATGCCCCCTGAAAGCTGGTGGGGAAATGAGGAAGCAAAGGATGAAAGCCCCATCATTTCAAGCATGGACTCAACCTTCTCCCTGCGGGTATCCCTAACGAAACTTTTCGCCTTGAGGGGAAACTCCAGATTGGCGAAGATGCTCATCCAGGGAAAAAGCGCGCCCTGCTGAAAGACGTAGCCTATTACCGATTCTCCACCATCAGGAGGTGACTGAATTTCAACCTCACCGGTATCCGGTTTCTCAAGCCCGGCAATGGTGCGCAACAGGGTTGTCTTGCCGCATCCGGTCGGGCCGAGGAAACATAGAAATTCACCGGTTTCCATTTCAAAGCTCACTGGTCCCAGAGCATGCACTTCTCCTGTGGATTCCCGGTAGATTTTGGACAGATTGGTTACCTTCAATGCCATCATATCATCTTTCTTTGCTTCTAAGCACGAGGGATTTTTCACCAAGTGATTCAAGGCCCTTGGAAAAAAGCGCTCCGATGAATGCTACAATTACAATACTTGCGAGCATGATATCGTATCTGGACAGCTGATAGGAATACCTTATCAGGTATCCTATACCGGAATTGGTTCCCGGAAGCATTTCCGCAGCAATAATCACCATCCAGCATCTTCCTATACCCAGCTTAAGCCCGTGAAAAATATCAGGAAGAGCTGAGGGAATTATGACGTGCCTGAACGTGAAAATTCTGTTTGCTCCGAGGATCCCGGCAGCCTCCAGGTGCATTTTTCGAACACTTCGAACACCCTGAATGGTACCAAGTATTATCGGGAAGACCCCCCCCCAGAAGAGTATGAATATCATTCCGAGCTGCATTTCATTCAGAAGGTTCTTCTGATATCTCAGGTATTGAAGACCAAACAGCTGCGAGAAAGTTCTTGCCTTGAAGATGATTATTGAAAGAGGAAGAAGGGCTATCGCGGAGAGGGGTCGCGCCATTTCCACCATCAGAGACAGGAATTTCCTGGCGCTCCGGGATGCCCCCATCAGAAGTCCGACAGGGATTCCAATAAGTACCGCCAGTGAAAAGCCCAGTGCGACCCTCACAAGGCTCACCAGAGTACTCCAGGCCAGTGATCCTGTAGAGATCTGATCCTGAAATGGATGAAAGAGTACGGATATAACTTTCTCGGGAGAGGGCAGGAGGGTATCCCTCCCGCCCCCCGTAATGGTAAACCACCAGACTATAAGCAGGCATGGAATTAGCAGTCCCGGCAGGTATTTCCAGACCCTGCCCAGTATGCGAATTACAGTTTTACCAGATGAAATAATTTTTACCTCAGGTCATCAGGCATCAATGAAAAATCGTAAAGGAACTCTGCGTTTGCATCATCATCCTTCTCCGCAAGAGGACCGGTGAATGCTCCGAGATTTCTCATATTGTCGAGTATAGCAACCATGTTCTCAAGCCAGTCAGTCGAAACCTGCATTTCGTAACCGCTGGTTGCCATTGATATCACTTCAACATCAACAGGATTTCCTATCCATTCCGCAGCGGTTTCTGCTGCATCTTCAGGATTGCTGTTGATATAGTCTGTGGCTGCGGCAAAGAGTCGGAGAGCCGCAGCAATATCCTCTGGTCTTTCAACAATAGCTGTCCCGGTCGCTGCGATAGCGCAGCATGGGTGATTTGTGAAGTTACCAGGTGGAAGGTCAGACAACTCCGCTACGCATTTACCTATACCGTTATACTCGGCAAGTGCACATGCTGGATTGTTTGAAACGTAACCGTGAATCGTTCCATTCTGAAGAGCCGGATTAAGGTTAGGCTGCCCCTGCGCATTGAACAGCAGAATCTGAGAATTGGGTTCAGGGTTACCCTGCATACTCCATTCGATGCCCTCTTCAGTAAGCGCCGATTCGAAAATAAGCAGAGCAACAGCCTTGGGGCTTTTGTATCCTATTAAAATCGGTTCATCACTGTTCCCAGCCCATTCGATGAAACTGTTCCAGTCGGTCACTTCTGTATTGTCATCAGCAACAACTAGCATATCACCTCTGCTGTGAAGCGGACTGATGATCTGTACTCCGCTTCCCTGATCAGCGCTGGCGGCGAATGGGATGACTCCTCCGAAACCGATATCGAACAATCCTGCAACCATATTGTTCGGAACGTTGATTGCACCCTGCGACTGTACGAACTGAATCTCCAGGATTCTTATGTCATCCTCTACAAGGGCATAGTAGCTTTCGCCAAGGGGTTCGAGATATATGCCGTAAAGCTCCTTCATTTCATCGCCTCGAAGCGCTGAAATAAATACTGCCGAGTGATGATCAAGGTTGCAGTGTCCAACCTGCAGCACCGGTACG
>JAUWMQ010000075.1 GCA_030613065.1 Candidatus Aegiribacteria sp. | reverse complement strand
TTGAACGGAGTTATCGCGAGGAGTTTCCTCCAGAAGAAACGCGCAAAGCTTATGGAGTATGATAGGCAGAATTATTATTCGAGGGGGGGGCATTCGACATAATTATTTGTCCTCTCTATTTCTTAAATGAGTAACTGAGTGCCCTGGAGATTGCCTGCTGCTATAAAACAAATCAAATGATTCTTTATCTGAGCGTAATTCTCTGTCTTTTATGATGATAACAAGTACACTGCTGCACCGTCAATATCAGCATGAAACTTGAATAATCATTTCTTCGTCTGAACGTGGAGATTCGGTACTTTCTGGTATCTACTCTGTGGTCGCGTCCAACAGGTTCAGCTCAGATAACTGCAGGTTAATGAGGAAAGGTCCATCGGAGCCGACAATGCCAAGATTCCACTTGCACCGCAAATCAATATCAAATTCTATTTGCGCTCCGCAGTTGGGGCATTTCATGAATGGCTCCTTTCGAATTACCGTAATCTATTCCAGCTGGAATAAAGTGTCCATCCGGACTATGAAATGCAGGTTTCATCCGCTATCTTTTAACTATGAGTTCTAAAATCAGGCTTCTTTACAGCATCAAAGCCGCCAGCCTCAAAGGGGCAGTGGTTTCCGAGTGGCAGAGCAACAGGCTGAAGCTCATTGCGGGAGCAATAACTATTATTGTCCTTGTACCCGGTATTTTTCTTCTCTTTCGTTTTCTCTTCACGTACATCTACGGCCTTGAGGAGACATTCACCGGATTCGGAACTGCCCTGGCCAGGAGGCTTCTGGCGATGACTTTCATGTCCCTTGGTGTTTTCATAGGAATATCGTCCTTTATCAGTGGAGTTTCCGTTGTTTTCAGGTCATGGGAGACTTCATTTCTGCTCACGATGCCGATTCATGACAGACTCACAGCCTTCTACCGAATACTGGAGAGCTGGTTCAACGCCGGTTGGGCAACACTGCTTCTTGGAATTCCAATAGTGGCTGCCTACTGCATCTCTCTTGAAATCAGTACGGCTTCTGCCGTTGTCTCGGTGTTGCTGTTTCCCATTCTCATCACCATATGGCTGTCATCCGGGACTATTCTTCTTGGGGCTGCCATCAGATTCACCCGGCGCAGCGGTCGTATATGGAGGACAGCAGTTATCCTGGGGCTGCTGGTAGCCGCGGGGATATTAGTCATACTGAAAAATTCGGGACCTGAAGGTTTGATCGCTGAAGAGAATTCAGCTCTTGATGCCGTGCACAGGTTCGTAGCGGAGCTGCCGGTTGCAGGCGGCGCAATATGGCCACATACGATTTTCGGTAACATGATCGCTTCCATTGACAGCGGGGCGTGGCCTGCAGCCCTTGGACACATCGGAAGCCTTCTGATCGAAGCAGTTCTAGCCTGTTCCCTTGCCTGCGTCATGATATGTCCGGGATTTCGCAGGAGTTATTCAACGGCATCATCCACATCCGGCCGAAGGAGGAGCAGCACGCTTTTTCTTCGTTCCGGAGGACAGTTCGGGACCGTGCTGCAGAAGGATATTCTGCTTTTCTTCAGAGATCCGGTACAGTGGAGTCAGCTGCTTCTTCTTACGGGGTTATTTCTCGTTTACGCACTGAACATCAACCGGTTTAACACAGATTTGAATAACGCATTCTGGCAGACGATTGTCGTATATCTGAATTTCTCATTTTCCTGTTTTGTTACCGCCACCCTTCTTGTGAGGTTCACATTCCCCTCCATAAGCCTAGAAGGCCCCGGCCTGAGTCATATGCTTCAGCTTCCCCGTGGTAGAAAACTGCTTATCGGGACTAAATGGGTAGAATCTTTCATATTCATATTTCCGTTCATCGTGGGAGTCGGCATATGGTCTACCCTGAGTATAGGCGCGGGATGGATCCTTGTAGCTATGTCCACTGTTTCCCTTTCGCTCATGTGTATAGCCCTTGTAAGCATTAATGTTGGACTTGGTGCGATATTTCCCAGATTTGATAAGGGAAGCGCAGCTAACATTGCCAGCGGCCAGGGCGGGATAATAGCAGCTTTTTCATCAATGGGATTTGTACTCATATCTGTAATGCTCCTGGGATTAACTCTACGGAGATCATTTGCGGTTGCACAATCTGTTCAGGTGCTTTCAAGACCTCTGAACCAGGCACTGATCTTCCTTGCTGGATTGACGCTATGCGTCACTTTTGTATTCTTAAGGACAGGATATCGAAGCCTTTTGAAGAGGGATTTCTGACATGAATGAGATAGCTGTTGATTACGGTAGAAAGAGAACCGGATTCGCCATCTGCCTTGTCGGCATTGTCATGCCCCTTCCTCCGCTGACCGAAACCACATGGGATAGCATTGCAGGCAGATTGAAGCATATTCAGAATGAAAATGGAACTGGCAGGGTGATTCTTGGTCTTCCCCTGACGGCCGAAGGAAAACCCACGGAACTGTCCGATGAAGTCGAGAAACTGTCAGGATATCTTGAGAAGAGAGGATTCATCGTAGAACTTGTCGCAGAGACCGGCTCAACTGCTGAAACGGAGGGAGGACCCCATGTTACTCGTCGGCGGGACGGGAAAAAGGACTCCCTTGCCGCAATGATCATTCTTAAACGCTACCTGGGGATTCCATGAAACGTAAGATACTGATGATATCAATCACATTCCTGATTCTCGTAATTCTGGGAATTGCCGCTCTCAAATGGTGCAGTCAGCCTCCCTGCAGCGGGAGCGAGTACATTTTCACCGTTGAGAAGGGCTGGGGAGCCAGAAGGATCTCGCAGGTTCTTTCCGACTCCGGGCTTGTCCGGTGCAGACTCTACCTTCTCTGGACATACTCCAGGATGGAGGGTACACCTCCCATGCAGGCAGGTATCTACCGGCTTGATGATTCAATGTCCCCGGACTCCATTCTCGGGATACTTGTAAGAGGTGATGTAATACCCGTTGAAACCAGCTGGGTAACCCTTACCCCCGGATTGACTCTCCTGCAGTCTCTCAGCCTTATCTCCGAAGGTACAGGCATCGGCGGATATTTGCTTGACAGCCTTTCGACAGATTCCATTTATCTTGCATTCAACGGTATCCATACCCTTGAAGGTTACCTTTTTCCAGAAACCTACGAATTTGCCGATACCCTCGAAGCCGGGGAAATCCTGAGCAGGATCATTGAAACAGGTAAGGCTCTGAGACCTGAGAACTCTGATAAGCTCCTTGAAAATACCGGCCTTACACTGCATGAAACCATCATACTCGCTTCCATCGTTGAGAGGGAAGCCAGGGTTGATTCTGAAAGGGCTGTTATTGCGGGTGTATTCCTATCAAGAATGAGAAATGGAATGAAGCTTGAGAGCTGCGCGACTGTTCAGTATGTCCTTGGCGAGGTGAAGGAAGTCCTTCTTTACGGAGATCTTGAGATCGATGATCCCTACAACACTTACATGTATGAGGGTCTGCCTCCTGGCCCTATCTGTTCCCCGGGTTTAATATCGATTAACGCTGCGTTCCGCCCTGATATGGCTGAGGGATATCTATATTTCGTAAGCAGGGATGATGGAACAGGCAGGCACCTCTTCGCCAGAACGTATGCAGGCCACCTCTCCAACATAAGATCAATAGCCGGCAGGTGACCTGATTGACATGATACATTAGTTTTATACTTATATATAATTGAGTCTAATTGATGAAAATACTATGTACGAGAAAGGACAAAATATGGGTGAGGGAAGAGATCTTGGATTTCTGGAGAAGGCCATACGTCTTATTCCTGGTTACAAAGGTTACAAAAGCAAAGAAGAGCGGAGGGATAACGATCAGCTTTTCAGGGCAGACCTCGTTAGAAAACTGGAGCTTCTCAGAACCGATTTAAACGAGATACCTGCGGGTCTGAGGGGGCCTGCCGCACTCAGTGCGGTTACCGATTTTGACAGAATTACAAAGAGGCTGGAAAAGGTAACTGACGAGATCCGTTTTGCCGCAAGAGGTTACAGGGGCTGGTTTGACATGCATAAGGTTCGTGAGGATGAGCTTGACAAGCTGTACGCCTTTGATGTGGGTCTGGTTGAGAATATCGAAGAGCTTGAGGAGTCTTTCAAGGTCCTTCAGGCATCTGCAGCAGCCGGTTCTGACATGAAAGAACCCATTAATGCAATGATTTCGATACTCGTTGAATTCAGCAATAAGATTTCTGGGCGCAGCGAGCTGATGATTGATCTCAAAAAGAATACACCGGTAGATTAAATAGAAGAAAGGTTAGCGGATAATGTTCAAGAAACTTGAAATTGTAGAATGGATGGATGACAGTGGAACGGAAATAGTCCACAGGATTCCTCAGAGTGGCTCCGGCGAATTCCGTCTGGGCTCCCAGGTCATAGTAAGAGAAAGCCAGGATGCAATATTCTTTCGGGATGGAAAGGCGATGGATACCTTTGGCCCCGGAAGGCATACGATCACTACCGAGAATATTCCCATCCTGACAGGCCTTGTCAGTACTCTCTTTGAGGGCAAAGACTCCCCGTTCAGGGCAACGATGTTCTATGTGAACAAAAAGACCTTCACCGACATGAAATGGGGTACCAAGGAACCCATAATATTCAGGGACAAAGAACTCTCAATGGTGAGATTGAGGGCTTTTGGCAGCTTTTCCATGAAAGTTGAACAGAGCCATCTCTTCATCAATAAGATAGTCGGGACAGAGGGAAGATTCTCAACCGATGATATCGAGGGTTTCCTGAAGGGTATGATAATCTCAAGACTGACAGACCTTCTTGGAGAAACCATTGAAACCATATTTGACCTCGCTCAATCCTACGATGAGATAGGTACCCTTGCGAAAGCCAGACTGGGTGATGATTTCGGGAAATACGGAATTCAGCTGGTTGATTTTTACGTTCAGGCTATTACGCCCCCCGAGGAGGTTCAGGCAAGGATCGATGAGCGCAGTGCTATGGGAGCTCTTGGTGATATGAACCAGGACCTGCGCTTCAAGACTGCCACAGCCATGGGCGATGCAGCCGCGAATGAAGGCGGCGGAGGAGCCGCAGGCGCAGGCGTCGGTATGGGGGCCGGACTCGGCATGGGTATGACAATGGCCAACATGATGGGCCAGACTATGGCAGGAGGCGGCCAGGGTTCAAACGGCCAGGGCGGCGGCGGAGCGGCTCAGATTACATGCCCTTCCTGCGGCAAGAATGTTGTCTCGGGGAAATTCTGTCCTGAATGCGGTAAACCCCTTGGTTTAACATGCCCTGAATGCGGCAATGCAGTACCGCCTGGAACAAAGTTCTGCCCCGAATGCGGTTCAAAGACCGACGGCGGAAAGGCATGCACCAAATGCGGTGCAGATCTTCCATCAGATTCCAAATTCTGCCCGAAATGTGGAGAGATACAGGAATAGATGCCGGGGACAGTTCACGGACTGCTGGAGAAGTGGGCAACCGCTACACCTGATACTGTCGCTCTTGAAGATGACCGGCGGAAACTCAGTTATGCTGCCTGGTGGCGGGTTTCCTGTCACATTGCATCGCTGCTGCAGAAAGCAGGAGTTCAACAGGGACATGTTGTTGGTGTTGTGTCACGCCGGTCTTCCCTGCTTCCATGTACTTTCACTGCAGTTTCCATGCTGGGAGCGAAGTTCGTATCACTGAATCCTGACTGGCCGGCGCAGGAAAGGATGAGGGTTTTCGGCCGCTGGTCGGATCGTCTGCTCCTGACGTTGGATAAAACTGACTGCTGCTCTGGGCCTGATGAGATAACCCTGTCTTTAAGCGATGATATCTTCAAAGGCTGCGAAAACCCTGTAGATGTTCCTGTTCTGCAAGGAGATGAAGAGTTCTATCTGAACGTTACATCGGCATCCACCGGTCAGGCGAAGGTAGCGCCTACAACTCATGATCAGCTATTGGCGAACACTGAAGGTGTTTCCGCGACAATGGGTCTGACCGGTAAAGATGTTCACATGTCAATCTTCGGAGTCTTCGGTCATCCCCATGAACTATTTATGCGGGGATTATATCTCGGAGGAAGGACTGTACTTACCGAGCACAATTACCCAAGGGACCTGCTTCATGTGATTTCAAAAACTGGTGTAACGGCCATTATGGCTCTTCCGACGCAGCTGATGAGCTTGTCGCATCTTTGGGCCAGAATTGACGCTGATCTTTCATTTGTGAGAATCGCGGAAGCTGGCGGGATGCATGTTTCCGAAGATTTTATGGTGAATTTCACAGAGAGAACCGGTGTGGAACTTATACCTGTATGGGGCAGTACTGAGACAGCGGGGGTCGGTCTTATCGGAGAGAACGGAGTGCAGGGATTCAATACTGTTGTGAAAGGGTACGAGATCGAACTCCGTGACCTGTCAGGCAAAAGAATGGATGAAAGCGGCAGCGGTGAACTATGGATCGCAGGACCAGGGGTTGTGAACAGGTACATGGGAGACAGACCACAGACCGAAGAAGCTTTTCTTGATGGATGGTATCGTACAGGGGATATGTTCAGAGCGGAGAATGGAAGGCTGGTTTTTCTGGGACGCAGGGGAGGGCTGATAAAGGCTGCCGGTCTGAAAGTGTACCCTCTTGAGGTTGAACTGGCGATACTGAAACATCCTTCAGTTGTTGACGCATGTGTGGTCGGCAGGGATCATCCGACGCGGGGTGAGATGCCTTCCGCTTACATAGTATCAAGGCCGGGAGCTGAGCTTACCGTTGCGGGAATGAGGGCATTTCTCAGGCAGTACCTCGATGAGCACAAGATTCCAAGACTTATCAATTTTGTACACGGGCTGCCCAGAACCGCAAACGGAAAGATTGACAGGAAGGCAGTGGGTACCAGAGAGATCATCCCTGATTTCCGGGGTGAACTTCTCAGGTCAGATGTGGAGCTTGTGAGGCTTATTAACCAGAGGTCGGAGCTCATGAACAGAATCGGAGGGGGATTTGACCCCACTTGGGTGGATGACCAGGTGGATAACGCTATCGGTCACAATGTCGGTCCAGTATCAGACAGTTCAGTAAGTGATTTAGTAAGATTCATTATCAGCGAGCTGGGAAAGAAGTAAAATGGACATAAGATCCGTAAAAGTAGGCAATGTCCATATCGGCGCGGGGCTCTCCATTCTCATAGCAGGTCCCTGTTCCGTGGAAAACATCGAAATGCTAAGGGAAGTTACGGCTGCTGTCGTTAAAGCGGGTGCTTCCATATTAAGAGGAGGTTCGTTCAAGCCCAGAACATCCCCCTATTCCTTCCAGGGCTTGGGAATTGAAGGATTCGAAATGCTGGATCAGGTAAGAAGGGAATTCAACATTCCGGTGGTCAGTGAAGTCATGGCTGTAGATCAGATAGAACATGCTGTGAAGTTCATTGATATGATCCAGGTCGGAGCAAGGAACATGCACAACTTTCCACTATTATCCGCTCTTGGCAGGACCGAGAAGCCGATACTTCTGAAAAGGGGTTTCATGGCCACGATTGAGGAGTGGCTCATGGCGGCGGAGTATCTCGTTAAAGAGGGGAATGACAGGGTGGTTCTCTGTGAAAGGGGAATCAGGACCTTTGAACCATGGACAAGGAATACTCTGGATATTTCGGCTGTTCCACTTGCAAGAATGCTTGGTGGATATCCGGTCATTGTAGACCCGTGTCATGCCTCCGGAAGGAGGGATCTTCTTGAACCGCTGTCTCTTGCAGGTCTCGCTGCAGGAGCTGACGGTATTATGCTGGAAGTACATCCTGATCCTGACAAGGCACTGTCAGACGGAGGACAATCCCTTTCAATTCCCGATCTGATGGAACTCGCCGGAAAACTGATCAGAAAAATGAATAAAGACTATTCGGAAAACAGAGAGAGTTAATATGCACATTGGCTTACTAACGGGTGGTGGAGATGCTCCTGGATTAAATGCTGTTATCAGGGGTATCACGGTAAAAGGAAAGATACAGAAGCACAAAATAACCGGTTTCCTGAGAGGATGGAAGGGAGCCATCGAGAACGATGCTGTGGATCTCGATCTTGACCGTGTCAGGGATATTCACATGGAGGGCGGCACCATACTTCTTTCTTCAAGAACGAACCCATTCAAGCTTGAGAACGGGTTCGAAGGGATAATGAAGACCTACACTGACAGGAAGCTTGACTGCCTGATAGCAATAGGCGGAGAGGATACTCTTGGTGTTGCCAGCAGGCTCTACACCGAAGGTCTTTCGGTCATCGGTATACCAAAAACAATAGACAATGATCTAAGCGCTACCGATTGTACTTTCGGTTTTGATACCGCAATCAACTACGTCATGAAAGCCCTTGATATGCTTCATACCACTGCCAGAAGCCATGAAAGGATTATTGTAGTGGAGATCATGGGACGTCATGCTGGCTGGCTGGCGCTTCATGCAGGTATGGCCGGCGGTGCCCATGTCATTCTCATACCTGAACAGGAGTTTAATACGGACGAAGTGTGTGAACTCCTGAAAAAGCGTTACAGAGAAGGCAACAGGTATGCAATTGTTGCCGTGGCTGAAGGAGCCATAGACCCTAAACTTCAGAGACATGTTATGCATTCAGCGGAAAAGGATGCCTTCGATCATGTCCAGCTCGGCACCGGAATCGGTATTGGTGAAGTACTCAAAAATGAAATCGCTGACAGAACAGATCTGGAAACAAGACATGTAGTGCTCGGGCATGTTCAGAGAGGCGGCAGCCCCACCGCTTTCGACCGCGTCCTCGGAACAAGATTAGGAGTCAAGGCCGTTGAAATGGCAGAACAGGGGTTGTTCGGTAAAATGGCGGCTCTCCATGGTACGGAGATAGTCGCCGTGGAACTTGAGAAGGCGGTTGGGACATTGAAAACTGTACCTTTCGAGCAGTATGAAGCTGCAAAACTCTTCTTTGGATAGCGGAGGTTTAATATGGCGGTAAAAGTCGCAATTAATGGATTCGGAAGAATCGGCAGGCTTGTTTACAGGCAGACACTTGATAACAGTAACATTGATATAGTCGCTGTGAATGATCTGACCGATACGGGTGTCCTTGCGCACCTTCTGAAGTACGATTCTGTGCACGGCCGGTTTCCCGGTGACGTAAGAGTTGATGGAGATGTTATCCATGCAGGCGGTGACAGTTTCAGGGTACTATCTCAGCCGGACCCTTCGAAACTCCCCTGGAAGGAACTCGGCGTAGAGATAGTCATAGAGTCTACCGGCTTTTTCCGAACAAGGGAAAAGGCGATGAAGCATATTGAGTCCGGAGCGAAGAAAGTTGTTCTCAGTGCTCCCGCGAAGGGAAAACCCGGGGCTGATCTTACCGTAGTTTATGGCGTGAATCATACCCTTTACAATCCTGAGAAGGATGAAGTTATATCCACCGCCAGCTGCACGACCAACTGTCTGGCACCGGTCGCGAAAGTCCTGAACGATACCTTCGGAATAGTAAATGGAATCATGACAACGATCCATGCTTACACGAACGATCAGAAAATTCTTGATCTGCCTCACACTGACCTTAGACGGGCAAGGGCGGCAGCTGTAAACATCATTCCAACGACCACAGGCGCGGCGGCTGCCGTGGGTCTCGTGATCCCCGAGCTCAGCGGTAAGCTTGACGGTATAGCGGTACGTGTTCCAGTTAAGGATGGATCACTGGTAGATCTGGTATGTGAACTGCGGAAAGATGTCACGGTCGAATCTGTGAACAATGCAATGCTTGAAGCTTCTCAGGGCAGTCTGAAAGGCGTACTGGAGTATTCCACTGACCCCATTGTGTCCAGCGATGTTATAGGTAATCCTTACAGTTCGATATTCGATTCCCTTGTAACAAAAACAATGGGGCACAGAATGGTAAAGATACTGTCCTGGTACGACAACGAATACGGTTACGCCTCCAGAATGGTGGACTTCATGCTGTACATGATCGAAGTCGGGCTGTGAAATACCCTGCGCTGCAAGATGCTGAGCTCAGCGGCAGAAGGGTCTTTCTCAGGGCGGACCTGAATGTTCCCCTCAAGGATGGAAGGATCGTCGACGATACCAGGATCAAGGCAATTCTCCCCACGATAAGGTACCTGCTCGATCGCGGCGCATCACTCATTATTGCCAGCCACCTGGGAAGACCAGGCGGGGTAAGTAATCCTGAATTGTCTCTGGCACCTGTAGCGGACAGGCTTGGTGAACTCCTCGGGAAGAAAGTACTTTTCGCTCCTGACTGTATCGGGGCGAGAGTGAATACCATTGCTGCCTCCCTTAATTCGGGTGATATCCTCCTTCTCGAGAACCTCCGTTTCCATCCGGAAGAGAAGCAGGGAGATATGGATTTCGCCCGTAAGCTGGCATCCAACTCGGACATCTACGTCAATGACGCATTCGGTACGATCCATAGATCCCACACTTCCCTGACTGGAATACCCGCACTTCTAAAAGGAGGCTACACCGGGCTCCTCGTGCAGAAGGAACTGAAGGTTTTCGGGGAGATGCTTTCATCACCGGTCAGACCTTTCTCTCTTCTGCTGGGCGGGGCTAAGGTCTCCGATAAGATCCCTGTAATAGATAATCTTCTTTCCCGGCTGGATCACCTGATGATAGGCGGTGGAATGGCCTTTACCTTCATGAAGGAAATGGGGATGAGCGTTGGGACAAGCCTTCTTGAGCTTGACAGGCTTGGAGCCGCAAGGCAGATACTTAATGATGCTGATAAATACGGCGTGGATATACACCTTCCCCTTGATATAGTAATTGCGCCTTCCGCCGGCAGACCTGACCTTGCCAGGACAGTTCCGGCCAATTCAATACCGGATGGAATGGCGGGACTGGACATAGGACCTGATACTGTGGAGGAATTCGGAAAGATCATCGGAAAAAGCTGCACGGTTGTCTGGAACGGACCTATGGGTGTATTTGAGATTCCTCCGTTTGACAGCGGCACCAGAGGTGTCGCCAAAGCTCTTGCTGAAGTTACCGGTAACGGTACCGTTACGGTTGTCGGGGGTGGAGATTCAGTACGGGCCGTTATGGAGGCGGGGCTTGAAGACAGTATAACCTTCGTTTCCACAGGAGGTGGTGCGTCTTTGAAACTTCTGCAGGGCATGGAGCTGCCCGCCCTTGTCGCGCTGAAAGGTGGTAGACAGTGAAGCAGATAATCGGTGGAAACTGGAAGATGAACGGTTCCAGACTGATCGCACTTGAATTTCTAAGTGAAATGAAAAGGTTAGGATCCGGATCTGTCTCCTCCGAAATAATCCTTTTCCCGCCTTTCACACTTATCCCCCTGATGACTGATGCCGCAGCTGATGCCGGCATTGAAACTGGCGGGCAGGATCTTTTCTGGCTTGAGAAAGGTGCGTTTACCGGAGAGATAAGCCCTGCCATGCTCGCGGATGCAGGAGCTACCTGGTTCCTGGCCGGTCACAGTGAACGGAGGCACGTATTCGGCGAGACCGATGAGGTCGTCAGGAAAAAGCTTGAAGCCGGCCTGGAGACCGGGCTTCGCGGTATACTCTGCGTTGGAGAGCTCATAGATGAAAGGGAAGCCGGCAGAACGGAAGAAGTTGTAAAAAGGCAGGTTGAGTTTGCCCTGAAAGATCAGAAATGCGTTTCACCCGAGAATTTTGTGATCGCATACGAACCTGTATGGGCTATCGGCACCGGTCTCACTGCGACTCCGGATGAAGCAGAACGGATGCATTCGCTGATAAGGGAGTGGGTTGCCGGCATCATGAGTAATGATTTTGCTGATAACACAAGAATACAGTACGGTGGAAGCGTAAAGCCTGACAACGCTGCTGAAATACTCTCCAGACCTTCGGTCAACGGAGCGCTTGTGGGCGGAGCAAGCCTGAAGGCCGGGAGCTTCATGGATATATTAAGAGCAGTTCCACTCCGGAAATGACAGACTGAAGATCCCGCATGAATATCGGGTTCGACGCTACTAATATCCTTGGTCATGGAGGGATAAAGACATACGCCAGAGAACTGGTAAAGGGTCTTGCTGAAGAGTATCCGGATGACAGCTTTATTCTGCTGACAACCTTCAGTGGCTCAAAAAAGAGAAAACTGGAAGATCTTTTCGGAAGTATTCCTAATGTAACTATTCGCAAAGCTTTACCACACAGGAATATGCTTGGTGACAGGCTTTCCTTCATCACAAAATTTCTGAGCGGTATCCTGTGGCGTTTCTCTTCCCGGAGCCTGGATATCGTGCACCTGACAGATCCGTTTGGTTCCGTAGTATTGCCCCGGAAATTCGTTGCCACTGTGCATGACATCTTCCCGATTACACTTGATGAATTCAAGGGTTCCGAACTGAGGCGTTTCTATCTGAAGAGAACTCCTGAGATACTTGAGAAGGCCAGGGCAGTGATCACACCTTCAGCCTACGTAAAAAAAAGCCTTCAAGAGTGCTTCCCCGAATCCATATGTTCCGTTTTGCCGGTGCCTGAAGCGGCCTCTGATAAATTCCATCCACGCCCGCGGAACAGGGAGATGCTTAAAAGCTACGGTCTGGATGAACATCCCTACTTCCTATTTGTTGGAAGGGTTGATCCCAGAAAGAATATTACCGGGCTGATAGATTCCTACCTGGAACTCCCTGAAGGGATCAGATCCAGGAACCTTCTCGCGCTTGTTCTTTCAGGCCGACCCCCGGACATAGAGGATTTCAGGGAGCGTTACTGCCACCTCCTGGAAGGGAAGGGGATAGTATACCTGCGGGACGTACCCCAGGAAGACCTCTATAACCTTTATTCTTCTGCCCTTGCCTTCGTGTTTCCCACCCTGGATGAGGGTTTCGGGCTGCCGGTACTTGAAGCCATGCAGAGCGGCTGTCCCGTAATAGCTTCAGATCTCTCCTGCATACCGGAAATCGCGGGTGAGGCGGCCATTCTCGTTGATCCCCGTAATACTTCTTTGCTGAGTAAATCAATGGAGCTCCTGGAAGAATCTCCTGAGAATAGGGACGAGTACATTAGAAAGGGTCTGGAACGGGCCGCATGTTTCTCCTGGAGCAGGGCAGCGAGAAAGACCATGGAAGTATACAGGTCGGTCATTTCATGAACATGCAAGGCAGGACCACCTTCCTTGAAAAGCGCTGTCCATCTTTAATCAGACCTATTTTCAGGCTTGGCATAACTCTGCTTGGGTTTTACCTCTGGGTATGGTTTCAGGGTTTCCTTTCCGGCGTTCTCGGTTTAAAAGAGGACTGCATTCCGAACTGGGCAGTAATAAGTTTTATCTCATTGATCGTAGTGTTTCCTCTCTGGAGACTGGTGCCCGAGGTTGCTGGAAAATCCGGGAAAAAGGAGGGCTGGACAGCTGTGGCTGCTTCTGCTGTCCTGTTCATTCCATTCGTAGTCATTGCTCTTCTTTCAGGTCTCGAATACATCGGCATCACTTCAGAATGGCTTCTGTTCGCCGCGGCGCTGTTTTTCCTCGCTGCGTCGGAAGAGGTCATCTGCAGGGGGTTCATGATGGATGCACTAAGTTTCAGAAAAAACAGGTTCGCAGGATTGCTGCTCTCATCACTGGCATTCGCCATGCTGCACCTGGGCAACTACCATGCCGCATTCGCCGGTATTGTGAACATTTTCCTGGCTGGAATTCTGTTCGGTTTGCTCAGGCTTTTAACTGATGGCCTGTTCTACCCGATACTCGTTCACTGGGTGTGGAACCTTGTAACAGGAATGGTTTTCGGATGGAATGTAAGCGGTCATACACTTCTGCCTACGATTTTCAGAACAACGAATCATCCACCCTGGGGAGCTTTCGGACCGGAGCAATCCATCCTCATGACGATAGGCACCCTCGGAGCAATCGCCGTTCTGATCAAGAAGCTGTATTCATCAAATGACGCTGCGCTTCCCGAGTTCACTGAACCTCCTGAATAAAACCTCAAACCCGGGCTTATCAGTTTATCTTATCAGCACTTGGATATCTCGTTGCTGAACCTGCCTGAGATCTCGGAGCATACACGGGACATGGATTGATCCTTCAAAAGCGGAACAGTTACCAGAGAAGAATTTCGTCCTGTCGAGGAATACAGGTCATGCTTCGAAACTTAAGCTTGCGAACAATGTAAGTTACATGGGTGCCAGGTAAGTGGCATTTCTGCTGCGTCGCAACTGTTTATGGATGGCGAGTTACAAATCATCGATAATATAGTCACTAACTAGTTGTCAATCATTAACTTAC
>JAUWMQ010000061.1 GCA_030613065.1 Candidatus Aegiribacteria sp. | reverse complement strand
GTTCCTCACTGAGGTATCTAAAGACTGAGCTGAGAGAGTCAATTACGATTGATAGGGTTGTCCTGTTCTCAGCCCGCGGGTGTAGCGAACAGGGTTATGGCAAGAAGAATCAGAGCAATCAGGATCATGCAGATCTTCCTGACAGCGCTATTTGCAACAGTGATGGCAACTAGGCACTGCATCATATAGTAGAAGGCGAAAGCCCTGGAAGCCAGAGCAACTATCTGGAAAGTGCTGGCGCTCCAGGTCAGGATTATCGAACCTCCACCCAATATCAGATAGGCGGCTTTGTGACTTATTTTGTCTCTTGTAGCCTCCACCATGTTGCCTTCTCCCCCCAGCGTATCGGCAACCGCGGCGCTGAACTGGCTTAGAACCGCTGCGGCTATAAGCGGTATCGGGAGCAGCAAGGATGCTTTTCCGGCAAGGGTTACAAGGGAATCATCTCGAACGGGACCGGTGAGATAGTGCATCAGAGGAATGGCAACGGCTACAAAAACAATGTAAACGACGGCGGCGATTATCTGCGAAAGCCGGCAGGATTTGATTCTCATTTCCCTGCTGTACTCTTCACCCAGGTACCTGGATGTTTCGAAACCCTGAACACATATTAATGTGCCCCCCAGCACAGCCAGCATATGCAGTAAGCTGTGGCCGGGATATACGGGAAGTACGATGCCGGATCCTGAATTGAGAGAGATATCGTGCAGACCGAAACCCAGGATCATTATCACGATGATTGCCATAGTTACCCAGATGGCCCAGTTCTCAAGCTTCTGCAGGTCCTTGAGTCCCTTAACATAACCTATGATGCTTATCAGCAGAATAATCCCGGTCGTCAAAAACCTCTCGTTCAGGTGGGTAGCCAGCCCAAAACCGTTCATGAGAAACGCGCTGAGAATACGAAGATAAAGACATACGGAGATAACGTATGCGGGTACCAGTGCGATATCCGAGATACGATCCAGATAGAGTGTGCGTTTTAACGCTTTTCGTGCATCGAGTACTGGCTCAACATTGGCTATGTTGAACCGGATTACCCATCCTATTGCAAATGCGAGAGCACAAATCGCTATTATGGCAAAGAATGAGAATTTGCCAGTTGCGCTGGCAAGTATCGGAACAATGACCAGAAAACCGCTCCCGAAGATTGAAGCCAGTGGAGTTGCGGTGGCTCGAAATAGTTTTGCCTTGATCATATTCTCCTGTCAGAAAGGATTGAAGCATGTCCAATATAGAACTGATTCAGGTTCAGTGAAAGCCCGGTAGATATGTCTACAATATCGATGAACCTTATTGCCAGATTCGAAAGAATACACTATTCTACTGTTGCTCATTACAGAAAAGGTGAATGAATGATTCGTACCAGCTTACCCGACAGCATTACAGCTTCCGTCTGTGTTGCCATAGTTGTATTACTTTTAGCTGTTTCCTCATGCATCGACGACCCGCCTACGCACCCAGAAGTGAACGATTATCAGTCATACCTTGACATGGTATGGGCGCTCTACGATCAGAAGTACGTAGGATTCGACGAAAAAGATGTTGACTGGGATGCCCTGCGCGATGATTACAGCCATATTGTAGAAAACGCCAATTCATACAGAGAATTGCAGCTAATCATAAGCTTGATGATAGGAAAGCTCGAAGATAAGAATGCATCGATCTATGGACCTCCTCTGGGAATAAATCCAACATACTCACCTGACATTGAAGTTAATTACGTCGATTCCGTACTTATGAAACTGCTGGAACCGTGGGGATTCCAGTGGGAATCTTCAGGGTATCCAATGTGGGGCAGCTGCGTTATCGATACAATTCCCTACTTCGCGATCAAGCACTTTGACTATTTCTTCACTTTCATGAACTTCAGCAGCGAAGTGGCGAATCATCTCGATGCGCCGGGCATGATAATCGACATAAGAATGAGTGAAGGAATATCATTGGTTCCAGCGAAACAGATCCCCGGTATCTTCGCTGATCAGCACAGAACAGCATTCTTTACACAGTACAGAACAGGACCTGAGCATGATGATCTGTCAGCGCTCGCTATTCATGAAATGACTCCCCTGGCATGGGCTTTCACAGAACCGATCATACTTCTTGCAGGGGAACAGAATATCGGATCAGCGGAAGCCTTCGCATCGCTCATGGGGCAGATGCCTCATGTAACCATTATCGGTGATACTACAGGCGGAGGTGGAAATATCCCCGGCTATTTCGATCAGATTTACTGGCCATTATGGGATAATCTGCAAATTACATGCCCCTTCGCCAGGGTATTCACTGCAGATACTGTATCAATAGAAGGAAACGGTATACTGCCTGATATTTACGTTCAGACAACCCCGGCGGATTTCCTGGCCGGACACGATCCCGTTCTTGAATACGCGATCGAATGGATAGCAGAGGAAACGGCTCCTTAGGGGAAAACCCTAATCCGATGTAAGGACCATCAGGTATTCCCCGCTGGCGGGCGCAATAATATCCCTTGGAAATCCATCGATACTGATAACCGAAGCAATTTCAGGTTCCATATGGGAAAAAGGAAACTCCATTACGGTTACCACTGTATTCCCCGATTCGCTCCTGCCTAGAATGTAGAGGTTTCCCAGATATCCTGAATTAGAGTTAAAGGCCATATCAATCGGGTGTCCTTCAACATTAGCCCGAACGGGAATGTCGGGCACAACATAACCCTGAATAAATTTCACATACCCGTTCACACTGGTCCATTCGGGATAGCATATCATATAAACCGAATCCTGTCCCATAGGAAGAACACAAGAAGATGGAGATGAGTGTGGAATTGCTAGAAGCCTTGCGCATTCTGAAAGATCAAGCCAGATGCCGTATATTGAACCGCAATCGTCCGAGCAGACCGCTACAATATGACGTCCGCCCAGTGGCTCGATCATAACATCGGCAAGGGGATAAGCGGTGTTGCTGGTAAACCCTGTATGATTGTTGCTGGTCCATATTTCACCGATGTAATCCTCCAGACCATCGATGAAGTAGAGTCTGTCAAGGGTTGAAGAGGCGCAGATTGCGATTGGGTTCGACCCGGGGGAAAACTGATCCTCCACAGAATTAGTATTAAGATTCACCTCGATCACCTGTGACCCCGGACCCAGCACATAAAGGTTTCCATTATTGGCGATTGCCGCATCACCGTAACCTGTTCCGGAGCTTCCTCCAATGGTATACGAAGTATCAACGGTCATTTCCTCTGAATTTATTCTGTAGAGAGTTCCTTCGGCTGTGAGGAGTATGAGTTTATTCGACCCGCCCGAAAGGAGAGTTCTTCCCTGCGGCAATCCATCCATATACCTTTCTACCTGAAAATCGGAGGAGCGTATGAACGTGATACGGGATTCGTCATTGCTCTGGTACTCCATTACCTCATGACATCCTATGAGTGGAATCAGCAGTACCAGAAAGGGAATATAGATGGATTTCATTAATGATCCTCCAGATTGCCTAAAAGTACATATTAAGACTCAGCATGAAATGCCTTGCGGGTGAATACGCTCCCGGATTACGCGTAATGCCTCCTGGTTCTCCTGTGCTCTGATAGTAGGCGTTATCGAATATCCTATCCAGATTGGTTCTGTTGAAGAGGTTGTAGATGGTTATGCTGGCTCTGAATTCAAGAGCTTTCACCCAGAAGCGGCGTGACAGCCTGGCGTCACTTTGCATAGTCCAGGGATAGCGCTCAGTATTAACACTGGGTATAACCGATGCCCCGGAGGGAGGAGAGTATGGAAAACCGCTTCCGTAAGCCCAGTCAATAGCCAGTTCCGTGCCCTCAAGGGGATATACACCGTAGACTCGGGGGCCGCTTCCTCTGGGAAGAGCGTAATTCAGATGCCCTGAAGCGACATGCCGCTGGTCCCAGTCAAGGTAGTTATTCTCAGCTGGAGGAATGGTATCACCCTGTGTGGAATACTCGAACTGCGAAGTAGCCGACGAGTACTTTCCCTTTGCAACCGAGTATGTATAGTTAATACTTCCCGACAGGTAATCTCCCGGAAGTCTCAGAAAAGTAATCTCCATACCACGGACCGAACCATGGCTTTCATCGTTACCGTACTGGTAGTATTCTCCGAGACTTTCATCAAAATGGCTTGATGTTCTTACGAGCCCGGTAATATCCTTGTAGAATCCTGATACAGCCACTGATGAAAGGTTATTGAAGCGATGTCTCAGACCAGCTTCGTAGCTTATGGTCCGCTGGGCATCAAGGTCCGGGTTTCCTACAATAGTGGCAGTCTCAGATGAGTTGTAATCTGTTCCGAAGTACATCTGATTCATATTGGGCATCTGGAAATAATGACCGTACGTACAGAAGAATACGTCACGGTCCGATACTGGGTTGGTCATTCCTATCCGTGGACTCACCTGATACTTGGCTTGCGCGGCAATTAGTTCGAAATTGTCAGGGGACATTATCTCAGCATTAGGTTCGAAATAATCGAAGCGGAGACCGGTATTCAGTACCAGACCACCGGAAAAACGGGAAGATAATTCCGCATAGGCACTTCCGGAATAGGGATACGCCTTCCAAAGGCTTGCGTACGCTGTAAGCCAGTTTTCAATGTAGGCACTGTAGTCGTAAAGGTCGTAGTAGTTGGCTTCGAGTCCTGTACTCAGCTCCATAATAGTGTTCAGCTTGCTTGTAAAATCGAACTTCCCTGTTGTAACGTAATTGCTTGATTCCAGCCAGACATCGGGATGGATACCTGAATGGTAGAATCCCATTGAATCGGTTACTCTATCACCTGCTGAAAAGAAGACCCAGTCGGAGGGTGAAAATCCCTCTCCCAGATATCCTCCGCCTTCATCCCTGATTCGCTGCCACTGGCAGAAACGGTTCCAGCTGACTTTGAAATCAAAAAACGACCTTTCTCCGAGCATCTGGGTAAGACCTGTTGTAACACCGTAATCCTCTTCGAATCTGACAGGTATTGCGTAATCTGGATTTCGACCAAGGTAGGGCTCTCCTTCGATGTATGCCGAATGATCGTATAGGGACCATGTCCACTCATCCCAACCATTCTGCCTGTAGTAATAATGACCGTTAACCCATATTCTGGTCTTCCCGTCAGGCCGCCAGGTAAGCTTACCACTTCCGTTGATAAGGTTCTGCCAGTTATTCTCCCAGTTGCCGCGGCTGTCCTCAAGGTTGTAACCGCTCCGCATCCATTCGCATGCCCCGAAGAACCTTACCTCACCGGGCAGGTCGAGCCCTATAGCCGGCAGAAGATAGGTAGTTATCGGTTCAGGTCCACCGAATGCGATCTCACAGTTGATGCAGTCACTTCGATAATTATCATTCTCAGAGGGTTCAGAGTAATTACGGGATTCGCTTTCGTAACCGAATACTGACATGTCACCATGGCGGATACTAACCTCTCCTTCGTATCTGGAACCACCTTCCTTTGTGACCATATTAACTACGCCTGACATTACATTGCCGTAACGGGCACTGAGTCCGCCGGTAATTATGGAGGCTTCGGAAAGGGCAGATAATGGAACGCTTGAAACAAAGGCGTTTGTCACGGGAGAACGCATGGAAACACCGTCAAGAAGAAAAGCAACCTCTCCGGACCTTCCCCCCCTTACATGAATCTCTCCTCCCTGCGCCATAATCCCCGGCTGCCTCTTAACAATATCCAGCACACCGGTAACAGGCATTGTTTCAATTTCCGCGCGGCCTATCACATGTATGGTGGAGGGAACGTTCTCAAGTATAAGGCTCCTCTGATCGCTCACCTGAATGACAGTTTCTCCAGAAGTGGATTCCTCCAGAACAAAATCAATCTCTGTTATCTGGCCAGATACTACAGTCACTCCTTCTTTTGTTAAAGAACCCATGCCAACCATTCTCGCGGTAACTGTGTATGTACCGGGGGAAAGTCGGGGTATATAATATTCACCGTTCGCATCAGTCATTGAGCCGAAAGGAGTATCTTCAATCATTACACTTGCCCCGATCAGCATATCTCCAGAGCTGTTAGTGACAAATCCAGCGACAGAGCCGGTAGTAGTAGCTGAAGTTGTTCCAAAAACCAGCAGAAGGCAGGAAATAACAGGAAGAAACAGAGCTGTTCGCCTGCAATAGAAGCTTTTATTAAATTGATTCTCATGCATACGATTACCGGCCCTTTTGAGTTGTAGTAACCAAGGTTTTTCTTTCACGGAATGCCATTAAGTCTGGTTATGGATTTTCAAGAACTTACACCAGTTAACCTGCAATGTCTAGCCTTCAATATCAGCAGCTTGCTGTAGATCTCACAGTAATTCCTCAAAATCGAATTTCCAGAAGAACAGATCGGCCTCCTCTTGTCCAGGTTGAACTTCAGTGCCTGTTACAATGATCTGACCTGATTCTGTAAGAAATACCGAATGAGCCTTCTGATCACCTTCCGCACAGAGCTCCGTACCGATGATTCGACTTCCGTCATTTCTTAAAACTGCCAACAGAACATCAATGTCTACTACCTCAAGAGAATAACTCCCCTCCACGCCTGTCCAGCCGGTTATGAGAAAATCGTCCTGCGGTGTAATCCCCGCGGAACGGAATAAAGTGTGATCATTGTACCAGTCGATCCTCCTCCAGAGTTCTTCGCCCAGTGAATCCAGTCATACGCTGAATCCCCTGAAAGCCATCTGCCCCATATCGTCAACAGTGCCTGTGCAGAGTATTCTTCCATCACCCAGCTCCAGGAAACCCGATATGCCTGCGACGAACTCGGAATTCACCTGCAGTGATTTATGCCAGAGAATCTGACCATCACTTCCCAATCTGAATATTGGAATAAGCGATGACGGAAAACAATCCAGATTGTATGTCGCTATGCACCCTCCATCACTCATCATTTCCAGGCTTGCCCGGATGAACTGTGACTCGCAATTCTCAACTATAGGAGTTTCCCAAAGAACTGTGCCCTTATAGTCCAGCTTCATTACCAAAAGCGTATGACTGTTCTCCGGCGACCATCGGGTTCCAACTGCGAGCAACTCACCATCGGAGAATTTCTCCAGAGACAGCAGGGATATAATCTCATCAGAAGCAACTTCTGCTTGAAGAACAGAGTGGCTACTATTACCCGGATTCAGAAGATCGACAAGAAGAAAATCAGTAAGCGCACCAAGAGTGCTTTCTCCATCAATGATCAAGAGCAGACCAGATTCCAGAAAAACTCCGCTGATCCAGTCACCCGGAGTATCATGCTGGATATTGAGCACCTGCCGATCAATGGTAACTCCCGAATAATCGATAGTGAGAACCCAGAAATCTGTGCTGTTCCCTGTAACTGTATAACCGAAGCATCTGGTGATTGAATCAGCCTCAGAAAATGACACATCAATCAGATGATCGTCTCCGTTATGCTCCATCACTTCGTAAATACCTGAATCCAGCACAGTATCAGGTATATCCCCCATAACAGGACATATTGAAATAAACGCAATCAGAAAAAGAAATAAGTATGCCATGAAACATCTCTGCCTTTCCATCCGGATTACAACGGCTCATGATGGCTCTTCAATCAAGGATAGTGTGGTGATCTACCACTCACAGGAGGGCGCTTAAACAGGCAGGAACCATGTCAGCTTTGTGAAAATGGTGAATTCAGGTTCACCATAATCACCCGTCTGAAGGTCAGGATCGGCGTTCTCGCCTGCCATGAGGAAGAACATGCTTCCAGGACTGAATTGCCAGCTGAGCAGCGCGTTCATCCAGTGCCTCAAATCCCTGCTGCTTTCTTCCGTTTCCCATTCACTGCCGAACCTTGATATCTGTGACGTCAGTCTGAGACTGAAGCAGTTACTGAACATCCAGCTCCCACTGAGCTGAAGGGAGCGCCAGTCAGTATCCCTGTGACTCCATTCCTCCAGGTTCCAGTCGTATTTTCGTGCATTCCTTGTCTGGCTCCAGTCAATATCAGCCTCCAATGAAATGCTTGGTGAAGGTTTGAAGTTGACCCAGGTACCAGCATATCTCCTGCTGCCTTCACAGTATGAGCCGATTCCACCCCACAGATATCCACACAGCTTCTCTCTGGAATCACTTGAACAGCTGAAGCCAAAATCAAGGCCGTCATCGTACCTGGTGCCTTCCGGTCCTTCGTATCTGTCAGTCCTGGAACCTTTGTAACCAAGCTCGAAATCGAAATGGTATCGGTTACGAAAGACCATACCTGTATTGAAATAGATTCCCCTTCCGGTCACAGGACCTCCGGGGACACGATTGTACCATGCGTTCATGTTACCCCACCAGTGCTGAAGAATTTCACTCTCAGCAAATGGATGATACAATCCGCTGCTTATCCATGCATTGACATCTCCTGTGGATGAAGTGTATCCGATCATGTTCGCGTCAAAATTCTCTTCACGGTATGAAAATCCACTGCTGAAATCAAACCTTTCATCGGCGTACTCGTAGAAGGTTCTACAGGCATAATTATCATTCCATCGGCTTTCAACTGAGTTCCATGTTCCTGCAACAGCGGAGTTGATTCTATGGTTTTCCAGAAAACTCAGCTGGGCATCAACAGCTCCCGATCTGCCATAGACATATTCTGATCCATTGTGCTCCGGGATATCGGTGCTTGTTCCACTGAAACCGATATAGGTGCCCTCACCGAACTCGCGAATAATTCTTCCCGCCGCGTAGTTCGCCGGATTCACCAGAGTACTGCCGCTCTCCTTTATACCTCCGGTGTACGCATCAAGGAAACCTGCTCGGAAGCCGTTGACGGAACCGGAGAGTTTTGCGCCACCGAGTATCGGTATGATCTCTCCGTTGGGCGCCACCGAGCCTATCCGCCTTGAATAAAAGAGTGAGAAAGGCATACTGAACAGATCCGAACCCTCAAGGAAAAATGGTCTTTTTTCGGGAAGGTATCTTTCCCAGTGGGAGAGATTCGCTTCATCAGGGTCACTTTCAATCTGACCGAAATCAGGATTTACTGTAAGATCCAGGAGCAGTTCTGAGGAAAGACCTATCCTGGCATCGAGACCGGCATTCAGCCATTGATCCCACTCCTCTTCAGCGTCTTTCAGGTACTGAACTCGCCCGGCACCATACGGCCTGAGTTCGATCTGCCTTGTTGCAGGAAGGTAACTCAGCCCGCACAGGTCACCGAAATCCTGAATTCTAACCTGGCCATTATCTGCCATCCTGAAGAGGAAAGCACTTTCATTTGTACGCGTGATGGTTCGTTTGAAGTTAACGCCCCATACCTGTTCTTCATCGTCTGAGTAGCACAGCGCGGAGAAGGGGATTGAGAGCTCAGCGGTCCAGCCGGAATCCGAAACAGAAGTAGCGCTTGCCCATACTCCATCCCAGTTCATGTCCCATCCGCTTACTTCGCACAACCTGCCATCCTGCTGCACATTATCAATACTGATGAAGAAGAAGTAGGCATTGTTATCATCGTTGTATGTATCAAGCCAGATGCCTATCCACTCACTCGAGAAATCGTTATCCCTCGGAGCCAGCATTCTGGTGAATTCCTCAGGGTAATTGTCATGCATGATGAAGGCACAATAGAGATATTTGTCATCGTAAAGAAGCCTGATTTCGGTCGGCTCTGTCATCGGTTCCCCGCAGTCCGGCCTGTTCTGAGTGAAATCCTCCTGTACTGGCATCGACTGGTTCCATATCTCATCATCAGGGATACCGTCAATAACAGGGGATTCGCTCACTCTAACCACCTGCACGGGTATCTGAGAAAAGCAGATGCCGCTGATGACAATAATAGAAAGAGTGCATGCGGTTTTCATAACGATTAAACCTTCCGTAGCTTGATTGTGACATGCTTTTTCCACTTTATGCGAATATAATGAATTAACCCGAAATCTCATGAAATTCACCTGACTGCAAAGTTCAGCCGGTCTGCAGAGACAGGTAAATGATAAGGTAATTCGCTGTCCGTCAAGCAATTGAAATCAGAGGATTATCCTGCTCGAAGTTGATAACTGACTAAAATCCGCAGCGTAAGAATAATGAATCGCCAGATCAGACTCTCCGATTATATGCATAACTTCGTTATGATGATGCTCGTCGCTTAGGAAAGGCGGGAGTGGAAATTCCACTCCCGCTTATCAGTCCTGATATCCATTGTCCCCTCCAGTAGGTGAAAAATAAGTGATTTACAGACAAAACATAAACATTTGTTTACCTTCGTCAACAATCATAGCGGTATAATGGATATCGGTTAGTGGAGAGTCTTTATCCGAAGGGATTTTCGCATTTCACTGAGCAATCTTGATACCTCCGCTTTTTCTCTAAGCTCCTCGTAGGTTAGAAGTCTCAACGTTTTGTTAGCCATACTGAGTCTCTGTGCGAGAAGACTTCCCAGACCAAGGTTCAGGCTGATAGCCATGGCGCTGTTCTTCTTAAGGAGTTCATGCAGAGTGTTTCTTGAAAACATCAGTATTTCAGCACTTCCGCTTACTTTTGCTGTGGATTCCCTGGGTTTGCTGTCAAGGAATGAGCATTCACCTATAACGTCGTTCGGTCCAAACGTGCCCAGAACGAAACCTCCGGAGTTTTCATCTATAACAACAACCTTTCCCGTCCGGATGAGAAAAAGGTCTGTACTTCTGTCTCCCTGCTTGAAGAGAACCTGATCGTCCCGAGCATATATCCAGTGACACATCTCGGACAGCATAGGATCATCGGCGGATAGAAGGGGTCTCTTGTTCCGAGCCCGGATATCAGCTCTCAGTTTTCTGAGCTCTTGCCGACCACTGAGTTCCCTATCGCTTGAGATAAGTATCCTGAGGGCATCAGCTTTTCTGAGTCTTCCGACAATGAGTTTCTCAAGGAATAGAAGGAATTTTGTACCCGGAATGGGATTCTTTCTGAGGAATGCTACAAAGGGCTCCCGGGAGAGTTTCAATATGGTCCCGGTCAGATTCGATGTAACACTTGCTGACCGCTCCTCTCCGCCAAGGAAAGCCATTTCTCCGAATACGTCTCCATCACTAAGTGAATCCAGTATCCGGCCTCCCCCTTTGTCATCGGTTACTACGAACAGTCCGGATTCAACAATGAAAAGATCCGTTCCCTGGTCCCCCTGTTTGACGAGAACATCCGATTCATGCACTTCTATAATTTCAAAGAGTTCCCTGACACCACTCTCGGAGAGAATGTCATCCGTCTTAAAGAGACTGTCTTTTTTCATGGAAACCTCTCAACCGTCTGCACAAAACCATCTGTCAGGCAGTATGGCAATTTAGCGGACAGAGTATAAAATTACTACAGTAATACCAGATTCCAAAGTCTTTCTCATTTATGAAAACAATACCTAGAATTACCCGGTCATGTCAAATCAAATCTATTCCGTATAAATTCAGGGCCGGAACTCCTGAGATAGAATGAATCCAATTTCAGAGAAACAAATAACCATAAATGGAAGTAACTGGAATTCATCGGGTGTTTTCGTTCTTTTTCAGCTGCGTGGTTATCAACCGTCCGCCCATGTTTGCCTGGTCCAGTCGAACCGCTGGCGTACTCTACCCTGTCCGAGTAGCTCCAGAGCTGCATATTCTCCCATTTCCAGGGAGTGATCCATATTATTGTATCTGAACAGACCCTGGCGACCGCTGGTTACTGAACATTCCAGTTTATCAAGAGCATCAAGAACAGCGGATACGTTTTCAGCGTAATCCAATGAGTAAATCGGATAAGCGTGAGCTTTCCTTGCCAGAGTGCTTCCCACAACATCATGCCGGTGAAACAGCCCCAGATCAACACCTCCGGTAATAGCTGATTCCTGCAGATCCAGATCCCCCGACCAGATATCATCATCAACCATACATGTAAACTCGAACACCATCTGAGGGTTGCTTTCAGCAATCTCAGGATCGAAGTTTCCGGGAATTGAGATCCTGTTGAACAGGTACTTTCCTTCGGGGATGTATATCCAGTGATCATTCGCCCTGATTCGGGTCTTCAGCTGCAGCACCAGGAAAACAATGGCTCTATAATTGAGTTTTTTCGAACAGTTATGAATCTCCACGGGGACCATATTGCCGATCAGTGTAGTGTATTCGGTTACTGGTATTGTACTTACAATGCCATCAACCTTAATATCGTCACCATTGACAGATAAACTGTACCCCCCCGCTGGAAGTGGCTTAATGGAATTAAGGAAGGAAGAGTACATAAAAGAGCACCCCCTGGCCGAAACTCTGTCTGCAAGCGCATCGGAGATTCTCCCGATTCCGCCCATCGGATAATGAAATTTGCTTACGAGGCTTCTGGCTGAATTCTTCCGAGGAGATATAGTAGCCCGGACCATATCAGTCAGTTTCGGTACAGTAATTCTCTGGCTTGCCCAGTCAGCCGAGAGTTCATCCGCAGGGCAACCCCAGAGCTTTTCTGTGTATGGGCCGAAATAGAGGTCGTACAGCTTCTTTCCAAACCTGCTTATTACCCAGCCTCTGAAAGATCGTTTTTCCCCGGAAGCGAAAATACCCTTCAATCGTTCTGTGAAATAGCTCAGCAAAAAACCTGCAGATCTGAGCAGGGGCATTTTTTTCAGTACATCTCCAAAGGAAAGCGGATATTGAAAATAACGATCAAGAAGACGAATTCTGCTCAACCTCTGAAGCTCCAGGAGTTCACCAGGCAGAAGTTCTTCAACAAACTGGAGTATCCGGGAGCTTTCAGTATGAAAACGATGTGGCCCCAGATCAAAGTAAAATCCTTTCTGCTGAATCGTGGTGGCAAGACCTCCAGGCTGCGCCTCTTTTTCAATGATCAGCACATTCAGACCACTTTCAGACAGAACGTCCGCTGCCCTCAAACCGGCAAGACCTGCTCCAAGAACCGCTATCTTTCCATGTTCTCCGTTTTTTCTATTCACACCGATTTTCCTCTAGCTGAATTATTGATAGCACAATTTTTCAGTACCGCATATTTAGTCAGGATTTTCCATATCATCAGTTATGTAAGATCATTTAGTTATTGAATATTCTGAAAACTCCAGACCATAATGTATATGAACAGTATTATACGCATTTCAGAGGGACGGAGAAGGGACGGAGGTAATTAAGAAATCTAATTACCTCCGTCCCTTTTCCGTCCCTCGGTCCTGATAGATTCAATCGACAATTCCTATCAGATAGACTTTCTGATACAGATCAGGGTCAATATCGTAAGCCAGAATCCCCATATCGCAGGCATCAGAATTCTGCAGCGGTTATTTTAAGTAGTACACATTTGCATTCTAAAAGTGTTCTCCATCAGATCGGCAGATACCATGTCAGCTTAGCGTAGCAGCCGATATCAGGTGTTCCGAAACCTCCCTCTTCCCTCTCCTCGAACATGTTCTCCAGAAGGAAGTAGAACATGCTGCCCGGAAGGTACTGCCAGCTGAACAACAGGTTAGCAGTAATCTCGCTGCTCTCGGAAGCTTCAGTGAGAGAGTAATCCATCGAGAAGCTGGAATACTGTGAGAATAATCTCAGGTTCATATCCGGATTGAACATGTATCCTGCATTGAATACAAGGGACTTCCACTCAGTACTGCGGTTGTCCCACTCATCTGCTGACCAGTTATAGTTTTCGGTATCCCTTGTAATGAATACGTTGCCGGACAATCTAACATCAAAAGCCTGAGAGGGCTTCACTCTGAAGGCCAGGTTGTAATTCTGAAAGGTACCCTCGCAGTCGTACTGACCGCCACCAAAATTCCCGCTCGCGCTAAAGTTGTCGAACTGGTTTGTACCTGCCCAGGCATGAAAACTGGTTCTGTCACTGTAAGAGTGCCCCTCCGGACCCTCGTAGGGATCGAAGGTCTCACCGGAGTAATCCACCTCAGTTCCGAAAAATGCTCCGTTTTTGAGAGTTGCACTCGCATCGACGCTGAAGTTCCTTCCTGTGACTTCTCCCGAGTTCAGCTCGGAGTAGTAAGCACCACCACCGAAGCCGAACCGGCTGAAAGTCTCCAAAGGAAGGAATGTTTTGTGTACATGTCCCCAGCTTTCCCATCCTCCGGTAGCTGTAGTGAACCCGGTACCGTTAACATCGAAGTTCTCACCTGCATATTCCCATCCCGCACTGTAGCTGAATGTGCTCCTCACCTTATTGAGACTGGCTCTGAAAGCTTCGCCAGACTCAATGTCAGTATTGCAGGATCTTGCGGCCGCAACATCCACGACATGGTTGCCGGGAAGAAGCAGAGCACCATCCAGGGCAAAAGCCCTGTTGTAGTTTTCGGAGAACCCGTCCTGTTCCCAGATCTCCTTGCTCACCGCGGAGAGCCCGATGTAGTTATATGGACCGAACTCCTTCACAGTCCTCATGATACCGTAGTTTGCAGCTGGAACTATAGGTATGGAATCCTCACTGACCCTTGAGGTTACCGCATCAAGGAAACCGAAGTGGAATCCACCACCCAATGAACCGGAAAGCTTTGCGCCCCCGATAATTGGTATGATGTCACCGTTGGGGGCTACCGCTCCTATCCTCCGGGAGTAGAACATGTTGAATGGCATCTCGAATGTGTTCTGTGACTCCAGGAAGAATGGTCTGCGCTCGTCAAGAAATAGTTCAAAGTGGGAAAGGTTCATCTCGGCCGCATCAGCCTCCACCTGCCCGAAATCGGGGTAAACAGTCAGATCGGCCGCTACTCCGCTGGTGACCCCAAGTTTCACATCCAGACCGGCATTCAGGTCAGTCTCCCATTCATCGGGGTCGGCGGTATGGTAGAACCTGGAAGAGCCGAAGGGTCTTATTTCAGCACCCAGCGAACCCTGAACTTCCTCTAGTCCGATGATGGGCGCAAAGGTCTCCAGTTGAGCCATCTGCTGGGCCTCGGACAGTACGTACCAGCCATTTTCGTGGGTCTTACCGAGGATGCGCTGGAAGTTCACAGTCCAGTTCTGGGTCTCGTTTGATTGATCGAATCGGAGACAGCTGAAAGGTATGGCGAACTCGGCCGACCATCCCTGTGAATCGGAGTGTGTACCGCTCTCCCAGACTGCATCCCAGCTGTAATCCCAGTTGCCGTAGGGGCTGATCTTGGAATCCATCTGGGAATTGGCAAGGCTCACCTCGAAGCTGGTTGCTTCCCTTCCGTTCCCCCAGGTGTCCAGAAGTATAGCTATCCACTCCCCCGTGACATAATTATCTCTGGGGGTGAGCGCGTCCATCATAGTGGATGGATCAGGATCGTTCATCCGGAAGCCGAAGTAGATATGATGGTCGTCGTACAGGATGTATATCTCGGTTTCTTCAGTCATGGGAGAACCGTAGTCGGGATCGTACTGCATCAGTTCGCACCGCACCATCTGGGCCTGTTCCCAGACGGGGTCATCCAGACGACCATCGATGGAGGGTCCTTCCTCCACTCTGACGGCGATAAGTTCAGAATCGGGGTTCGAGAGCATACAGAGCATCATCAGCCAAAAAGCTTGCATGATACCTCCTTAACGGCGTTAGAGTTTTGACAAAAGATAGACAACTAGAATGTCAATGGCAAGTCTAATATCGTAAATACTTGTTCTATAACTATTTATAGCAACGATAAAATAAGATGGGATTTCAACTGCCGGGGTCGGCGGACCGACGTTGAAGACTGGAGGAGTATCCGTGTCCTGGGGGTGCCCGAATCCGGAGGTCTGAAGACGTCCTTTCGTCGAATACTCGATACCTCCGAGGGGGATAGAGAAAGTAAAGGTGCAAGAATCGTTGCTGCCCCATGCGTAGAATTCCTGTAAAACGGTTTCTGGGGGACTTTCTTCATGCAGAGCAGGCAGATATCCACCCACCACACCGGTCTTATCCTGATATTGGTCAGCGTATGAAGAAGAACCATCAGCAGCGCGTTATGCCAGGCGAATCCCATCAGCCCCGGTTCCAGTAACCTGCCATTATCAAATAGATCTGCAGGGAGTTTTCCGGGGAAAGTCGCGGGGAAGTAGAAAATATGGGTATGCAGTTCAACCATTGCGCCATGCCTGTACATCTTCATCTCGGATACAATGCCTGCATTGAAGATACCGTCTCCTGGAGACCCTCTTGACCAGCCGGACTGACAGAAAGTACTCAGAATCTTCTGTCGGTTTCTATCTTCCACGAACAGGTCAGCATCACACATCGGTCTTCCACCCGGAAATGGATAGACGCTTCTGGCCAGGTCGAACCCTTTCACCGCCCATACTTCTGTGACGGCACCGACAAAAGTCCAAGTCGTTTGTAGAATCTTGTAAAGTTATATTATGATGCAATATAAGTGTTGTTTTTCCTCTTGACAATGATGTGCCTATTAACTATGATAAATGCTTATCAAATAAGGAGATAGACTCATCATGCAGCACATTAAGAACCCAGGACAAATACACCTGTTTGACCCATTTGAGCACCTGTTCAGCTCACTTGCAACCAAGACTATCCAAGAGGGATGGCAGGGACTATTTCGACATGTCATTCTCGAATTGTTACCGGTACAGGCCATCGCAGGCAAGTTCCATCCAGCAACAGGACGACCGACCAAGGAACTTTACTCGATGGCTGGGCTGATCTTTATCAATGAGTTCCTTGATTGGACAATTGAACAGGCTGCGCAGGCGTATATGTTTCACACAGATATCTGGTACGCGCTTAATCTGACCCCCGGAGCCCAGAGCATGAGTACCCGAACCATCGAACGTTATCAGAAGATATTCAGAGAAAATGAGCTTGCAAGGCAGGTCATGCACGATGTAACAATGCGTCTTGTTGAACTATTGGATCAGAACATCACTGAGCAGCGGCTTGATTCCACGCATGTATTCAGCAATATGGCCATATTCGGCCGCACTCGTATGATGGGTGTAACAGTCAAGAAATTCCTTACTCAGGTGAAACGTCATAACAAGAAGGTATATGAATCCCGTACTTTTTGATTGAACGTTTTGCAGATGA
>JAUWMQ010000124.1 GCA_030613065.1 Candidatus Aegiribacteria sp. | reverse complement strand
GAAAACTCCTCGATGTCCCTCCTGTACAACGGCATGTAAGTGCCTTTTTCGTAGGGATTGCGTTGTTTCATTCCCCCGAAGTAATCACCATGACCGACAAGAACCCACCGTTTCCCAGGCCTGATCTCCCCAAGGTACTCTCCCATTCCAGCAGTCGCTGAATAAGGTATGAAAACGAAACTCAGGTCATCAAATTCCTCTATTGCAGGTGAGTCGAATACTCTGATATTCTCGCCTACGATTACACGCCGAGATATATCCGGGTCATGATTACCAGGGATTATATTAATGCCGATCTGCGGGTATTGCCTGCAGACCTCCTCAAACCGTGAGTAGCTGCTGCAATCCTTATCGAAGAGATCCCCGGCGATTATGAGTGTTTTAATGTCCTTCTTAACAAGGCTGGTGAGGATACTCACAAGGGCATTGTATCGTTCAGGATGGCTTTCGCCGGCAGGTAGATGAAGATCCGCCGTTATTGCGACATTCACTTCGACTGAACCCGCCGAGCAGAAATAAACAAAACTGAAACCTCCCTGTGTCTGAATCGGATGAAACCGTATTGAATAATAACAGGATTATACAGCACAGCAAGGAAAATAGGGTCGGACATAACAACGTACACTTATTATAAAAGTGTATACAAATAATTATTAGTATAATTAGTAATTATATATATACACTGCGACTCATTACATGAGTACTATTATATTATCAGCATATACATACATAATTCACAAGTGTACGTTGTTACGTCCGACCCTGCTCTCTACCCTCTATTTTCTGAATGTCCTCTGCCCTGTCACTGTCCGTTCCGGGCGTTTCCGCAATTCCGGGTATTTCTTTGAATTCGGGCATTGACGCAAGGAACCTGAGGGGCTCAAGGCCTATCAGCCCTGCTCCTATAACGGCATGACGGTCTCTGTGACTTCCGCATTCTCTCTTTGAATCATTGATATGAAAGGCTTTAATTCTTTCAATTCCAACGGTATTGTTGAACTCATCCATGGTTTCCCGGACAGCCCGTTCGGAAGAGAGGTCGTAACCGGCAGCGAAGGCGTGGCATGTATCGAAACAAATTCCTGTCTTTTCAGGCATATCGGTAAGTTCGAGCAATCGCGCAAGCTGCCTGAAGGAATGCCCTACAGTAGTTCCCTGTCCAGCTGTATTTTCGTAGAGTATCCCCGTTTCCCCGGGTGAGTTAAGCAGTATCTGTCTTGCTATCGATGAAATCTTTTTGATTCCCGTCTCATCTCCAGCACCGAGATGTGCTCCAGGGTGCAGGACACACCATTTGATTCCAAGCAAATGCATTCTTTCCAATTCGGTCCCCAGGGTTGCAAAGGAGAGGTTTTCGACTCTTCTGTCCGTTGATGCGGGGTTGATAAGGTATGAGGTGTGGGAGATAATTGTAATTGACCTGCTGCCATACCTTTCGATCTCAGTTTCTGTGAGTGTGCGACCCTTCCACTGCTGCGGATTTGACGTGAATATCTGACCGCAGGGTAGTCCCAGTTCAGTAAGAGTATCCAGCGCCCTGTCCAGCCCTCCACTGACGGAAACATGGATTCCCGGTATCATGCTGGAATTCTATTTATGACTGTATGCATGTCTGCCTGAAAAGCTCAAGGTTCAGGGTGCATTTCTCAGCCAGTTCACTCCTTTTTTCAGTCAGAGCCTGAAGAATATCCCGGGAAGTATCCCAGGTTCTATCGAGTAGAACACTCAATTCCTCATCCCAGTTATCAAGAGAGGCGTCGACCGTGAGTCCTGCAATACCCGCTTCCTTCATGAATCTATATCCCTTGGAAGCGTACGGAACAGCGATCGGAATAGTACCGGTAACTAAAGCGAGGATAGATCCGTGAAGAGGGACGGTGATGATTACGCGGCATTCGGATATCCTTGTCAGAAAACTCCTGATTCCAGTCGGCATGATGACGCTCGTTCGGTCACTGTGCTTCATCATGGCCATAACAGCTTCGCATTCGGAATCGTCTGAATTTGAGAGGCTTCCCGTATGAAAGGGGAAGAAGCGTATCTCCCCGCCATGAATTTCTATGTGCCTGTCAAGGAGACCTGCCCATCTTCTTCTTATGCCGGTGACATCCGGTTCCCTGTACAAACCGAGTTTTCTTCGTATTTCAAGGGGCAGAATGTTGCCCTGTCTGTTGGATACGTTCCGAACAGCGACGCCAAGTATTTCAGATGTGCTGTGGGGCTGCGCGTAGTCACCAGCAAGTGTGAAGGTGGAATCTGAGGAGAGTTTGACTTTTTCGGGATTCAGCCCGAGGTTAAGAAGAATCTCGAGGGAAGGCCTGTCTCTTACAGTAACACCGCTGCAGTACCCAAGCCATTTTCGAAGCTGACCCGGGGTCCACTTTGCAAGTTCATTCCCCTGTCCTATTCCCACTGACCAGGCGAAAACCGGTTTCCCGTAACGTTTGGCCAGTCTGATAGGATGCAGGTTGAAAGGTGTGTAAAGAAGTGATGACCTGTCCTGGGCCAGTTCCCCTCCGCCTACTATTACAATATCACACCACCTGACACCACGGATCATGGCCCGGAGCTTGCCCTTCGATACATCGAATGGCTTTGCGCCGTACATCTTATCCGTTTTTTCCGGAACAGCGGACATCACACCTATCCTGACATCACCAAGGGAGGAAAGATCCCTGACCTGTGAGGCGAAAATAGCCTCGTCCCCTGCGTTTGATCCGCCTTTTTCCAGCTGTCCCCAGGATGAAGAAAATATCTTTTTCATAACCGGAATATAAGGGTCGGACATAACAACGTGCACTTGTACTTACATGCTGACATTATAACATTCATGTGATGACTCGCAGGATGAAGATACAAATATTAGTTTTACTAATGATTTCTTGTCTGTAAATTATAACAAGTGCACGTTGTTATGTCCGACCCTACCGACCTCGACCCTACCGACCTCAGCCACCTCAGCCGGGGTTGGAGAATTTCCTGAGCGTTGCGGCCATCTGCCTGAGCCTGCGGTCAACCTTTCCGTAAATCGTATCTGAAGGATACGTTCCATCAGGCATCAGTTCCCCAGCCTTTGTTCCCATGAGAAGTTCCGCACCCTCCTCAATGAACTCGATAGGATAAATGTGGAACATGCCTTCCCTGACGGCATCAATAACGTTATCGCGAAGCTGTAGATCCTTCACATTCGACTTCGGGATCATTACTCCCTGTGTTCCCGTTAATCCCTTTCCGCTGCATACACGGAAGAAACCCTCTACTTTTTCGTTAACCCCGCCTATGGCCTGCACTTCTCCGAACTGGTTAACCGAACCGGTTACAGCGATCTCCTGCCTTATCGGGATCTCCGAGAGTGCACTGAGCAGGACGTAAAGCTCCGTTGAAGATGCGCTGTCCCCATCCACTCCGCCGTAACTCTGTTCGAATACGACACTGGCGGACAGTGATAGAGGATATTCCCTCGCGAATTTGCCCTGTATGAAGCCTGATATTATCAGCATTCCTTTCGTATGCGTAGTCCCTGACATGTCAGACTCGCGTTCAACGTTTATCAATCCTTTTCTGCCGACGGAAACCGTTGTGGATATTCTGGCAGGAAGGCCAAAGGAGTAATCCACACCCTGATACACGGCAAGCCCGTTTACCTGTCCGACTTTTTCTCCTTGAGTATCGACCATTATTGTATCATCGATTACGCGCCTGGTAGCATAAGTCTCACCAAGATTTAAACGGTTGATTTTTTCCTGTATTGCTTCTTTGACATGGGCAGCGGTAACAACCGCGTCCCCCCTCTGTCCGGCAAAGTAGCTGGCCTGACGGAGATAATCTGTAACCCTGTTAAATTCCAGAGACAATCTGTCCTGCAGGCCGGTCAATCTGACGCTTTCCTCCACAATGGCAGCAACGGCGCCTGCGTCCATGGGGGGCAGGTTTTCAGCCTTGATGATCCCTGCTATAACATTTACGAAGTCGCGGATGTTCTCTACTTTGGATTCCATGGTGAAATCAAAGGCAGCCCTTATCCTGAAAAGAAGGCCGAATTCAGGTTCGTAGGAAGCGAGCAGATAATAGAGCTTCGAAGAACCGATAAGAATGATCTTGGCATTGGTATCAATCGGTTCGGGATGGAGATTAACCGGATACAGACCCATGGGGTCATGACTCCTGATAACAGTCGTCTGGTTCCGGAGGGTCTGAATAAGTCGCTGCCACAATTCCGGTTCTCTGACCAGATCAAGGGCGTTCATGATAAGGTAGCCTTCATCAGCCTTGTGTATGGCACCGGGGCGAATCATCATATGGTCACTGTAAGGTTTCCCTTCAACGACAACTCTATCGATGTTTCCGAAGAGGCTTATTGAATCTGGAAATTCCTCGATCACAACCGGTCTTTTTGTTTTCCCTGCGTTATCAAGTATCAGATTCGGTGTAAACAGAACGTATGGATCCTTACTCTCCGAACTCTCTGCAAAATCCTTTAGATTATCCAGAATAATTTCAGTTATCGAATCAGACCATTTGTCTGCCTTATCGTCACCGATTTTCTTCAGTATGGAAACAATTCCTAATATTGTTGGTTTCATAAGCCTGCGAAACATTTTCTCGAGTTTAATCTGTACCTCGATTTCCATATCGCGGGTTTTTCTGAAGGCGTTTGTGAGTTTCTTGAAAAGCTGTTCATGCAGCTCAGTGTACTTCTTGATATCTTCCTGCGTGAGCTTCCCTTCGGCCTTCATTCCCTCAAGTGTATCGAAGGTGACCGTTTCATCGTTAATCAGGGGAAGAACGTCCGGTCTGAATTTGCCAGGTGCAATGGGTATGTTAACAATGGAGAAACCAGCTTCAGCAGCTTCCTTTTTGACGGTATCCATAAGAGCCTTTTTACTGTCAAGATAAGGTGCTCTTATTGCCCTGCTTTCCATTTCAGCTTTTTCACTGCTGAGAACAGTGGGAATATTGCTTTTAAGGAGTTGCACGCATTCCTCCAGGGCGAGAGCGAACCTGGCACCGTCTCCCGCAGAAAAAGTGAGTGCTATCGGGTTTCTAGGATCCTCCATGTTTCGAACGTACATGATGTCTCTTAGATCATCAGTGGTCATATCGATGTTTTCCAGAATTTTCTTTATCGTTGTTTCACGCCCGGTTCCGGATACTCCCGTTACAAACATGTTGTACCCTATTGAATGAATCTCAAGACCGAGTTTGAGAGCCTTTATAGCCCTTTCCTGGCCTACTATCTCTCCGGTGGGTTTTACGTCCGATGTGGTTTCAAAATCAAGGGCTTCCGGCGGACATTTCCATTTTAGTTCTTCTGGTCTGATTGGGTTGACAGCCATTTATATCCTCTCAGCATGATTTTCGGAATCTATTTCTCTCGAGGTTCAGGTTCCAGAGGCGTTGTTGAAAGTGGCCCGGTTTCCACTGAAAGTCCCCGGATCCTGCCTCCTCTTTCCACCTCACCCCTTACTATAATGGTAGATTCAGAACGGACAAGAATAGTCTCGGCCCTTCTGAAGAGCGGAGAGGGTAGGAATATGTCCGCAACTCCAGTACTGTCCTCAAGCATAAGAAAACCTGCGCCGGCGGCAAGCCTTCTTCCGGTAACGAATCTTCCCCAGACCCTTACATCGACCAATGACCCGGTTTGTCCCAGCGGGATCGTTCTCTCCGGACGGGCAATCAACTCCAGCGGAGACGCAGCAAGCGGGAGGTTCAGCAGACCGAGCTCCATGGCGACTCTGGTTTCAATGGAGTAGTCAGGAAGATCAGGAGTACCCGGCGGCAAACCGGGGAAAAAACCGCCATCACCTGCCTCCAGTTGCAGGAGCGCAGCCGGGGGTGAGAAACCTGTTTCCCGGAAACAACCCGCTGCAGCCATGTTTCTGCACAGAGACATTCCGCAGCCTGCTTCGATCACTTCCGAGGGATATCTGTACGGTCTGCCGTCACTCAATTTCTCGTATTCCATACTCCCCATTCCTTTGAGATGATGAAATCCTGGTATTATTACTCCTTCTCCTCTTGCGAACGTGAGCCATTTCCCCGTGTTGACCCCGGGAGGCATGAACGAAATACCAAGCCTTCTGGCTTCTTCAAGGTAGACTCTCGGGCTGTAGAAACCTCCACCGGCCGCCATGACAGAGGCCATGTAAAGGGCGGGGTGCTTTGCTTTTAGAAGTGCCGCCGCGCAGGAGACGGCACCGTATGTAAACGCATGAGCCTTGCAGAAACCGTAACCGGCATAGCCGGAGAGCACTTTCCAGACGGTTTCCGCCTTCTCAGGATTCATCCCTCTGCGTCTACAGATCGAGATGATCTCTTCCTTATCAACCTGCTTCTTCTTGAGTCTCCTTCTCAGAAGGTCGGAAGAAGCCTCATCGGTTCCCAGAAGCACTTCTGCGGCTTTTGATACGTCTTCCTGGTAAAGCATTACTCCAAGATTCTCCTTTAGAATCGGTCTCAATTCAAGAAGAGAGGAATTTACAGTTGATTCAGAATGGAGACAGTCAAGGTAGTTTTTTCTTCCACCTCCTGCAGATGCTCCGGGTCTTACAAGGGCCAGGGCTCTTGCGACATCCTCCATTGTGCGTATCTTCATCTCCTTCAGAAGACCTCTCATGGCCGGCGATTCAACATGGACTACTCCTATTGTCCTGCCGGAATCCAGGAGGTTTCTGGCAGGATCCGGAATACTGCCCCCTTTGCGGAAAATTACCAGGGGGTCCTTTCCAAGCGCTGAGCATACAGCTGATACTGTCGTTAGCCCTCTCTGACCAAGCATATCCATTTTCAGAAGTCCGATCTCCTCAATCCCATCCTTGTCGAAATGTGTTATATCGTAACCGCTGGGACTCGGTTGAAGGGGCACAAGTCTGTCCACCGGTTCGTTTGTGCAGACCAACCCGCATGGATGGGGTGCCAGATGGGAAGGGATATTCCTGATAAGTTTCGAGTTCCGCAGTGCTGCAGAAGCGGCCGGCCTGCTCCAGGCGGCATTATCATGGTAGCGGAGAAGTTTCGAAAGGCTGTCTATCTCCCGGCTGCTGATACCCAGGCCTGAAGCAGCGACCCTGAATGCGGATCTGGAGCGATGTGTTACTATCTGTGAAACAGCCGCTCCGTATCTTCCTGCCTCCGTAAGGAACCATTTAATGACTTCATCCCTCCTTGAGCTGTCGATATCAAGATCTATATCGGGAGGCCTTGACCTGCGAATATTATAAAAGCGCGAGAATGACAAACCGTGTCGGATAGGACAAATTATAGATATTCCCAGAAGGTACGCGATGATACTGCCACCGGCTGAACCCCTGGCTGATACTGCGATGCTCTTTCTTCTGCAGTACTCGATAATCTCGTAAAACCGGAGGAAGTATCCTGCCAGTCCGTTTTCGCATATGACTTCCAGTTCCATTTCCAGCCTGCGAAGAGCGGATGGGCTTTCATTGTATTGAGATATCAGCCTTTCCTTCACGATTCCTGCCAGTATCCTTTCCTCATGCGGAATTCTTTTCCCTGCTTTACCTGACACCGAGGGCTCTGTTGAAATCAGTTCTTCAAGGCGCCTGTTTTCCATCAGCGAATACTCCGCACCGCTGAAGCTCTCTTCAAACACCTCAACATCGGGCAGCACATTATTCTCAGCGGCAAACTCGCATCGAGTCAGTTTCCTTTTCTCGATGGCCAGATATCCCGTGCGAAGGATTTTGTGGGTTTCGATACTATCAGAATCCGAGAACACAACCGGCCAGGATGCTATAGGGTGGCATCCCTGCTCACGGATCACACGCTCAACCGAACCTGGTTTTCTACCGGACATGAATTCCGGAAAGACGGAGACGAATACCGGCCCATTGAACCCCATCTCATGTTCCAGCACTTTTGCCCCTGAAGGTTCCTCCACAATCGCCGCCAGTTTTGCAGATGCTGCCAGTGATTCCTCTGTCGAGATCCTTTCCGGGAGAGTTGTAGAAGTTATGAGCTGGCATAGATCACTCCATCCACCTTCAAGAGCCGTAAATGCTATCTTCAGACCTCTGATTGTCAGCAAAGCTCCCGCAGCCCCGGTGATTCCATTCTCTCTGCACGCCGCAGCGAATTCAAGCTGACCGGTTACAATGCCGGAGTCCGTAAGAACTCCTCCGGCATAACCGCATCGGGCAATCCCCGCTGCAAGCGCTGCGGGGGATTCTACACCGTACCTGAATGAGTACCAGCTTCGAACAGGGGTAATAACATATTTCATGGCATATATGTAAACAAATGTTCACGTTTTCGCAAGGGGATTGTTTCCATGGAAAGTTTGTAGATATTCTCAGTAAGAATTGAATTCAGTAACTGATTGGAGATCGATATGAAAAAGTATCTTGCTGCTGCTGTTGTATTAGCTGTAGCTATTGCCGGGTGCTCGAACGATCCTTCTGCACCATCGGGGACTCTTCCCAATGTCCAGAACCTCATGATAGACACGACAGCATCAAGGGGTGATTCAGTTGTCCTGGTCTGGGACGCACTGAACGTAGATGTGACCGGTTATAACATTCACTTCGCCACCACAGTACCGGGTGACTGGGGCCAACCGGGAGTCACGGCTGATACCACATGGACTCATTTAGTAACATCTACAGGCTATTACGAGATTAAGGCATACGAGGGGACGAATTACTCTTCGGGTTTTTCCAACAGAGTGGATTCCAGGGCGGAGGCTGTCCTTCTCGAGCGAGAACTCAGAGCTGATTCCACTACAAATGGTCTTATTTTCTACGATAATGGTGCAGGCTGGGGACTCGGCTGCGCCGATTCCGCCGGATTCGCTCAGGATATTTACATAGGAATAGCTAATAGCGTCCCAGCCCGCTGCGCGCGCCCACATCTAGAAGTAACTTGATACGCCTCGTTGAAGTAGATTATTGTTTGCAGGCGTGCAGGGGTACAAAGACCGTCTAATCATTGGCGTATTATACCCGACAAATAGCGTGG
>JAUWMQ010000067.1 GCA_030613065.1 Candidatus Aegiribacteria sp. | reverse complement strand
GGAGGTGGAGAGCAGTGCACCACAATCGGCAGAACCTCAGCAGTGCGCTGCGGTCGAGCTCTTAATCGAAATCTCCTGAAAATCACTCATTCTCCCGATATTCCGGCACGAAAAAGGTTATGAACCGGTTCAAAATTCCGTCCCTATTGGTACGCCCGACAGGATTCGAACCTGTGGCCTGCGGATTAGAAGTCCGCTGCTCTATCCAGCTGAGCTACGGGCGCACCGTTTTATGTATGTTGTGCCGCGGAGCTTTGAACCCCGCGGCTTATTTTTCTGGTACGCCCCCCGGGAATCGAACCCGGAACCTACGGATTAAGAGTCCGTTGCTCTGCCAATTGAGCTAGGGACGCATTGTGGGGTGGGAGACCGGACTTGAACCGGCGACCACCTGATCCACAATCAGGGGCTCTACCAACTGAACTACTCCCACCATCGAAGCCCGCTGATTCTATTGATAACGGTGTTCCTCGTCAAGGATATTTACTATTATTCCGGGTAACTATACAATCTGACAGATGTGTATTCTGTACTTAGTATTAATATCTGGAGTGTATGCATGAAGTGCCCCCGATGTTCAAGTGTGGAAGACAGAGTAATAGATTCCCGTTCAGTAAGGGATGGAGAAGCCACGCGGAGAAGGCGTGAGTGCGCCGAATGCGGCTACAGATTCACAAGTTACGAATATGTCGAGAGAGCCTTTCCAGGTGTGGTGAAGAACGACGGCAGGAGAGAGCCCTTTGATAGGAAGAAGCTGGAGAAGGGAATAGACAGGGCGTGCGAGAAGAGGCCTGTTGCCGCTGAAGCCCTGCACGATCTGGTTGATCGGATAATTGCAAGGGTCACTGAAGAGTTCACGGAGGAGGTCACCGTGAAGTTCATCGGTGAATGTGTGATGGAATTACTCCATGAGGTTGACCAGGTCGCATACGTGAGATTTGCCAGTGTGTACAGGAAATTCAAGGATGTTTCGCAGTTCAAGGAAGAACTCGACAAATTACTGAAGGAATAACCGGGAGAACATCTCTGCACAGCGAAAGAAGTAAACCGAGGAGGCATATGGCTAAAGCCAGAACGTTCAAGGGAGGGATTCATCCTCCCGGGAACAAGAATCTATCATCGGGTCAGTCAATCAGAACGCTGCCTGCTCCTGAAACGGTGTGGGTTCCCTTATGTCAGCATATGGGAGCTCCTTCCAAGCCTCTGGTCTTAAAAGGAGATAAAGTTGTCAGGGGACAGGAGATTGGTGCTCAGAACGGTTTTATTAGTTTACCTACACATTCCCCCGTGAACGGAACCGTAAAATCCGTTGAGGATTTTCCCATGCCTCACAGAAGAACCGGCCCTGTTGTGGTCATCGAGACCGAATCTGAAGATGGAGGCCAGGTCTTCGAAAAATGGGATGACTACAGCAGCCATTCTCCCGCTGAGATAACTGAGCGGGTCAAGCTTGCCGGTATCTGCGGTATGGGAGGAGCAAGTTTCCCAACCTATGTGAAGCTTTCACCACCGCCCGATAAGAATATCGATACGCTGATAATAAACGGTATTGAGTGTGAGCCTTACCTTACCGCCGACCACAGGCTGATGCTTGAGAATCCCGATGACATAATTCTCGGAATGGAGATACTGGCTTATACACTTGGTGTAGAGAAATGCCTTATAGGTATTGAGGTCAACAAGCCTGATGCAATTAAGATCATGGAGGAAAAAGGCTGCTCTGTTCTTCCATTGAAAGTCAGTTATCCGCAGGGGGCTGAGAAACAGCTCATTGATGCCGCCACCGGCCGGGAGGTTCCTGTCGGGGGTCTTCCACTTGACGTGGGAGTGGTTGTCCAGAATGTAGGAACGGCTGCAGCGGTTGCCGTGGCCGTAAGGGATGGTGAACCTTCTCTTCGCAGGATAATTACCGTAACCGGAAGAGGTGTTGTCTCACCTGCCAATTACGATGCATGTGTTGGAACATTATTCTCGGACCTCATCGGAAAATCCGGTGGTTACACAGAAGATGTTAAAAGACTGATAAGCGGAGGACCCATGATGGGTATATCCCTTTATACCGATGGTGTACCTGTAACGAAGGGAACCAGCGGTGTCCTGGCGCTTATAGGTGATGAAGTGAGGGACGTTGTTGAAAGCCCCTGTATAAGATGTGGCAAGTGCGTTGATGTCTGCCCGCTCCGGCTTACTCCCAACCTTATAGCTATGGCAGCTGAAAATGAAAGATGGAAACTTGCCGGTGAGTTCGGAGCGATGAACTGCATGGCCTGTGGAACCTGCAGTTACGTTTGTCCCGCCGGTAGATATCTTGTTCACTACATAAAAAAGGCTCAGGACGCCATCAGAGCGGGAAAGGAGGCGTAAATGGCACAAACAAGACGATTTGAGCTTGCAATGCCACCTCATGTGGGCGCAAGTCAGACAACACGGAAAATTATGTTCGATGTGGTTATTGCGCTTCTTCCTGCACTGGCTGCCGCAACCTGGTTCTTCGGACCCAGGGCGCTTCTGATTGTATTTCTGAGTGCCGCTACCGCAGTAGTGGCTGAATACTTGTGTCTGAAATTCATGAAGAGACCGGTGAGTTTTGCCCTGGACGGCAGTGCAATAGTAACAGGTATGCTCCTTGCATTCAACCTTCCATCAGGGGTTCCATTCTGGCTTCCTGTCATTGGTACCGCCTTTGCCATTGTAGTTGGTAAACAGGCTTTCGGAGGTCTTGGACATAATATCGTGAATCCTGCCCTGCTTGGAAGGGCATTCCTGATGGCGAGTTTTCCAATTCTTATGACAGCGGGATGGATCGCGCCTGAATCCTGGAAAACCGGTACTGAGGGTGCCTGGGAAACAAACGGTATCGTTCTGGAAGAAATGAGTACAATTCCGGAAGCCGACGCTATCTCCGGTGCTACTCCTCTGAACGTTCTCAAGCAGACCTTCGATCTTGACGCAAGTGCTGCAAATGCCCAACTGGAAGGTAATACCTCTGAAGCTGAAGGTCTTGAGGAAAGGGCTGTCTCCATTCGAAGTGCACTGTCCAGCAATTCCACATATATGAACCTTCTTATCGGGCGAACTGGAGGCTGTCTTGGAGAAACTTCGGTAATTCTTCTTCTGGTTGGAGCCATCTACCTTGTTATGAGGGGAGTGCTGGAACTCAGGCTTCCGATCAGCTATCTCTTAACAGTTGCGTTCTTTGCCTGGGTGTTCGGTGGCAGTGGATGGTTTAATGGAGATCCTCTCTTTCATGTTCTTGCGGGTGGAGTTGTCCTCGGAGGGATTTTCATGGTGTCCGATATGGTTACAACTCCGGTGACTCCAAAGGGAAGGATCATATTCGGCATCGGCGCCGGGCTGCTGACAATGGTAATTAGAAGATGGGGCGGATATCCCGAGGGATGTTCGTACTCTATCCTTCTTATGAACCTGGTTACTCCGCTGATAGATAAATTTACGCTTCCCAAAGTTTTCGGGGAGGTGAAAAAGAATGGCTGAGATGTTAAAAGTCGGTCTGATTCTGATGCTTGTCACCCTCGTAGCCGCAATGGCACTGGGGCTCGTTAACAGCAGGACAGCACCGATTATCGCGATTCAGAAGGAACTTGCAAAACAGAAAGCAATGACCGAAGTTTCTGCAAGCCTCAGCCCGGGAGACAGCCTGGCATTTGATTCTCTTTCTGTCGCCGGACTGGAGAATCCCTATGCGTCATGCGACAATACACTGAGTGTCGTACGAATCTCAGTGCCGCCTGATACTTCCAGGATAGGTTACGTATTCATCGCCTACGGAAAGGGTTATTCAAGCACCGTACAAACCATGGTGGCCGTTGAGCTTGACGGAAGTATTTCAAACACAACGATCCTCTACCAGCAGGAGACCCCGGGGCTGGGAGCCAATATTGTCATTCCGTCAAAACTCATTGAGAAGTTTTACGGATTGACTGCATCTGAATTCCTTCTCACAAAGGACGGGGGCGGCATTGATGCCATGACGGGCTGCACTATCACTTCAAGGACTGTAACCAATTCTATCAGAAACGGCCTTGAGGTAATGAGTGAAGCCGGACTTTTCAGTTCAGTTGAGGATTCTGCTGATGATACTTCAGAACCTGCAGCGGAAGGAGGTACGGAATGAGCCTGATAAAGGACCTGACAAAGGGAATTTATCATGAGAACCCTGTTTTCAAGCTTGTGCTGGGCATGTGTCCTTTCCTTGCGGTGACAACTTCGGTTGAGAATGCTCTTGGAATGGGAGCAGCCGCGACATTCGTACTGATCTGCTCCAATTTCCTCGTATCACTTTTCCGGAACATCATTCCGTCGAAGGTCAGGATTCCGTGCTACATAGTGATCATTGCTACTTTCGTGACACTGGTTGATATGGTCATGAACGCATACCTTCCCGATCTTCACCGCAGTCTGGGGATCTTTATTCCACTGATCGTGGTGAACTGCATAATACTCGGCAGGGCGGAGGGTTTCGCCAACAGGAATCCTGTTCTCAATTCAATTGCCGACGCAATTGGAATGGGTATAGGATTTACTCTGGCCATGGTTGTTCTGGCGTCATTCCGTGAGCTGCTTGGAAACGGAACATGGCTTAATTTCAATATTCTTGGTTCTGCTTATCAGAATCAGCCGCTTCTGATAGCGATACTGGCTCCGGGAGCGTTCATTTTGTTGAGCTTCATTCTGGGATTTTCCAACATTCTTGAACAGCGTAAAGGAGGTCGTCAGTAATGAATTCCGCAGTACTGCTTTCAACCCTTCTGGCGACACCCGATTCAGGCAGCCCTGGGTTCGATCTTGGAAAGATGATGGCCATAATCATAGCTTCCATCTTCGTTAACAACTTCGTGCTGGCGAGATTTCTGGGTATATGTCCTTTTCTTGGAGTATCCAAACAGCTGGATTCCGCCATCGGCATGGGGGCAGCTGTCATCTTCGTAATGACCCTTGCAACATTAGGGTCCTGGACTGTATACAATCTGCTGCTGGTTCCCATGGGACTTACCTATCTCAGCACCATTGCATTCATACTGATAATAGCATCTCTTGTGCAGCTGGTGGAGATGATACTGCAGAAATACAGCCCCGCTCTCTACAGTGCCCTTGGCATCTTCCTGCCTCTGATCACAACGAATTGTGCTATACTGGGAGTTGCTGTGCTGAACATCGATGAGAAGTACAGCCTTGGATATTCACTGGTCAACGCGATTGCAGCCGGAATCGGCTTCACCCTTGCCCTGATTCTGATGGCCGGTCTTCGCCAGAAACTCGAATTGGCAGATGTCCCTCCTGCTATGAAGGGGAAGCCTGTCGCATTTCTGGTAGCCGGCATAATGTCCATCGCCTTCCTCGGCTTTGCAGGATTAGGGGGATGAGATGAATATCCTGATGCTTATACATGAAATACTTATTTCAGGTCAGGAATCGCTGATAGAATCGGTAAGCAATCCCGCTATCGTGCTCGGTGTAATGGGGCTTATCCTTGGGCTGGGGCTGGCCTTTGCTGCGAAGAAACTGGCAGTAGAGAGGGATCCTCTTGTTGAGAAGATCAACAGTCTGCTGCCCGGTGCCAACTGCGGCGGATGCGGTTATCCCGGTTGTATGCAATTCGCTGAGGCTGTGGCAAAGGGCGATGCTCCCGCGGATGGCTGCCTGGCCGCAAGTGCTGAAATAAACCAGCAGGTTGCAGATGCGGTTGGAGGGGAAATATCTGATAGCGTCAGGCTGATAGCCCTTGTCCATTGCAACGGCGGCCACTCAGCAATGGATGAGTTCGAATATCACGGCCCGGAAGATTGCGTCTCCGCTACAATGATCATGGGCGGCCAGAAGACATGCTCCTACGGCTGCCTGGGATTCGGTGACTGCGTAATAGTCTGCCCGTTCGATGCCATCAAAATGGGCGAGAATGGAGTGCCCGTCGTAGATAAAGCTGCCTGCACGGGATGCGGCAAGTGCATTGAAATATGTCCCAAGAATATCATAAAGCTATGGCCTGTGAACCGTGAGGTTGTTGTAGCCTGTTCCAGCCTTGATAAGGGCGCTTATGCCAGGAAAGCCTGTCCCATGGCGTGCATAGGATGCAGGAAATGTGAAAAAGCATGTCCTGTAGAGGCCATAACCATTGATGATTTTCTGGCGGTGATCGATCCGGAAAAATGTATTAATTGTGGTCTCTGCGCCACGGAGTGCCCCACCGGAGCCATACTCGATAATGCTGTGGCAAGGCCGAAGGTTTACATAGACAGCAGCTGTATCGGATGCTCGATCTGCGCGAAAATCTGTCCTGTGAATGCAATCTCCGGAGAATTGAAGGAGAGATATGAAGTGGACAGTGACATGTGCATCGGTTGCGGCCTCTGTCTTCCCAAGTGTCCGAAGAATTCAATAAACATGATAGGGGCAATATCCTATCAGCAGAATAGAGAATATCAGCTATGACGGATGTGGAACTCAACGAAAAATTGAGAAATCTTCCTGCAGTACATGAACTTGTGGAGAAGATATCAGGTGAGGCTCAGAGCGGGGCGCCGGCTGCTTTACTCATGGCCTGCAGAAGCGTGATCGAGAACGAAAGAGCCTTCATACTGGAAGGGAAGGAACCTGAAACTCCTGAGCAACTCAGAGAAAATGTGCTTGTCGAGCTTGATCGGATTACCCGTTCCAGTATGAAAAATGTTATCAACGCTACCGGAATAATTCTGCACACCGCCCTTGGAAGAGCCTGTCTGCCGGACAGTGCAGTGGAAGCGGTCAGCAGAGTTGCTCAAGGATACAGTATTCTCCAGTGGGACGGCGAAACCGGAAGAAGGGGACACCGCGACATACATACGGAGAGGCTCATTTGTGAACTCGCGGGGTCGGAAGCGGCAACCATCGCGAACAACAATGCGGGAGCTACTCTTCTCGTACTTGCAGCCCTGGCCAGAGGGCGGGAAGTAATAGTATCAAGAGGGCAACTGGTGGAGATCGGTGGTGCTTTCAGGATTCCTGAAGTAATGAAGCAGAGCGGCGCGATCATGCATGAAGTCGGTTGCACAAACAGAACCCATCTTCGGGATTACCGAGAAGCAATTAACGAAAACACAGCGGTTATCCTTCGTGTTCATCCTTCGAACTACAGGATAAAAGGATTTTCAGGAGAAGTTCCCCTTGAACAGTTGGTCGAACTTGGAGAGGAATTCGGTATTCCTGTTGTGGATGACCTCGGTGCAGGTTCCTACATCGATCTTTCGAAATTCGGACTCCCGTCGGAACCAACTGTACAGAGCAGCATCAACGCAGGAGCGGCGGTTGTTACCAGCTCGGGGGATAAGCTTATCGGCGGTCCCCAGGCCGGAATAATCACAGGCAAGAAGGAATTCATCCAGAAAATAAAGAAACATCCCCTTGCCAGAGCTCTAAGAGTGGGAAAACTCACAATTGCCGCGCTGGAAGCTTCTCTGATGCTGTTCAGGGAGGATGCTGAGTACCTTGTAGACAATCATCCTCTTTACAGAATGTTCGCGGCTGATGTTGATCATCTGCGGAAGGAGGCCGATAAGTTCCTCACCCTTCTGAAACTGCCCGCTTCATGTTCCGCATCGATTCAGGAAACTGACAGTTATGTGGGAAGCGGGGCACTTCCGGATCATGCAATCCCATCAGCAGGTGCAGGGCTTGCCAGCCCGGATAATGAGGCTCTTGCCAGGAAATTGCGGCTTGGAAGCCCGGCGGTTGCTTCGAGAATTGAGGACGGCCTTATCAAGCTGGACATGAGAACACTTCAGCCCGGTGAACTGGAAGTGCTTGCATCACTGGTGAACAACGCAGCGCAGGATTTATGGGCGTAATAGTAGGCACTGCCGGCCATATTGACCACGGAAAGAGCCAGCTCGTCAAGTATCTGACGGGAAGCGATCCCGATAGACTCAAGGAGGAAAAGGAGAGAGGTATCACCATTGAGCTCGGGTACGTGTTCATGCCCACTCCTGATGGTGGTGTCATATCCTTTATCGACGTACCCGGACACGAGAATTTCATCAGACAGATGGTTGCCGGGACTGCCACCATCGACTGTTTCCTTCTTATTGTCGCGGCCGATGAGGGAATAATGCCTCAGACAAGAGAGCATCTTGATATTCTTAAGCTTCTTGGCGTAGAGAATGGTATCGTTGCTCTGACCAAGTGCGATCTGGTAGATGATGACATGCAGGAACTGGTTGAATCCGAGATCGTGGAGTATTTCGAAAATTCGGCGTTCAGTGAAGCGTCTGTATACAGGGTATCATCCATAACCGGCGAGGGAATGGAAGAGCTCAGAAAAGCTATTTTCAGTCTTGCGGAAGAAACCGGTCAGAGGCAGACAGGAGACAGGTTCAGACTGGACATTGACAGAGTATTTGTCCTTGAAGGCTTTGGAACGATTATTGCCGGTACAGCAATATCCGGAATAGTCTCTACCGGGGATGAACTTGAACTTCAGCCAGGTGGAAAAAAATATCGAGTACGCTCCATGAGGGTGAACACGAGCGGTGATGTAAAGACGGGAGTAGCGGGTGACAGGATCGCCCTGAACCTTGTTGGTCTTCACAAGGATGACGTTCAGAGGGGATCATGTATTGCGGAACCCGGATATCTCCAGGTTAAGGGGAGTCTTGATACCAGCCTGACTCTTCTGAAAACTGCAAAACCTCTTAAAAAGCATCAGAGGGTAAGGCTGCATACCGGAACCGCGGAGGTTATGGCCCGCGCGGTTCCTGTTGAGACCGAGGTGATAAGTCCCGGAACAGCGGGATACGTACATTTTCAGCTTGAATCACCTGTTGTTGTCCTTCCGGGTGACAGGTTTGTCGTCAGGAATTACTCTCCTGTTATCACCATCGGGGGCGGCACTATTCTTGAAGCCGGTACGCGCAAAGTAAGGAAAAAGTACGCACCGGAAAGAACATCTCATTTAATGGCACTGGAATCAGGTGATATTGAGAGCATTCTTGATGAGTTGCTTGATGATGCCGGGATCAATGGTGTTACACTTAAAAGTGCGGAAAAAAGCACTTCCCTTGCCGTCGATGATATACTGAATGCACTGCAGGAAATGGAAAAAAAAGGCAAAGTCGAACTTATTATTGATGGTTCAGCCCACCGTGCGGTAGGAAAAAACCATTTTGATAAAGCCTGTGAAAGACTCGTCTCAAGTTTTGCAGGACACCATGAATCGAATCCCGTCAGCCCCGGACTGCAGCTTACGGAACCATCCAGAATCCTTAAGGAATATCCTCAGTGGTTTGTAAAGGCAGCGGTAAACAGGCTGATGGAATCCTGCGAACTCGAGAGAAGAGAGGAATGGCTTGCCCTTTCCGGTCATCACAGGGAAATTCCGTCCGGGTACTCGGAGGTTGTAGAAGCCATAATCTCCAGGGTTGAAACGGGTGAGAATATGGGCGTCAGCGTTGTGGATTTTCAGGATTCCGCGCTTGTGAGGGCTCTTATCGAGCGTGGATTGCTTCATGAACAGGCTGATGGTGTGCTGGTTACATCTGAACGGGCTGGAACTTTGATCAGGAAGCTGATAGAAAGATTCGGAGAAAGCGGTTTTACTCTTGGAGAATTGAGGGATTTCCTTGGCGTTTCAAGAAAAGTCGCACTGAGATGGGCAGAATTCTTTGACAGCCGGGGTCTTACGAACAGAAAAGGCGATAGAAGATTCTGTAAAGAAATATAGTTTACAGTGTGTACTATTTTTCGTATGCTTCTCAGTCCCTGATAAGAACTATACTTACTGGAGGAAAGATGCATATTGCAGTTGTTGGAAGCGGTTACGTCGGGCTTGTCGCAGCAACCTGTCTTTCGGAGATGGGTAACGATGTCATATGTGTAGATAACAATAGAGAGAAGATAGACAACCTTAACAAAGGTATCATACCCATATATGAGCCAGGCCTTAAACCCATGATAGAGCGCAACACAGGGGAGAATCGTCTTACTTTTACAACCGATATCGGTATGGCTGTGAAGAAAAGCTCCATCATTTTTGTAGCTGTTGGTACACCTCCGGGTGAGGATGGTTCGGCTGATCTGCAACATGTGCTTGCAGTTGCTTCTGATGTCGCCAGACACATGGATGGATCCAGAATAGTGGTGAATAAGAGTACCGTACCTGTCGGCACGGCAGACATTGTCAGAGAGCGGATAAGGAAAGGGACCGAACATCAGGTACATGTAGTGAGCAATCCTGAATTCCTTAAGGAGGGCTCAGCGATTGATGATTTCATGAAACCTGACCGGGTGGTGATCGGGACCGATTCCGATGAAGTCGCGGAAACAATGAAGGAGCTTTACTCTCCCTTTGTCAGGACCAACAATCCGGTTTTTATCATGAGCAACAGAAGTGCCGAAATGACGAAATACGTCGCTAACAGCCTGCTTGCTACCAGGATCTCCTTTATGAACGAAATTGCCAATATGTGCGATTCAGTAGGTGCCGACATCCATGATATAAGAGTCGGGATCGGTAGCGACAGAAGGATAGGCTCCAGTTTTCTGTTCCCCGGGGCCGGATTCGGCGGTTCCTGCTTCCCTAAGGATATCAGGGCGCTGCAGAAAACAGCAATTGAAAATGGTGTCGAGCTGAGAGTACTCAAAGCCGTAACTGACGTAAACCGTGATCAGAAGAAGCTTCTTGTCAGGAAGGTCACCGACTTTTTCGGAGATGATCTGACCGGCCTCACGATCGGGATATGGGGAATCTCATTCAAACCGAATACGGACGATATCAGGGAGGCTCCGGCTCTTACTGTTATTGAAGGACTGCTGGAGAGGGGAGCGGCAATCGCAGTGTATGATCCCCAGGCTATGGATAACGCGTCAGATGTGCTCGGCGATTCGGTAAGGTACGCATCATCCGTTTACGATGCGGTAATAGGAGCAGATGCCATGGTTCTTGTGACGGAGTGGACGGAGTTCAGAGAGCCTGATTTTCCAAGAATGGCTGAGATAATGAGAAAACCTGTCATCTTCGATGGTAGAAACGTATTCAACCCTGTCAAGCTGAGAAAACTCGGTTTCACTTACTTCGGGGTCGGGAGAAATGTATGAAATTCGTTGACAGATTGAATGGCTCTGAGCATCCATCGGTAGCGATCATCGGCCTTGGCTATGTCGGGCTTCCGCTGGCTCTGGAATTCGTTCAGGGCGGGTGCATGGTTACCGGTATTGATATTGATCCGGAAAAACCCCGATTAATAGGAGAGGGCAGGAGTTACCTGAAGACTATTCCATCTGATCGGGTCGCAGCTGCCGTGAAGACAGGTCTGATCGAGTGCACAACCGATTTCTCGAAAATGAAGGATTCGGATGCAGTTATTATCTGCGTTCCCACTCCTCTGGGTAAATCCAGAGAACCTGATCTAAGTTACGTGATCAGTACCGGCAGAGAAGTTTTGAAGTATCTCCAGCCCGGCCAATTGGTTGTACTTGAATCAACAACCTACCCCGGCACTACACGGGAAGAGCTTGTACCGATACTGGAGGAAAGCGGTCTTAAAGCCGGAGAGGATTTCTTCGTTGCGTTCTCTCCCGAAAGGGAAGATCCGGGCAACAAGATATTCACCACCAGGACAATACCTAAACTCGTCGGCGCATTGACTCCCGAAGGATCAGAGGCTGCGAAGCTGGTTTACTCATTCGCGGTTGATGATGTTGTAACGGTAAGTTCTCCCGAGGTTGCTGAGATGGCGAAGATAACCGAAAATACTTACAGGGCTGTCAATATTGCCCTTGTAAACGAGCTGAAAATGCTTGCTTCAAGGATGGGTGTTGATATATGGGAAGTTATCAGGGCTGCATCAACGAAACCTTTCGGATTCACACCATTCTTCCCCGGGCCGGGGCTTGGCGGGCACTGTATTCCTATTGATCCGTTCTACCTTACCTGGAAAGCGCATCAGTTCGGCATGCCGACACGCTTCATAGAGCTTGCAGGGGAGATCAATACCGCGATGCCGGCCTTCGTTGTATCAACTATCACCAGAGCTCTCAACGACAGGCAGAAAAGCGTTAATGGCAGCAGGATACTTATTCTTGGAATGGCTTACAAACCTGATATAGACGACATACGGGAAACTCCTGCTCTAATGGTTATGGACGAGCTTCTGGAGCTTGGTGCGGATGTTGATTACAACGATCCGTACGTTGGGAGTATCGGAGAAACCAGGCAGACTCATCGCAGACCTGTTTCAGTGAAGCTAACGGAGGATGTTCTAAGCGGGTATGATTGTGTTGTAGTGATTACCAATCACTCCTGTTACGACTATCAGTGGATAGTCGACAATTCATCACTTATTATTGATACTAGAAATGCGTGCTCGGGACTTGCAGGGAGTGAGGAGAAAGTAGTAAAATCATGAGAGTTTCCGCCGTACTTGTGATTATATCTGTTTTCGTTCTGTATGCCTCAGGGCTTGAGGGATATACCGTCCCCGGTGTGGAGACTGATGAAGTCCTCATGAGTATTCACGTGTGGGGAGAAGTGAGAAGTCCAGGCACTTACCTCGTTCCCATCGACGCCGATCTGATCGCGGGTATATCCGCAGCGGGAGGACCTACGACGCAGGCGAAACTCAGCGATGTCAGAATAGTTTACGAGGACAGCGAAATAAAATACAACCTCGACCGCTTCCTGGACGCTGACGGCGATCCGGTTCCCGATCTTCTACCGGGCGCAACAATACACATATCAACAAACAGTTTCGAGTGGTGGAAAACAGCTATTGATTTTTCATACAAGATCATTATAGCGGTGAACCTGATATGGATAATGAGTGAACGATGAATGACAATATTTTCCAGGAAGAGCGAGAATCTATAAATATCTCGGAGTACCTGTGGCTTCTTTATCATAACAAATGGATCATTCTCGGATTCCTGATAGTTTCCATATCCGCAAGTATCTGGATGACCTCAAGAATAAGGCCTGTGTACAGGTCGTCGGCCACTTTCATTTTCGATGTCAGCAGCAACATGACCCAGACACTCAATATGTCAAATGTGTTCTGGTTCGAGATGGATCCCATGCGGAACAACCAGATACAGATAATACACAGCAGAAACATGGCCGAGTCGATAGCCGATTCGATTCTGAGGTCGCCTAACTCTGACAGTCTGCTGACGATTCTCTACAGCGGTCTTGGGGTACCGCAGAACAATCTCAGAGGTTCACTTGTCGGAATGGTAAGAGGCAGTATTGCCGTCAGCCTTATGAAGGATACCGATTTCTTCGTTCTTTCAGCAATCGGTTATTCTCCAGTCGCTGCGGCTACAATGGCTAATCTTGTGGTTCAGACATACTACAGAAGAAATCTTGCTGATGCCCGGGGAGAGAACACACTGGTAAAGGAATTCCTTGCAGAGCAGCTTGTTATCATGGAGATTGAGCTTGCTGAGTCTGAGGATTCACTGACCCTGTTCAAAGAGGAACATGGAATACTGAACCTGAGCACCGAGACAGCTCAGATCGTAAGAAATCTCTCTACATTTGAAACCTCAGCTGCTACATCAAGGACTGAACAGGGAGCACTTCAGGCGCAGAAGGTTTATTACTCAGACCAGCTTGAGATAGGGCGTGCCGGTTTCGCTGCGGATATTACCAGTTTGAATACTGTATTCATCGCACAGCTTGAAAGCGATATAGCAACACTGGAATCCTCCAGAGCCTCACTGATGGTCAGAGGCGGCAGTGAGGAGGATGATGTTATTCTCGATCTGAACGATCAGATCTCCGTCAGAAGGGAAGCCCTTACCCAGGCGCTTGGTGAAGCCGCTTACAGTCAGTATCCCCGGGACCCTGCCCAGTCTCTTCAGGGAATAGTATCACAACTTGTTACTGTTGAATCGCAGCTGAGGGCTGAGAGAATCAGGGAGTCTGTTCTGAGAAGCATTATCCGTGACCTTGAGGACAGCATATTGGTTCTTCCTGAACTGGAACTGAGACTTGCCAGGCTTGAACGAAACTGGAACGTGAGTGAAAATATTTACCTTATGCTCAGAACAAAGTTCGAAGAAGTAAGAATTGCCGAGGCAGGTCAGATCGGTAACGTAACAATCGTCGATACTGCCCTTCCGGGGGGTATGATCAAGCCCAACCGAAAACGTAATCTTATCCTGGGGATATTCGCGGGACTTGGCGCCGGAATAGGGTTCATATTCCTGAAGGAACAACTTGATTCTTCCATAAAGAATCCCGAGGGTATCGAGAATCTGAGCATTCCCGTTATCGGCGTAATACCTAAGGTTCCCAGGTCCAATACCATGATTCGGGGGGACAGACAGGGATTGATAATGATAACAGCTCCCCGGCAAGCTGCCAGTGAGGCGTACAGAGACCTCAGAACAAGCCTTCGTTTCAGCGCCGTTGAAAAGGGGATACACTCGCTTCTGATTACCAGCTCCGGCCCCAGGGAGGGCAAATCAACTACAGCCGCAAACCTTGCCGTAGCAGTTGCTCAGGCCGGATCCAGAGTTCTTGTTGTGGATACTGACCTGAGACGCCCGGTAATGCATAAGATTTTCAACCTTGCGCAGCAGCCCGGTTTTTCCGAAGTGATAACCGGTATTACACCGCTGGAAGAAGCTGTCAGAAGCACGGAGATAGAGAATCTGTCGGTGCTCACAAGCGGGCATATACCGCATAATCCGTCAGAATTACTTGGTAGCAGAAAATTCAGGAATCTCCATGTAATGCTGAAAGAAAACTACGATTTTATTATCTTCGACAGCCCTCCGGTTGCAGTCGTTACCGATCCGATTCTGATGAGTTCAGAAATTGATGCCACACTTATGATCGTGGGTGTTAAGAAGATCGATCGGAAGGTTCTCAAGTCGTCATGGGAGAAACTTAAGAGAGGTTCAGGCCATTGTGCAGGTGCCGTTCTTAATGGATTCGATCCTATGAACACCTACACTTCATACAGTTACTACACCTACAAGTATCACAATTACTACCAGGACAGAAAGAAATAAAAGCGCAGCTTCATCACCTATCTTAGCAACAGCTTCTTGAAGAGATGTCCTTGATATTTTCAGATAAGTGCAAATATTCCTATTACCGCAAAATCCAGTTGTCCTCTCTGTAACTGCAAGATGTGGAGTCTGTTGCTGTGTTTTTTTATAGGCACTGTCTATGTATATAAATGACTATACGCCTGAAAATGCGCTGGATGTGTGCCAAATACATAGTAT
>JAUWMQ010000116.1 GCA_030613065.1 Candidatus Aegiribacteria sp. | reverse complement strand
AAAGATATGGATGTCAGACTCGAATGTGGAGCCGTTCTCCCGCAGTGAGATACCCATGCTTCCCCTGACGGGATTCTCCAGGATGCGCGGTAGTGGTATCAGTCCTGAAGGCTCCTGACCGCCGACACCAAGGCCGGAGAGATTTTGAACATATATTTCCCACCCGTCACCTTCGTTACCGGCCCAGAACACTTCATGCGGAGTCGAAACGGGAGACCAGGCAGGGCCTGCGAAAGGGAAAAGTTCCAGTGGTTCAGTACCTCCCAGAGGATAGCTCATTATTCTAGCAGAGGCTCCGCATCCCTCCTGCCAGATGACACCTGTTCCCAGAGGCTCGGGCAGGCTGCTCAGGAAAGCTCCCGATATGCGTTCGGTGGTTGTATGAAGAGTTTCTTCAGTCCCCCATCCGGTTCCTTCCCAGACTCTGAGTCTGATCGAAGCGTCAGCTCCCTCGTCCACCCACAACAGGCAGGTTCCGGAGGTTGACCAGTCGGTATCGAGACTGGGGGAATGACATAATTCACCTGAGGATACTTCGACGGGAGAGCTGAAACCCGATGAATCGCCGGAGCACCACATTACGCTGCTCCCGGATGTAGACCGCTCCTCCCACACCAGATGAACAGCTCCCGAATCATCCACGATAAGTTCAGGATTCTGGCACCAGACTCCAATGGAACTTATCTGAGTTGCAGGAAAAACACCATCAAGACTCTTCAGCATCACCGCGCCGCCGGTCGCATCCCAGTCCAGCCAGGCCAGCCAGAGCCGGCTGCCTGTGGAGGCAAGGCGGGGACTTATCTGGTAACCCTCCTGATCGACCTGCACCTCGACCTGTGAGAAATTGACTCCGTGAGCGGTCTTTATCCTGTAACTGAAGGTTGAATATTCGAAATCACTCCATACAATCCATGGGGATGTATCGTGGTAGCATGCGGAGACACCCACATCCCAGTATTCATCCGCATCTACGTAAATAACCGGACCCCAGCCTGATCCCTCTTCGTAAAGCCGGGCGGCAATGTCCAGCCTTCCGTTCTCCCCCGTGAGCCATGCTGCCACTGTATACCGTGGCACACCGTTGCTGGACGCTGCGGCTGGGAAACAGTCTGAAAATCCGCTGGTAGAAACCTGTTCGTATTCGGAGAATCTCTGTGTCGTTGCTGAATGATTTCCAACCTCCATCCCACCGCCGGCCAGGGGTTTCAGGGTAGGGTCTCCAAGCAGCGCATTCCCATAAAACCATGCCCTCTCATAACCTGAGAATCCTCCAAGTGCCTCGTAATCCCACCACTCCCTGAAAGCTTCACCAAAAGTAAGCCCGGCAGCCAGAGGGCCGTAATATTCCTCAAAATCCAGCATTGAACCTGTCTTTGCCGCGCCTGTGACAAGCAACCCGTAATCGGTGCCGAAGAGGTACCAGTTTCCCAGACATCCCTCTTCCACCCACCTTGCGTTGGAACAGCTGAACAGCTGCAGGAACGCAGTGCGTGGATTCACCTGAGCGATCTCCGGCGCCATCACTGTGCCTGCCATTCCCCCGGACTGTTTGAAAGTATGTCCCCAGGGGCATGAATGGGCCATCAGATGTACGAATTCGTAGCCCTGATCAAGGTTGAGAAGATAATTTTCCGCAGTTGTCTGATTGTAGGAATTGATGACCGTAACACTTGATGAGCCGTATATATCGTTAAGACCGCAATCCGTATAGTTGCTCCAGTCATCATCGTTGAATGCCAGGGCCTGCGGGTTCAATCCCAGCGACCCGGTTCTGTATATATGGTTCCTTGCAAAGTAACCTGCGAGGAGAAGCAGCTCTGGGCCGTAGGCGGTATGGGCATCTATCCTGCCAATCCAGATCTCAGGTGCAACGTCACCGCTATGACTGTCGTAAAGCCCGTCCAGATCCGAGTCCGTCCAGGTGCCATCAAGATCCATAAGGAACAGCTCACACGGAAACTCCTCGGGTGCCCAGTAATCCTCCTCGTACCAGGCGCAGGGGAGAAATCCTACAAGGACAGCACCGTCAAGGTTGAGGGTATTCTGAAAAAGTAATTTAATGCTTTCAGCGGTACCGCCGCTCATGACATGCATTTCTACTGTCCATCCCTCCGACGCGATATCGCTCACGAACTGCGCGAGAGGAGCTGCCAGGGGATCCGCAAGGTAATCGGCAACAACTATGAGAACTTTTTCTCCTTCACTGCCTCTGAGGGATGACACAACTTCAAAGGAGGCGGGAAGAATTTCAAGAGGAGATACTGCAGTCTCCTCCATACTCAGAGCTGCCGGGCCTGAAGGAATCGGTGCGGAAGCGAGAATCAAAGAAGCAATAAATGTAATCATGTTTCCTCATATATCAGTGGATCAATCGCCTGAATCACTCTCATAGATCCTTAAAAGTCTTTCTATAACCTCATCGCACAGGCAGCATCGTAATCGTTAGCGGCGAGAAGAGGAGCCAGCTCATCCCAGTTTCCATCGTGCATGTCCATCTGGCTCCATATTCCGGAAATGGATAAAATACCGGCAATCAGAATGGTAATAATACTCATGGGAACTCTAAATCTTTTTCAGTATGAATAAGACAATAAGTATATTATCGCGTTCAGGCAAATACGCAGCAGGCTGATACTTTTCAGATCAATGCCATAATGATATCTCTCTCCCGGCAACACCCGGAACCGATCTGCTTTTTCAGAGTTTCGAGACTGGAAACATACATGGTTCATGAAGTGTTTCCTCTTATATTGGGTTCATCGGCTCATTTCTGTTGATCTTCGATGGGGTATTTCAGCTTCCTCTTGCTGTGTTGTTTCTGACAAATACAGAGATTATAGAGTCCCTGATATTGGTAAAGTATCGCAGACATGTGGTTGTAGACCTTCTTATAATGGCTGCCATTCTTACAACCCCTGATCAACTCACACAGGTCATGCTTGCATGTCCCTTGTATATTTTGTTCGAGCTAAGTCTTGTAGCAGCTCGAATATCACTCCGAAAGGCAAAGAATGCTGAGTAAACTGAATCAGATGGTTGAGAAATGCGGGACAATTGACCTGATAATACCAGTGTACAATGAAGAAACCATTCTGGAGAGTCAGCTTGAACCAGTGCTGAAACAGCTACCGGAGGGCTTTACTGTAACCGTTGTTGAAAACGGGTCAACCGATGCTACCGGTTCCATTCTGGACTGCTTGAAGGAACGATACATGAACCTGAGAGTTATTTCTCTTCCTGAACCCAGTTACGGTAATGCTGTCAAGTGCGGGCTCGAGAATGCCACTGCTCACATCATCATGTTGGATGATCTTGATGTTCTGGATAAGGAATTCTGGCTTGCAGGTCTTAGTATAATGATTGGTGGCGGAACGGATATGGTTCAGGGCTCCAAGGTTCTGGTCGACAAAAACGACAGACGCCCTTTTCTCAGAAGAGCTGCCACTCGGGTACTGACCTCCCTTCTCAGACGGCTTCTGGGATTCAGGGGAACGGATACCCACGGCCCCAAAATCATGAAGCGTTCCTCTTTTGTTAAGATCTTTCCCCTTTGCGGGAATGAGCCGGATATTTACCCTTCAGAATTGATAATCAGGGCGCAGCGCATGGGCCTTACTATTAAGGAACTTCCCATCAAGCTCGAGGAAATCAGAAAAACACCTCTTCCTCTGTACAAAAGAATTCCAAGAGCAATAAGAGATCTTATTCGAATGAGGGTCAAGCTGGGAAATAACTGATAATCTAACACCGTAAACACCGGATCAAATGAGTGTAATCAGGTATGCTGATACTGTGATCTGGAAAATGTGTATGCTATAGCTCAACAGGCTATAAGGGGCACGAATGCCTGATGTATTCATCAGCAGGATGAATTCTATCCTGACAGATAAGTTCTGCTCACCGACATTGAGAAGCAACTCATGTGCGGGAGGGGGTCTCGTAAAGCCTCAGCATCATTTACACGGGGTATGAACATCAATACTGACAAAAGGCAAATCTGAAGAAGCCTGAACTGCGAATTTTCAATTGATCTGATTCTTACTCATGGGTTCAGGTTTATTAACGCAGGATTCTCTCCGGTTTTCTGTTCCTGTAGAAGAAGCTCCCACTGAATCCGTTAGCGGCAAGGAGTTCTCTCCCCTCCTGAAGACCATAGAAAATATATGGTTCTCTATGTGTATCTGAACCGATCGTTACTAGAGTTCCGCCAAGCTCTCTGAATCGTTCAAGAATCCCGGGAATCGGATAAGTGATTTTCTCTTTTCTGCGGAGGCCTGAAGTATTAAGCTCAAGTGCTATGTTTCTTTCAATGATAACTCTCAGAATTCTTTCAACAGTATCCGGCCAGAGGAGCAATTCGTTAAAATCAGAGCTCAGGCCTGCCAGTGCCAACCCTCTTCTGAAAAGACCCATGTGAGCAAGAATGTCGATATCAGAAATCTCAACCATCCGAAGGGTATCAGCGTAGTACTGCTCTACAATATCAAAGGGGTCACCATCAGCAAAGACTTCTTTGCCCAGAACCATGCCGATTCCTTCCAGGGAATGGAGAGCTCCGGTTATAAAATCATAATTTGAATAATCAACAAGTTTCTTCACCTGTTCTTCATACATATGAGGTTCTCCGACCTCCAGTCCATTCGATACGGATATTCGTCCTTCTGCTTCATTCCTGGCGAGGGTTATTGACTCATTGTAACCTTCAGCGTTGAAGCTCCCGTAGCAGAAATCTTCGGGGTTCAGATCAAGATGGGCAACGAAACCGATTGCCCCGAGGTTGTTCTCAATACCCTTCTGCACAAGCCGCCAGGCGTGTATATCAGCGTCCGGTGAGTCAGAAGTGTGCACATGCATATCGATCAAATTCATATATGCTCTTTTCGAAAGAATAAGGAAGCCCGAACCGTCGAAATCCACTTCGTATTATACGCCATATCGGTAGGGGATGCTTTTCTCCATCGCCAGGATTCCTGAAGACATCGCAACGGAGAGCCTGTGAATTCTTGCAAGTTCCTGTGTGATATGCCCGGCTGTGCCTCGGACGAGCTGCTCAGACCGGAGTTGCTCTCATCCTAAGGAGTCTCTGAAATTCCTGCTGGACGCTTCGCTTTTGTGATTCATCGGCTGGAGAAGAACAAGAGACTGGTTGTTCCCGCTGTATTTGACATGATTACAGGATCAGTTGCCATGAACTACTATGCTTTCCCGAGGATGACCCGAAATATTGATATTATCCTCTGTAGATAATCTTGATATTCCTTACATAGACCTTAGAAAAGAATTGTTTTTGAGATTCTACGGCAATGATATGGACAAAGATTCCAGAAACAGAATAGCACTCCGTTTTGCAGATTCTCAATAGCAGTCAAGGTTTTTTAAGGTCTCCTGCAGCGGGAGCTTGAGGGTCGGACTTTCGTGGAAGCATCGACTCCTGTGCTGTCGATTCTGTCGACAGAATACTCTCTTGAAAGGTAGAACAGTGCTATGACAGGCAGGTGGGGCAGGATACTCCTGATTGACCTTTCGTCCGGGCAATACCGGTTTGAGAGGCTTGATCCTGATATCTGCCGGTTCTGGATCGGTGGTAAGGGCCTGGCAGGATATTACCTGTTTCCGGAGATGACCCGTTCCTGGAATGCCCCGGAGATGCCTCTTGTCTTTATGACCGGACCACTGACGGGAACCCTGGCGCCCGCTTCCGGCCGAATCTGTGTTATGTCAAAATCCCCTCTTACCGGAGCCATCGGAGACTGCTCTGTCGGCGGAAGTTTTGGATGGCACATGAGAAAAGCGGGTATAGACGGCATTGTCATTTCAGGGAAGAGTCAGAGGCTCTGCGGTATCGAGATATCTGACGGGAGTGTTTCTGTTGAAGATGCGGGTTCGCTTTCAGGCGCTGGTACAGATGAACTGTACGGAAGGCTGAAGGAGAAAGGTGCCGTCGCTTGTACAGGTCCTGCTGCTGAGCATGGAGTCCTTTTCTCATCAATCATGGTTGATGGCACATTTGCCGCCGGCAGAGGAGGACTCGGTCTTGTCAGCGCCTCCAAGAACTTGAAGTACATTACGGTCCGCGGAACCGGCACTGTTCCCGTCCATGATAAGGAGAAGCTCCGCATAGCAAGTGAGGATATCAGGAGACTCGTAGCCGCCACTCCTGCTTTAACGGGGGAGCATGGATTGCAGAACTGCGGCACTGCGGCCTGCTACGATCTGATAAGCTGCAGGAGAATGATGCCTACGGCTAATTTCAGAAGAACCTTCTTCGGACCGGCTTCAGCCATGAACTCACATGCATTCTCCAATGCGTACAAACCGGAAAGATATGGCTGCAAAGCATGTCATATCCTCTGTAAAAGAATCGGAGAGGATGGAATTCATCTTCCGGAGTTCGAGACCATGGCGCATTTCAGCGCTTTGATCGAGAATGATGATATCAAGGCAGTTGCCGCAGCGAATACGATATGCAACGATGCCGGGATGGACACTATTTCCGCAGGCGCGACTCTCGCGTGCTTTTCAGAGATAAGAGGTGAGAGACTCACTCCTGATAGAATAACCGGACTTTTGCTTGATATCGCTTTCGGACAAGGGGAAGGAAAGAAACTCGGGCAGGGATCATACTTATTTGCTGAGTCGGAAGGCTGCCCTGAACTTTCAATGTCAGTGAAGGGGATGGAACTGCCGGGATATGATCCAAGAGGAGCTTATGGCATGTCGCTTGGCTACGTCACATCAACCAGGGGAGCATGCCATCTGCGCGCTTATCCCATAAGCCACGAGATACTGAGGAAACCTGTTGCCACAGACAGGTTCTCTTTTGCGGGCAAAGCCAGGATAGTGAAAATAGCGGAAGATATGAACGCTGTTATCGATTCACTCACAGCGTGCAAATTCTTCTTCTTCGGCTGTTCTCTTGAGGAGTACGCGTCAGCTTACTCTGCCGTAACCGGCACTGAAACATCAGCTCAGGATCTTCTGGCAGCCGGAGAAAGGATCTATTTCAGAGACAGGATGATGAACGCAAAGTGTGGTTTCACTTCGGAGGATGACGATCTACCGCCCAGATTCTTCTCTGAAGCGGGAAGTTCCGGCGATGGAATCGAGATTCCCCCCATCAACAGACAGGAGTTCCTGGAGGCAAGGTACAGGTATTACAGGGTCCGCGGACTGGATCAGGAAGGGTGTCCGCTGCGGAGTAAAGTTCTGGAGCTCGGTCTTGAGGGGCTGCTGTGAAAAAGCTTCTTGAGAAATACTCAGCAAAACTGGTTTCCGCGGGGCTTGCAGAAGCAGGGAACCCTCTTCTTGGCGGTCTTGATGCCGACCTGGAATGGAACAGGGAAGATCCAGCTATCCCTGTTCTGGAAAAAGTATTCAGCGGGTTGAGTATAAATTCCCTGCTTTTTTCTCTTCCAGCGGAACCGTATCGCTCAATAATTGATTTTCTGGCTTCAGGAGAAGTGAGTTGCATTCGACCTGAAGATTCGGAAACACGTACTTTCATGCATGATCTTCCTGTAGTTCGAGATTTCACTTCCGACACGATTATTGAGAAACTCAGGAAACGAAAGAGTGTAATCATCAAGGGAAAGGGAATAGTCACGTGGGGTACAGTGAGCCCGGAGCAGGCATTCATATTTTACAGTTCAGTCTGTTTCGCCTGCTTCGTGAAATTCTTTTCAGATTATCTTCGGGACAGCAGAAGAGGTGAAGTTTCGCCGGAACAGGATCGGGTCTTAAAGAAGGCTCTGAAACATATTGATAAGTATCCGGATAAACCTCCCGAACTTATGTCCGGACCTTTCAAGAGCAGGGAAGATGTTTACAGGGCAGTTGCGCAAGCCGGCAGGCAGACAGTGAAGCACAGGCTTGTTGACTCCTTCTTCGGAAACGTCTCTCTGAGATGGGGTGAAACCCTTTTCATCACTCAGACAACCTCTTCTCTGGATGAGCTGGAAGGCTGCATCGATCCGTGTCCCATGGATGGGTCGGCATGCACAAGTATCACGGCTTCCAGTGAGTTTTCCGCTCACATGGGTATTCTTCGGCTGACAGGTATGGATGCCATTCTTCACGGTCATCCGAAGTTCTCTGTAATAATGTCAATGAACTGTCGCCAGGAGAACTGCGCTGCAAGAGGGTCCTGTCACATACGCTGCCCCGAGAAGCGCTTCATAGGTGATGTTCCCATCGTTCCGGGTGAAGTCGGCACCGGTCCATATGGCCTGTGCAATACTCTTCCACCTTCAATGAAGAATAATCGGGGCGTAATAGTCTGGGGGCATGGGCTTTTCACGGTATCTGAGGGGGATTTCAACAGTGCCTTTCGGAACCTTCTTTCCATAGAGAAAATGTGCCAGAAAGAGTGTTTAAAACTTCTGGAACGAACCTGATAACCTTCTGCTTAAAGGATGAGAACTGAATATGGGTAAGAGTGAACTTGAGCTGGTCCTTGAGGTGCTTTCGAAAGCCATACTCAGGGAGACGCTATCCTTCAATTATTACTTCAAAGCAGGTAAGGACACTTCCCTTCCCGATGGAGTGAGAGGTCTTCTCACCCAGCTTGCCGAGGAGGAAAGGGTCCACAGAAAACTGCTGCTCAACGAGTACACAGCGGTTCAGAAGGGGTGGGGCGGGAAGGGTCACGAGGGTAAAAACGCAGGATCCATATCCTACAGCATTCCTGAGAACCCTGAATTCGTTCCCCTGGCAGCGGCGGAAAACCTCGATATCAAAGCGGTATCTTTCCCGGCCAGACTTGTCGGGGGAGATAATATCCTTGCAAGAGTGATACGAGAACGCGGTAAAGGCGACACAGGAATGTTCGTCACACTTTACGATGTCATGGGTCATAGCATAGAAACCACGAAGATCAACTCAATGGCAGCTTCAGTACTCGGGGAGTACCTTGATAATACACTCTCATCTGATGCGGAGAAGGAAATCCTGTCTCCGTCAAGGGCCGTGAGTCATCTGAACAGAGAATTCAGCAGTGAATTCGAAGGCAGGGGAATTTTTCTGACCCTCTTCTCAGCTTATATAGATACTGAGAAGAACAGCATTAAGTACACAACAGCGGGTCACGAACCTCCCATGGTGGTCAGGAAGAACGGTCAGGTGGATTCCCTTTTCGATACACAGCTGGTGATCGGTATCGATGGTCTGAGAGAGTACTATGAAAATTCAATCCCCTTTGAACGTGGTGATATGCTCTGTTTCTTCTCCGACGGAATTCTTGAAGCAAAGAATCCTGCAGGGAACTTCTACGGCAGGCAGAGGCTTTCCGACGTTCTGTCGAAACAGAGAGGAAAATCAGCAGGGGAAACTGTACTTGGAATACTTGAGGACCTGCGGGAATTCTGTTCAGAGGAACCGCTGGAGGATGAACTGACCATAGCGGTCGTCAGCTGCTGCAAAGCCTGAGTCTGATCCAGCAGAATTGCGCACTGCGCTGCCGGTGGCGTGAAAT
>JAUWMQ010000009.1 GCA_030613065.1 Candidatus Aegiribacteria sp. | reverse complement strand
TAATCACCCTTGGTTTTGGGCGGTATCCCCCGGTGAAATCTGTTATAAGGGTCATGCTCTATTGTTTCACCTGCCCACTTCTTCAGTGAGAATGGCGGATTGGCTATTACCAGATCGAACTTCATCAGTGAGTCGGCTTCTTTAAGCAGAGGGTTGTTAAGCGTATCACCCCATTCGAGTCTGGCACCATCCTGGTGGTGGAGGTACATGTTCATTCGCGCAAGGTTGTAGGTTGATCCGATGCTTTCCTGACCATAGAGGGAATAGTTCTTTTTTACTTCTCCTGTTTTCATCTCTTCTTTCTTCTCCACTTCCTCTCCTGCGAGGAGGAGAAGCCCCCCTGAACCGCAGGCCGGATCGCAGATGCGCCATCCCGGTTGCGGATCGGCAAGTTTCGCGAGAAGTGATGCGACCGATTTGACTGTAAAGAACTCACCAGCCTTTTTGCCAGCATCGGAGCCGAATCGCTCTATCATGTACATGTATGAGCTGCCGATTATGTCTTCATCTACTGTAGTGAGGTCTATCTTCGCGAAGTCATCGAAAAGATGGCGGAGCATTTTGTTGCGCTGGTCGGTTCTACCGAGAACAGCATCTGAATTGAAATCTATGGAGAAAAGCCCCTCAAGCCGTTCACCGTTCGCATCCTCTATTTTATGAAGGGCCATATTTATCAGTTCTCCAATGTTGTCTTCATCTTTCTTCTTGAAAAGATCGTGAAAGCTCGCGCCCTCTGGAATTTTGAACCTTGTATCTCTCAGGCGGAGTTTGATCCTGTCTTTATCGTTTCCGTATCGCTGATTGAGTTTTTCTAGTTCAAGGTGATGAAGATCGCTCATGTATTTGTAGAATAGAAACATCAGCACGTAATCCTTGTAAATGCTGGCGTCCACATTCATCCTTGAAGAGTCGGCGGCGTTCCAGAGAATTCTATTCAGTTCTTCCTGTTTGTATTCTTTTTTCAGTGTCATCCTCTGTTCACTCCAATTCACTGTTCAATAGCTTTTTTAGTATTTCGGTTTTTTCCAAAACATTTCTTCTGTACTCCCGGATCGCATGGTTAAGGACAACCAGTTCGTGCTGTTTCTCTATGTTCGGAATGGGAATAGAGAGGATCTCAAGATTACGGCGGGTTACGAAGGGTACTGAGCTCATTTCCTGCAGTCGTTCAAGCTTTCTCTGGCCTTTTGGTGAATTAATGAAAAGGGCAAGGTATTCAGGCAGTACTTTCTCATTTCTTAGTGTGAGAATAATGACTGATGAGGAAGTGGCCCAGCATTCACCTTCAGGTTCTTTGAAAACTGCTGCAGCGAATCGCCCTTTATTTAGAACAAGCACTTCGTTTTTCCTGAGGGGATTTCTTGGAGTGATGTCCGTAAGCAGTGGTTCATCGCTTCTGAACATAAGATCGCCGTCTTCACAGATGTTTCTGGGTTGGATGAGTTTTGTTAACCCTCCTGGTACATGCAGCAGCCTATTCCTGAATGAATGCCCAACCCTTAAACTGCAGAAATCGATTATTCTCATTACTCCTCCATACTGAAGTAACAATAATAAAATACCGCAATATAGTCAATGGGTATTGCGGTATAGATATACTGCTATTATCAATATTTCAGAAGCAACTCACTTGTTTCGATTAATTGATTGCTCGCTTCAGTGCTGGGCTTCCAGCCAGTTTCTGCCGATACCGGTGTCGACAATCAGCGGGACGGCAAGTTCGTACGCCGATTCCATTTCATCCCTGATAATGTTTGAGACCTCTTCTGCGGAGCTTGCCGGAGCCGTTGCCACAAGTTCATCGTGCACCTGAAGAACAAGACCGGCATTCTCTGTATCCTGAAGCCTGCTGTCAACTTTCAGCATCGCGATCTTTATGATATCAGCGGCGGATCCCTGAACCGTAGTGTTTATAACCATGCGCTCCATCGCGTTCCTGGTGGTTCCCCTTGCGGATCTGAATCCTTTGAACTCACGCCTCCGCCCAAGGATGGTCCTTGTTTCTTCGTGTTCTTCCGCATAGTCAATGCATCTTTTAAAGAAAGATTCCAACTCGGGATATGTCGCGAGGTATCTGCTTATGATCCCGGAAGCTTCCCCCCTGCTTACATTCAGCCTGTTACTCAATCCCCATGAACTGATACCGTAGAGTATTGAGAAATTTACTTCCTTGGCTTTCCTTCTGTGTTCAGGAGATGAGTCACCAAACAAAGCCTCTGCAGTGGAGCTGTGTATATCCATATTTTCTTCGTAGGCTCGTCTGAGATTGCCTGGCCCTGCGAAATGCGCCAGAATGCGAAGTTCTATCTGGGAATAGTCGGCTGTAATGAGAACGTGGCTTTTGTCTCCTGGTATGAAGCATCTTCTCACTTTACGTCCCCTGCTGGTCCTTACAGGAATGTTCTGGAGGTTGGGGCTGCTCGAACTCAATCTTCCGGTAGCAGTGACTGTCTGACTGAAACTGGTGTGTATCAGTCCATCTCTCTCACAGATGTATCCTGGCATTCTTTTAATGTATGTGTTCAGAAGTTTTGAGAGCTCTCGGTGCTGTATAACCGTTTCAACGAATCCGTGCTTTCCCCTGAGCTTTTCCAGAACCTCTATACTGGATGAGAACTTCCCCTTGCCGGTTTTCTTCACAGGAGTGAGGCCGAGTATTTCGAACAGTGTATGTGAAACCTGCGATGGGCTGCTGAGATTAAGGTTAAAACCGGCGATTTCCGTGGCTTCCTCCTCAAGTTCCCGTTTTGTATCGGAAAATTCTGATTCAAGTCTCTTAAGTGATTCTGTATCCAGCCCGATGCCTCGCTTTTCCATATCCGATATGACCCTGACCAGCGGAAGTTCAAGTGAATCGTACAGTTTCAGGAGTTTCTCATCCTTTTCGAGCTCTTTTCTCAGTATCCTGTTCAGTTCAAGAGCAGTTGCCGAATCGCAGCCGCAGTACTCCGCTACTTTTTCCGTCTCAACATCGGCCAGTGACCCAGCGCTTCCAAGTACATCAGCATATTCTATCATTGGTCTTTTGAGCCACGTTACGGAGAGGTTCGAAAGGGAATGAGACTGTATCTCAGGCCTGAGAAGATAATCCGCTATCATAGGATCGCCCCTCAGCTCGTTTATTCGGAGGCCCATGGATTCAAGAATGTGAATATCGTACTTTCCATTCTGGGCAACTATCAGCCTGTCTTTCAGCAGCCGCTTCAGAACTGGCACGACCTCTTCGATTGAAAGAGCATCGGCCCCGGAAAGAGGTACGTAGATTGCGTTCGTTTCGGAAGCAGTCAGGGATATCCCTACCGGGTCAGCCTTGAATGGGCGTTTTGACGTGGTTTCGGTATCAAGAGCCAGAAAACCCTCCACGGGGTGGCTGAGATCAAGTTCTTCCAGCTCCTGGATACTCCCGATAACTGTAGTTGAACACCATTGAGTGGAAGGTATGTTCCCGAGTGTGCTGAAAAGATCAGCTGCAGGGCTCAATCCCATTCTTTCCAGTATGCTCTGCATTCCCATGGAAGTTAGCATCCGTGAAGCGAGCTCAGTGTTCGGCGGCTTCATTGAAAGTTCCTCTGGTGAGATATCCAGCTGATGTGCTGGTTTGAGGGATATGAGCTTCCGGCTGAGATACACCATTTCCATGCTGTTCTGTAACTTGCTGCGGACAGATTCGGGTAAGACACTGGAAATTGATTCGTAAATTCCGTCAATGCTATCGAATTTCTCTATCAGCTTAAGTGCGGATTTTGGTCCTATGCCCTTCGCGCCGGGAATATTGTCAGATGAATCGCCTGTAAGTGCGAGAAAATCCGCGACCTGGTCAGCACGGACACCCATTACACCTTTAACATCGTTTTTCCCGATAAGGGTCTCCTGCCCGTCTCTCCTGCCCGGTCTGATTATAGTCACACCCTCCGCAGCCAGTTGAAGAAGGTCTTTGTCCGGAGACAGGATTTCCACTTCATCACCTCTGGAGACTGACTCCTGTGTAAGCCAGGCGATTATATCATCGGCTTCAAATCCTTCCTTCTCCAGAAGAGGGAATCCAAGAGCAGGAATCAATTGTCTCGCATATGCAGATTGTGTGCGAAGTTCGTCAGGCATCGAAGGGCGATTGGCTTTGTATTCCGGAAATAATTCCTTCCGGAAAACAGGAGATGGATGATCGAATACTGCGATCGTGACAGAAGGTAAACGTGAATCCTTCATATCGATCAATTCGCGAATGAGGTAATAAAGGCCGCTGGTATTGGTTCCATCCTTTGCCCTTAGAGGGGAACGTATCATGGCGAAATGCCCTCTGTAAAGCAGAGCGTTGCAGTCGATAAGAAGATATTTCCTGTTACCCATCTGAATCTTCAGCTCTTTTCATCAATTCCATGCATGCTGTGAAGACTTCATCAGTGGAAATATCGTTCATGCACCCCGGTATGCCGTCGGGGCATTCACTTCTGAAACAGGGCGAGCATTTTCGTTCGGTTTTCACTGTAACAGTAAATTTACCCATCGGTGCTGTCCATTCGGGAGAAGTTGAGCCGAACACTGTAACTGTGGGGATTCCAAGTATTGCTGAAACATGCACTCCTCCCGAATCGTTACCTGCTGTCAGTTCAGCGGAGAGCAGATGGGAAGCCATCTCTGAAAGTGTGAGATTGGTCCGGACTTCAGAATTTGGAACGCTTGAGGATAAATCTCTGAGAGCTCTCTCTTCCTCAGGAGAACCGTAAAACAGAGACGGCAGTCCAGTGCTTTCGTAAATTCTGCTGGCCAGTTCAGGGAAGCGGGGCCACATTTTGGCGCTCCCGTACCTGGCCCCCGCGAAGTATGCCATATGCGGTTCACCTTCCTGTTCAACCGCTGGCTCCAGAGCTACGACCTTTCCGGAAGCGCCAGCTGCAAGCGCCAGGTTCTCATAATCAATAGAATGGTGGTGGCAACGATCGGAAGGAGGGTTTATCCCTCGTGTCAGAAGGAGCCCCCTCTTATCTGTCCTGTATCCGATCCTTTCGGGTATACGCGCCAGGTATCCCTGGAATGCCGATCTGAAAGAGTTTGTCATAAGAAGAAGCCTGGTAAATTTCTTCCCTCCCGTTAATGCTTTTGTATAAACCTGAAACGATGGGAAGAATACGGGAATTAACCCCGATACCCTTGGATGGCTCCATAAACTTATATCGGGGTATTCAGCAGCAAGCATCGAAATTGCGGGAAGTGACATGACAAGATCACCCAGCCAGTTCGGTGTTCTAACGATTAGTGTCATCTCAAGTATCAGATGTCATGAATAGCGAAGTGATATGGTGTTACCATCCTTTTTTAAGGAGTTTGATCCATGCATCAGCGAATTCGTCCTCGTTCGATGCAGGTTCCATGTCTTTCCATTTTAAGAAGTTACCGGATCTATCAAGGCCTACGACTGGTACACCATGGGCGCATGCATCTCCCCATTGATCATCCGAATCGGTTAGCACGGCGGATGCATCAGCAATGATTACTGTTTTTATCTCTCTGTCCAGGTGATTGAAATCACTGTTTTTGCCGGACAGCGATACGGTTCTGAGTGGTATTTCAGCACTGCGCTTTTCGAGAATCGATATGGCAGATGGTGTAGTGACTATGTACGGCAGCATTCTTCCAGAAACCGGGGCAATCTTATGCTCCACCAGCTCCTCTATCCGATTCGGGACAGGCGGTTTCCAATCCGCATCGTAAGTAAGCCCGATGGTACTGCACATCTGCGAAAGAATATCGGGATAGACTTCCGCTTTGATCTTTACTCTGAAATTAATATATGGCGATGAATGGCTGAGAGGAGCCATTCGTATTCTGCAGGGTGTTCCGGAAAGTACCTTTTCATCTTCACTTAGGACGGTTGTATAAGGGTGTATCAGAATTGTTCCAGGTGAAATGGAATCTCCTTCGATCATATCGGGTATCTTCGGATGACCTTCGTAGGAATGAACAGTGGGGCTGAACTGCAGCATGTTGAAAAGAACCCTGTCCCTTATGCTACAGATAACGACAAGTTTTTTTTCAGGGAATTCTCTGTGAAGGGTGTTCATGATATATATAGCCGGCCAGACATCCGATTCCTGTGGTCCCGAATAAACAAGTAATCCATCCGGATCAAGCAGATCGTCGGGCAGGTGGATGACGTTGTTATTCAGTCCTGCAGTGCCTTTCAATCCTCTAAAGATTCTTCCAAGCAGTTTCCCGAATATGTATTTCATTCCAGATCCTCCAGGAGAGCTGCTGCAAAACACCTTGAAATTGAAGTGAATTCATCTCCTGAGTAGAGTGACTGAAGTATTGACATGGCCTCACCGAACCTCTCCTGCTCCTGAAGGCTCAGAGCCAGGGCTATGAGGGGCAGGCCTTCGCGGGGAAAGTTTCCCGCGAGAAAGAGAGCAATATCTTCCGCTTCTTTGAATTTTCCCGTCTGGATAAGAGCGAAGCTGAGATCCAGGGCAGAGTAAAAGCGTTGTCTTGCCGATCCCGCCTGTTCAATAGAAAGCCTGAACTGCGTGGCAGCTGTCTGACCATCACCCCTGAGCTGCGCGGCAAACCCCCTTGCTCTGCTTTCAAGCCAGGGGCTTCCCTGAATCGAATCGAGTGCCTCGCATGCATACTCCGGGAGACCGCAGCTCCAGCTCAGTCGCGCATACCAGAAATCGAAGATGGAAGGTTCAAAGGGTAACTGCTCCAGCTGCAGTATCAGATCGAATGCATGCATGCTGTTTCCGGAGTAAAGGGATTCCTCAAGAAACCTGCTGAGTATCCGTGCTTCACCGGATAAGTCGTTATCTTCGTAATAAGCAGATCCCGCTTCAATGAAATCACCCGCAATCTCCAGTTCAGTTCCGGATGACAAGAACAATGAAAGCAATAGAGTCAGATTGATAAGCATTGTTTACTCCAGAAACCGCGCGAGCATCCTTCTGAGAAGCCGAAGATAACTCAGAAGACCTGTTATTGCGGAAAGAATAGCTATTATGGTCAATGGTGCATAAAGGGAATGGAATATCTGTTTCTGCGGGAAAGTAAGCCTTCCGATCGCTGTTATCAGAAGAAGATAACTGGCAAGTATTGCAAGACGCTCACCTGTTGTTATGGTAACGACAGGAACATGAACGCTCCAGGATATTGCTGCAAGCATAAAAAGAATAAGAAGATGATACCCGGCAAGGATGCTGGCAACTAACGTGTCAATGGCTCCAAGGGAGAATGATATCGCAATTAGAGTAATCGAGATGAAGAGTTTATCAGCTATGAAATCCATGACTTTCCCGGGGTAGGAGGTTTGTTTCAGCCTTCTTGCAGTCCATCCGTCAAGGTAATCAGAAATAGCGCATATAAGGATAACCCAGAAGAGTAAATTGAGGTTAGTTGACCTGTAGATTATCAGAATAACTGCTGCAGCTCCAATAAAGCGTATCCATGTGATAGCTGCAGGAAGAATTGCAAAACTGTCCGCTATCTGCTGGGCTTTATCCTGAATTTCAAGATTCAGCTGCTTGAGGAAAGCCCAACCTTTTTTCGTTTCAGTTGTCATTCCCGGGCTCTTTCCTGAGCACCGGCTGCAAAGAGACTGTCAAGGGATCTCATCCATATCCAGTCACTTTCCCAGTGGTACGAGGATGGGAAGAAATCATCTGCAAGTATTTCAAGATCTGACAAGCCGACAAGAAGGTCTGGATGGAAACATCCATCAAGTGAGCTGTTCATCCATCCCAGATGGAGTATGGCAGCAAGGGTGAAAGAGTAATCGTCATCTTCAAGGTCCGGAGGGATAGAAATATCCGAGGTCATAACACCGTAAAGATCGAATCGACCATACCATGAAAGAGCGATTCCGAGGTCTCTTCTTGTAACAGGCAGGAAATTACCTCTGCCCTCCATCCATATTTCAGCATATTCTATTCTGCCTGAAGCCACAAGGAGATGCACCAGAGGTAGAAGGGCTTTCCTGTTTCCGTTATTCAGCTGATTTAAGAGGGATGTTTCGCTAAAAAAGGATTCACCGGATGAATCTTCCAGAAGTCCATATCCGGAAGCCATAAGCCAGAATTCCTGACTGCTGTCAACGGTTGCGGATAATATGGAAGAATGCAACAGAAGTAGAGCGGAAAGAAGTATTATGGAGCGGGTAACGGGGATCGAACCCGCGACATTCAGCTTGGGAAGCTGACACTCTACCAACTGAGTTATACCCGCTCCGTATTTTGGGGATGAAAAGGATTTCATAAGACTGTTTTCAATCTTTTCACGCTTGGGTTTTCAAGAATACCGGAGTATACGGCTCTCGCTTCACCCTGGAGCCACCAGCCATTACCGCTGTTTCCAACTTTCAGCTTCCTGCCGCTTCTAACGGTGATATCAATGGGAAGATCCATTCCATGTATACTGGCTGCACAGATTGCCGAAGCTACCGCACCGGTACCGCAGGCCAGTGTCTCCCCCTCAACACCTCTCTCCCAGGAACGTATTTCAAGTTCCGAAACACCACTCATCCAGACAAAATCAACATTTGCGCCGGCTTCTCCGAAAAGGCTGTGTTCTCTTAGCCTTGGAGCAAGCAGAGAAAAGGAGATATCTTCAGATCCATCAAGAATTACCACCGCATGGGGTACGCCCGTATCCAGGAATGAAAGTTGCAGGCCGACAGACTCGATATCAATTCTACGGTCAAGATAATGTATTACAGGATCCGTCATCCATAACCTTACATTGTCAGGATCGGTTACTTCAGCAGAATGAATTCCAGCATCGCTCCTGAAAAGGAAAACTCCATTATCCGGAACAATGCCCCTTGATGCGGCATAAGCGGCTATGCATCTTCCACCGTTTCCACACATTCCAGCACTTTTCCCGTTACTGTTGTAGTACTTCATATGGAATGAGTATTCAGAATCACTTCTCATTTCGAGCAGACCATCTGCTCCAACTGAAAGCCCCCTTACGCAGAGGTTTCTAATCAGCTCAGGGGTAATGACTGTATCAAGTGATGAGTCCATGTTATCAATAACTATGAAGTCGTTTCCCGCACCGCTCATCTTTACGAATTCCAGTCTCATTCCTCTCCTCTGTAGGTTATTAACCGCAACTCTGCTGAAGCCTGAGTATTCCCCGGATCCTCCTCGAGCACAAGCCCGTATTCTACTGCCGCTTCCGTAAATCGTTCTTCTGATGCATAGAATCTGGCAAGGAGAAGCCTTATATCAGACCTGTTTCCGCACCAGAAGATGAACGTTTCAATATCTTCCGCCAGATAATCCAGGCTGTAACTTCCATGAATATACAACTGAATCAGATCGTTGAGCATCTGTTCCGTCACTTGAACGGGACCTCCACCGGATACTCCAAGAAGCAGAGCTCCGGAAAGCATATCGGGATCATTCATTTCGATACCGGCATCAGCCAGATATCCGGAAGATGCCCTCTGATCATACATGAGATCCCTTACCGAATCGTATTCATCGTAACAGTGTCTGTACCTGTCAACGAACAGGAAATATCTCGGCAGAATCTCCCCATTGCCCTCTCCCAAACTGAAAACCCGAAGTGATGGACCCTGAAATACAGGCGTCAGAGAATCCAGCAGATCAGGCATGTAATGCATTTCAAGCGCAACCGAATTTTCCGGGACATGCTCAAGACCTGCGAGATAGAGAAGACCTGAATAAGTGTCATCCAGCAGGAAATCAGCCTGATAAACAACATAGCGGCAATTCTTCTCCCTCATAAAGGCTGTAAGGCTCTCCTCCGGCATGAACATTATCCGCGCGAAGCGTACGATGGTTCTCCTGTTGCCGCTGTTCTCAAAGAATGTATGAGTGACAACAGGTCTGTCCGCATAAGCTGAAACCAGCCCGGAAATATGCCAGAAACTCAATATGGCCTCATCAGTGTCAGTTTCCCGCTGAATCCACTGCAGGAATGAATCCAGTTCCCTGTCATTGAGCAATGATGATGAATTACTGAACTGCAGACCGGTTTTGGAGATCATTTCCGCTACATGTCCGGGGAAAATCGATTGGAGAAGTATCAGTGAGAGGGCAGGAATTATGAACCAGTTCTTTCGCAGGGAGAGTGAAATGACAGGGATCAGGGCAATTGCCAGAAGTACAAGAAGCCTGTCAAAGAAAAGGTAACCCGCAAGCGATAGAAGGAGAAACCATAAAATAAGTCTGCTTTTCTTTTCTCTAAAGAATAGGTGGATTCCGGGTATCGCTACGGCAAGGGGGATTCCGAACAGAAGCAGGAACTGTGCAGGTCCCGGGCTGGTGTACCCCGCAACCCAGAAAAGCCTGGCGTCATCTGAAAGAAGAGCAGGATCAGAGGGATGTGAGAACATAAAACGGATCTTCGCTGAAATGACAGCTGCCACATGTCCGGCTGAAGCAGGCCCTGCGAATCCCGAAATAATTGCGAGCAGAGTTCCGCCAAGAGGTATCCAGATTGCCTTAGGCCGTTTCATTACCAGAAGAACAGCCATCACCGAAGATGGACTTATCAGGGCACCGTCATGCCTCATATGTGTTAGAAGTACTGCTGCTGCCAGCTGGGCTGCTGCAAAACAAATGCGTAACACATAGGGAACATCACCTTTCCTGAAATTTCTCCAGTAGAGGTACAGAAAGAAAAAGAAAGTTAGAAATGCGGATACCTTCCAGGAGGCAAGCAGAAGGAAAAGAACAGATCCTGCGGAAATGGATGTAATAAGGATTTTCCTGTATCTGGATCCCTCCCTCTCTCCATCCGAAAGCGCCTTTTCAGTAAGCCAGGCAAGCGCTACAAGTAAAGGCAGGGCAACAGTTTCCCTGTAAAATGATTCTCCCCTGCTCCTGAGAAGCGCTGGAAACAGAAAAGCGTAAAGAGCAGAACCGGTCAGTGCGCAGGGGATGCTGTAATCAGCGGCACGCATCCAGAGGTATAGAAAAGGAATCGCCAGAAGGGGAAAAAAAAGGCAGAATATTTTTATAAAATCATCAAAATCCCCGCCAGTTATCCTATGTATGCCTCCGGCTATGTATTCCTCGAAAATGGAGTTCTCGGATGTGTTCATCCCCTCTGGATACATCACGAGCGTATCGAGCCGTGGAATGCCACCCTCCTCGGAGATCATTCTGGCATACCTGTAGGATTGAGTAGTCTCTGTCTGCATCAATCGAGTGGGAGGCATGATCTCCCTTGCGAACCAGGATCTGAAAAGAAATCCGGCTGCAACGGCAGCAATCAATGCTGAAACAACAAGCAGATTTCTTATTCCTTTATCAGCCCACATTATTCAGTGCAGCTCTGCATTCAGGGAAAGGAAATATTTCCGTGATGTTATCAGGAGAGGAGACCTGCGTGCTGTTTTGCGATTATTGTAGCCATCATCTTCAGAGTTTCCACAGGGCCTTCTCCCCCTATGGCAACTGATTCAATACTTGGCCATTCGTATCGATTGAGCAGTTTCTCCATATGTTCAGTAGATGCTATTGAAGGCAGGTCACGTTTATTGAACTGAAGTATGGTCGGGATATTGGAAAGTTCAAGCCCGTAGGATTCCATATTGTTCTCGAGATCTTCAATGCTGTCCGCACTTGCATCCATACGCTCGGTCTGGCTGTCCGCCACGAAAACGATGCCATCAACTCCGTCGAGTATTACCCTTCTGCTAAGAGAGTAGTAGGCCTGTCCGGGTACTGAATAGAGGTGAAGTCTTATTCTGTCGTTTCCGATTGAGGCAAAATTAATCGGGAGAAAGTCGAAGAACACGGTTCTTTCGCCTCTCGTGCAGAGTGTTACAAGCCTTCCACGATGTTCCGGAGCAATCATGTCCCTGATCCTTCTAAGATTAGTTGTTTTTCCCGAAAGACCGGGTCCGTAGTATACAATTTTGTAGGCTACCTCATTGACAGATCGATGCATTTATCTCCGTTTCAGATTCTACTACTGAGTGACTTAAAGTATATAATTACCATCTTCTCTCCGATCAGCAAGGTCACGAAGTATTGCTGAAGCCATGGAACCTGTAATATACACACTTCCATGGACAAGGTCAGGTGCCCCATACAATTGCTCGTCCAGAAGATAACTCAATACGGGCCGGAGTCTTCTTGCCCCTATGTCTTCGGTTTCCTCGTTAAGATAGTTAGCGACTCTTGCGACTTCGAGTGCCGCCTTTCTGTGCAGCTTCAGCTTGACTCCATCTGCTTCCAGAAGAGCTGAATACTGTTTTAGAAGAGAGTTTTCCGGTTCGTTGAGGATCCGGAAGAGGTCCTGCTCCGAAAGGGGGTCAAGTTCAACCCTCATGGGGAAACGTCCCTGAAGCTCAGGTATAAGGTCTGAAGGGCTGGACCCGTGAAATGCTCCTGCGGCGATAAAAAGTATATGCGCGGTATTGACAGGACCGTATCGGGTCTGAACGGTACAGCCCTCGACAATGGGAAGCAGATCTCTTTGAACCCCCATTCTGGAAACCTCAGGTCCCCTGGTTTCGCTGAAACCGATGATCTTATCTATCTCATCGATGAAAATTATACCTTCCTCCTGTGCAAGCCGGAGACCTTTTGCGATGTGATCACTGCCTTCTAACAGTCTTCTGATTTCTTCTTCCTGCAGCCGCTCCCTTGCCTCCTTCACAGTCAGTGTCTTTCTTTTCCGCCTGCTGCCAACCATTTTCTGCATAAGATTCTTCAAGTTTTCTCCGGCAGGATTGTCAAAACCACCGCCTGGCATAAGCGGCAGTATCTCCATATGTGCCATCTGTTCAGGTAGGATCAGTTCAATTTCCGTATCTTCAAGGAGTCCCTTTTCGATCATTTGTATTATCTCGGTGGCAGTCATCGCATCGTAACCGGTTTTTTTCAGTGCTTCAGCCAACCTGCCGTTAACAGCGTCTCTGACCTGCTCTTCACGTTCTTTTGCGGCACTTTCCGCTTCCATATTGACCGCATGACGGACCAGGGATCGGACCATTGATTCAACATCCCTGCCGACGTAACCGGTTTCTGTGTACTTGGTAGCTTCGACTTTGACAAAAGGAGCACCTGTAAGATTTGCAAGTCTTTTTGCAATTTCTGTCTTGCCTATACCTGTAGGTCCCATCATAATAAGATTGCTTGGATATATCTCAGATCTTATCTCTTCGGATGCGTTCCTTCTTCTGTAGCGATTTCTAAGAGCTATAGCAACAGCTCTTTTTGCATTTTCCTGTCCTATGACATGTCGGCCAAGCCATTGGACGATCTGAGACGGTGTTAGATCAACTTTCATCAGTAAAGCTCCTCGATCTGTATATCTCCGCCGGTATAGATGCATATCCCCGAAGCTATTTTTATGCTTTCACCCGCAATTCTTGCAGGCCCCATTTTTGTATGTGCATCCAGGGCTCTAGCGGCTGCCAGGGCGTAGGGTTGTCCCGAGCCTACAGCAACTATTCCGTCCTCCGCTTCAACTATCTCTCCTGAGCCGCCAATCAACAGGGCATGCTCTCTGTCAACAGCGGCGATAAGAGCCTGAAGCTGTCTAAGGTACTTATCAGCTCTCCATTCACGAGCCAGGTCCAGAGCTGCTCTCGGGAGATTACCTCTGGCAGTTTCCAGTTTCTCTTCAAGCCTTTCAAGCAGGGCAAAAGCATCCGCACCGGTACCGGAGAAACCCACAAGAACTGTACCGGAGTAGAGTTTTCTTATCTTTCTTGCCGTACTCTTGATCACTGTTTCACCATAGGTTACCTGACCGTCTGCTGCCATTGCTGCTTTACCGTTACGAACTATCCCCACAACGGTTGTTGCATGAATTTCTTCGATCATGATCCTCCATCAAGTGTATTGACCCACGAATAGCTCCCGGAACCGTGACCGGGGTCAGGTATGGATCCGGCATACAATGCGGGATCATGAAGTATTTCGATAAGGGTCGAAGAGGAAACATTTCTGCTTCTGCTGAGTGCGGCGTACATAAGAAAGGGCTTTCCACCTTTCGCAGCCATCCATGCAATGGCTTCCGGGGAAACCCTGTTGCTTTCAGTGACGTACCATTCCGACCATTTCCTGCTTTCTTCAGGGCCGTCCTCCAGAAGTCTGTAAGCATATCCGGCTACCACTCGTGCTTCGTCCTGCCCTTCGAAATAACCGGATAGAACAAGTCCTGCCGATATCGCTGACATGATATGTCCACGGGACTCAAGTTCGATCATGCCGTTGATTATTTCTCCAGCATTTGCGTTTTCGTTCAGGCCGGGGTCTGTGGATAAATTCTGATCTATGGATTTAAAGAATATTGAAAGACCGCAGTCACGGGGGTTCACCCTCGAGCCTGTTCTGGAGTTCTCAAGAATATTCCCTAGAGTATTCCGGGCAAGCTCAGCCAGCTGAATCGAAATGGTATCATCCGGCATCACCATGGCATCAAGGATGCTCCAGGCCCCAATGTAATCGGAGAACATCAGAGACACCTCTACCTTCATCCAGGCAAATTGTATGGAACCATCATCAAGAGTATCGAAAAGGTTTCTGTACTCAGTCTCCTGCCTGTACCCGAATGTGCCATCCGAACTGGTGGCCATAGTGGCTAGTGAAAGAGATATCTGCATAAGCTCCTGATCACCCAGTCTTCGGGCTTCGTCCAGCGACACTTCGGCAAGAGATATAAGAGTATCAGCGGCAGCTTCAGGACCATAAAGACCATCTATGAGTTTCGCAACTATCAGTGCCCTGGAGGGCAGTACTTCAGCCCACTCATCCGGGAGTGTAATGAAAAGCTGCTCCGCCCCGTCCAGAGCAAGCTGTACACTGTCCGGCTCTCCTGCTGCGAGGTAATGATAGGCAAGCCTGTGATATGCTGACACGTAATTCTTCAGAAGCTGTACAGTCTGATCACATTTGTAAATGGAGTGATCAGTGACTCCGGTGAATCTGTAATTTTCCATCAGCTGCCAGCTCCTTGCGCTGTTAACTGCATCAACAACGGGATGTTCCGTTATCCTGAAAGCGATGCCTTCCATCTCCTGATAATGTTCAAGGAACTGACGGCTTTCAGGCGCGACGGTGCCTGCGAAATATATCTCACGCCCGTGAACAGGTCTGTTCTTTATCATATTAAGGAGAACAAGATCCTGCATTGAAAGCGCGCCCTGATTGGAAAATCCCTCTGTGGGCAGCGCCATGGCCATTTCATCGTCGGTTATTGCCCATGGCCATACCTGGTTGAAGGTTGTACGGAGTATTTCACTATCAAGGAGTGAAGATTCAGCGCCACCGAACCTGTTCACATGGAAGTAGTGCGGACCCCAGATGTAGACAGGGTGCAGAGAATCAACCAGTCCAAAGTCGTCAAAATCAAGAAGAAGGGGGTCTTTTTCCAACAGCTGCTCAACGTACCAGTTCGTGTTCATAAGGCTAAGGTTGCTCACTATGACATCTCTGCGTACGCCGAGGACTCCCTGGGCAAACCAGAGCGGGAAGGTATCGTTGTCACCGTTGGTTATGAGAATGGCATTCTCAGGACAGCTTTCGAGAAGATTTATGCCGTAATCGCGGGCGAAACAGGATTGCGATCTGTCGCACCTGTTGAAATTAACTCCCAAAGAGAGTGCCGGTATCAGCAACGTAACCCAGACCAGTCCGGATTTCTCCGAAAGGAAATCTTTGAATACTGAAACCAGACCTATTCCTGAGAATATGGCAAAAAGGGCGAAAGATGCTCCGAAGAAGTAGTCTCTCTCCCTCACTTCTCCCAGCAGTGTACCTTCGGTGCCGGTCTTGAAGTTGAGTATGAAGAATATGAAGAGAATAGAGGACATCAGGAACAGAAAACCGAGATATAGAAGCAGTTTGGGCCTCTTAATGCCCAGAACTACCATCCCGTAGATGGCTCCGAATATCAGTATTATCTTCATGACCATCGATGCTGCGGAACCAGCTGTATCGCCCAGATAACGGTCCCATCCATCATCCACTCTTCCGGATTGCCAGGAAAGATACTTCAGATATAGCCTCATCTGGTCGATGAACGGTCCTTTCCTGTCGAGGATCGAAGTGCTGCCGTACTGATCACGCGTGAAGGCCTTCTCGAAATTGGACCAGCGTTCTGAATTCGTTTCGTTTATCTCCGGGTTCTGAAGCGCACGGATTGGCATATAGAGATGAATGCTGAAAGCGAGCAGTACCAGCCCCAGAATGGTCAGTATGAACCACGACCTCTTCCATATATCCGTCTTTTTCCTGAAGGCGTAGATAAGATACATGAGGAGTATGGGTGGGCCTGTAACGAAGGGAACACTACCGTGATTTCCAATTGCAAGAATTAATAGATAGGATATAAGAAGAAGATATCTTGCCTCTCCCCAGCCGCCATGATCCTTCTTTCCTTTTTCATGTTTTTTCTCAGCGTATTTCTCTATCCAGCAGTCGAAGGCCCACATAATGATAAATGTCAGCAGCAGTGCTGTTGCGTATGTTTCCGTTGCGTTGCTGTTGCGCCAGATAGTATAGCTGAACGCGGCTATCAGACCTGCAAGAACGGACATAGGCCTGTACCATGAAGGTATAAAATCCATTCTGTTCCCCCAGCGCTGAACGAGGCGGGTCAGAATAGCGATAGCGGATGCCCCGGCAAAAGCGCAGAGAAGATTGACCCTTACCGCGATCGCTGGAATGAAAGAGAACAGAATAGTGCTGAATCGGCCAAGAAGAACAAAGAGAGGAACACCAGGCGGGTGTGGAACACCTGCTGTCCATGAACATGTAAGATACTCTCCGCTGTCCCAGAAACTTACACTGGGAGCGAGTGTGATGAGATAGATTAAAAGTGCCGCCAGCCCCACTATCAGGGAAATGGTTCTGTCTATCCTGATTCTTTTGATATCTTCTATATTTTTAGTCAATCTTCCCCCCTGGGATGCGCTTTCCTGTATGCTTCCCTCAATCTCTCCATCGTCAGGTGAGTGTACACTTGAGTTGTCGAAAGACTTGCGTGCCCAAGCAAATCCTGAACCGCTCTGAGATCGGCTCCATTATCAAGCAAGTGCGTCGCAAAGCTGTGCCGGAAAGTATGTGGTGTCGCGCCAGCTGCCCTTGCAGCATTTTTCACTCCGCATGCAACAATACGCCGGATATCTCTGGGGTCAAGCTTTCTTCCACGTATACTCAGGAAAACAGTTTCTGGATCATAATCCACTATAAGCTCACTTCTGCTGTCGATCCATGATCTCAGTGATCTGCATGTCAGCTCAGGAAGTGGTACGATCCTTTCTCTTTTACCCTTGCCCATAACTCTTATCTGTTTTGTCCGAAGGTCCAGACCATTCAGCGTAACCGAAGCGGTTTCAGATGCCCTGAGTCCTGCTCCGTAAAGCAATTCGACGATAGCACGGTTCCGCCTGCCAAGAAGAGTAGATTCATCGTAACTGTCGATAACCAGGCGGACCTCCGAAACACTGAGAAATCCTGGCAGCCTGACCGCTGTTTTAGGCATGGCTATCAGTTTGGCGGGATTATTCTGCGTTAACCTTTCGGTTTCAAGCAGCCAGTTCCCGAATGTCCGGAGCGATGACACTTCCCTGGCCAGAGACTTTGAATCCAACCCCCGTGATGCTTCGTGCCGCAGAAATCCCCTCAGCCCGATTACTGTAAAGGCGCCAATAATACTCTCTGCATGCTGCCAGTTACTGAATCTATACAGATCAGCCCTGTACGCCTTGACAGTATTCACCGAGAATCTCCGGCCGTAAAGCAGGTCTCTGCAGAAATCCTCGATCAAATTACAATTTTCTTCCTGCAACTGGGACACCAGATACCTTTCTTATTCTTCTCAATCAAAATAGGAAAACCGCATCTGGGACAGGTATTATCAATCGGTTTGTTCCAGACGGCGTATTTGCATTCCGGGTATCTGTTACAGGCATAGAACACTCTTCCTCTGCGGGATTTTTTCTCAACAAGCTCTCCATTGCATCCCTCTTCAGGACAGGGAACGCCTGTCGGAACTGGTTCTGTATGCTTGCACCCGGGATGATTGGAGCAGCTGAGGTACTTTCCGTACCTTCCCGTTTTCAGTAAAAGACTGTTGCCGCATTCAGGGCATTTTCTGCCCTCGTATTCCGATGAATTATCTTCTTCAATCGGGCTGGAGTATCTGCATCTGGGAAATGATGTGCAGGCTTTGAATTTTCCATATCTGCCCCATCGAATAACAATAGGTGCACCACATTCAGGACACACCTCTCCAGTGTCCTCCTGCAGTTCATTTCTGAAACTTTCAGTGTTCTTCATAGCCATCTGCATGGAGGATTCAAGCGGAAGACTCAGCTGTTTCAGAGCTCCAGGATAGGTTTCAGTGCCCTTTGCGACAGAATCAAGGAGTTCTTCCATTCTTGCGGTGAAATCCACCTTGAAAATGTGTGGAAACATCCTGACAAGTAAACGTACGGTTGTAGTTCCAAGCTCAGTAGGCCTGAGGACTTTTTCATCCTTTTCAACATATTCTCTCATTCTGAGTGTTTTTATTGTGCTTACATATGTTGAGGGTCTTCCTATGCCGACTTTCTTCATTTCCGCTACAAGTCTTGCCTCTGAGAATCTCGGGGGCGGAGATGTGAACTTCTGCTCCTTATTGAAGGATTCAAGTAGAACCTTTCCCTTGTTCAGCTGTGGCAGCTGGTTCTTTGTACTAACGAAAGCTCGATCGATCTTAGAAAAACCACGCTTCAGGAGTATTTCTCCTATAGCGCTGAATTCAAGCCCTGCACCCGAAACTGTAACCGTAATATTCCTGATTATTGCATCCTTAAGCTGTGTAGCAGCATAGCGATTCCAGATAAGCCTGTACAACGAGAGTTGAGGAGGTGTAAGTATAGATTCAAGTTCTTCAGGGGTAAGTCGGATATCCACAGGTCTTATCGCTTCATGAGCATCCTGTGAACCCTTTGAACTTCTGTACCTTCGTGCTTTGCAAGTCAATGCATCCGAGCCGTACCTTTCCTCAAGGTATTCCCTGCAGCTATTCAGACCGTCAGGGCTCATCCTTACAGAATCAGTACGCATGTATGTAATGAGTCCTCTCCTTTCGCTGCTTCCGAAGGATACACCCTCGTAAAGCTGCTGGGCGATTGACATGGTTCTCGATGGTGAAAAGGAGAGTCGATTTGAGGCGGACTGCTGAAGTGTGCTGGTTATAAACGGCGGAGGAGGTGTAACTGCTTTCTCTCTGGAAATGACCTGTGAGATTTCCCAGTTAATACCTCTCTTCTTAATCCTTTCGATGATGAGTTCTGCTTCATCCTCTCGAGCTGGATGCTTCCCCGGTTTACATGATGGATTTTCATCTATCCTGCAAAGTGAAGCACTGAAGGAATGCTCACCCTGGGTAAATTCTGCGTCAATCAGCCAGTATTCAACCGGTACGAAGCTGCTTATAGCGTCCTCGCGCTCCTGGATCATCCTCAAAGCTACGGATTGAACTCTTCCGGCACTCTTGCCCTTCCCCATTATCCTCTGCAGCCAGGATGAGACCTTGTAACCCACAAGCCGATCCATTACCCGTCTTGCCTGCTGAGCGTCCACTTGCTGCATATCTATGGAACTCGGATTTTTAATAGATTTTAGAATAGTATTTTTCGTTATCGCATTGAATCTGAGTCTGCTGAATACAACGCCTTTTCTTTCCAGTATCTGCGACAGGTGCCAGCAGATAGCTTCTCCCTCACGGTCAGGGTCGGCAGCGAGAAATATTCTGGAGTATCCCTTTGCTGTCTTCTTAAGCTGGGTGACTGTTTTTCTTTTTTCCGGCAATATCGTATAGGTTGGTTTGAAGCCGTTGCTCTCATCAACACCCAGATAGTTCTTCGGAAGATCTCTGATATGACCGTTTGAAGCTACGATTTCGTAGTTCTCACCTAGATAGCTGCGAAGACTTCTGGCCTTTGCCGGTGATTCAATAATTACAAGGATCTTATTCTTATTCATAGGTCTTTCATTAATGCATAATTTCTAGGGAATAATATTTTTTCTAAAAAATTTATGAAAGTGTACATGATCAGTCCAGATCTGTCATCCACTCTAAGACTCTGCCGGTGATCAGTTCCGTTGTTTCCGGTATGACAGCCTGTTTTCTCTGCAGGAAGTTAGGGCTGTTGGACCTTGCAAGGACAGAGAAGCTGTCAGCTGTGAATGAGAACAATGTTGCCTCGTAATACTGGTTTTCTCTGTAGTAGAGAACCATCTGATCAATAACTGTTGAATCGAGCATCGTGCCAAGACTGCCCAGCAGTGCCGCTCTTTTTTCCGCCGGTTCAGGATGGAGAATGGACATTAAAAGAATGTCGAATCCGTCATCTGTGCGGATCAATGAAATACCGTCGAACTCGATGGAGTAAACGAATGCCAGCTGACCGAGGAAATCCGCAACGAAGGGGAGAGAATCGGTCTGGATCTCTATCCCTCTAACAGATGATGAAGTAAGAGTTCTGGGAAGGGAATATTCATCAGCGATTCCAAGGGAATCAGGCACAGAAATATCAGCAAGTGAAATGTATCTGATAGCAAGTGTGGTATCCGCCAGCAGTGAATCAACAGGAGTTAAAGTTGTATCAGCTTCCAGAACAAAGGTTGTGTCCGGCACTACTACTACTGCGGACGAATCGACCCCATTAACAACAGTGTATTCTGAAATATCCTCCGTAGGGGGGGAAGATAAGAGATTCATAGGATCGACAATCACGAAGGCTGCAACCAGAACCAGAACTGTTATAATAATAGTCAGCGGTAGAATTCTGTTGTGATTTCTGGTTTTTGCATGTCCGTATTTTCTTTTCGATGAAACTTTCGCCGCCTGTACGGGGCTGTCTGGCACTTGAATGTTTTTTCTTGATTCAGGTACAGAGTCAAGAGGTCTGTCCACAGCCCTGCCCTCTGTAACACACTTATCGCATACGTGGTACTTTCTGTTGTAGCATTCTGAGCATGTAAGCTCACCGCATGTTTGACAGGGAGCAAGCTTCTGGTCGCCTACAGGAGTTCTGCCGCAGATGTGGCACCTTTCAACTGTAAGCATTTCTTCGGAAGCTGAGGTGATAATGAGAGAATCATCGTCAGCATCATTAAACGCCTTACGCTCAGTACTATCTTCTGATACAGCACTCTGGTTATAGTAAATGTCACCTGTTTCAACTGTATCGGATTTCTCTTCTTCCAAAGGATGGAAATCTTCTGTGATCAGTTCAAAGGGGGATTCTTCAGATTCGCTTACTTTTTCTGCGGGTTCGCTGACATTTTTAATTAAATCGGTGGAATCAGCTTTGTAATGCCTCGGTAGCAGATCTACGAATGGATACATCCTGTCCTGATGTATTCTGCCCTGCTCCATTTCCATACCCTCAATGAGAACATTGGGAGAATTATCGACCTTTTTCTTTGCTTCTTCTCTGGACATTCCAAGTTCACTCATGAGCAGATCTATTACTTTTGCTTTTTCGTCTTCTCTGGTAAGTCTTACAAGAAGAAGGTCAACCATCCGTCTCTGATTCAATTCAGCCTCGCTTCTGTTCAATTGCTAGAGAGAACTGGCGGTGAAGCCTGCGCATAACGATACGGCTTGCTTTCCTGAGGGTTTCAAACACACCTGTGCCATCCGTGGCAATGGATTCGATACACGGAATCCTTTCAAGACCAAGCCGTTTTCTTATAACCTCAGTGGGAAGAATATCCGGGAGGTCTCGCTTGTTGGTCTGGAGTACAAGGCTGAGGCCTTTTCGCTTCGTACCCTTGAGATTATCCTTCAGATCGCGCAGACTCGCTATGTTCGCATCCATTCTGGCTCTCTGCGAATCGGCAACGAATATAATACCGTCAACACCCTGCAGAATCAGCTGACGGCTGTCGGTATACATCGCCTGTCCTGGTACACTGTACAGATGGAGTCTAACTTTGAATCCATATATAGTACCTGTATTAATCGGAAGGAAATCAAAAAACAGAGTTCGTTCGTTACCAGTGGCTAAAGAAATAAGCTTTCCACGGTCACTGGAAGGTATCTGGCTGTGAATAAACTTGACATTTGTTGTTTTACCAGATAATCCAGGTCCTGCGTACACTAGTTTACAATCAATTTCTCTTGAACTGTAGCTAACTGTGGCCATCCGTATTTTCCCCGTTTCCAGAATCCTCTTCATCGTTCTCTATATCCGAAATACCTTCTTTCATACCCTTTCTGAACATGTTGAGCGCCTGCCCAACCGATCTGGCCAGATCCGGAATTCTTTTTGCTCCGAAAAGAAGTATAAGAACTACAACAATAAGTATTATTTCACCAGTACCTGGACGAAACATCGTAATACCTCCTGTCCTTAAGTACTGTATCAGAACCAGCGGTAAAGATAACCTACAAACATCAGTCCCGCAAAACTCATAAGATTAAGCTTGAAAGCAATCTCCTCAAGAGCAAATTTGAATACGATCAGATCGAACCCGATCGGACCTACTGAAAACTCCAGGGCTCCACCGAAAAATGATCGAAGAACCGTGGATGATTCAGGAAGTAGAACTGCTATTGCTTCTCCCAATATTGTACCTGTCATCATTCCGAAGAATGAAATGGTTATCCAGAATGTGGTCGAACGGTTGTGAAGCAAATCTCCTCCAGCAATGTAATCTATTTTGGCAGACTTACCAAATCAACCCCTGAATCATGAATCCAGGGAAAACCTCTCCGCAAAAGTACAATAGCTACAATACCTGTAATAGTTCCTGAAAGGGTACCCCAGATTGAAAGTGGCAGGATAAGGCCTCCCGCAGGAAGTCCAGGAAGTATTACGGAAGCTGTCAGCAGCTGGATGTACAGACTTGCCAGGCTTCCAGCAACTGACATTCCAGTAACGGATAATACTCTTCTAACACTCCCCATTACCAGAGCTGAAGCAATTCCACCTGAAAGAGAAAGGAGATATGTGGGTGTCGCAATGATCCCAATGAAAATTGCTGCGCCTGTTGCCCTTAAAATATTTACCCTGAGGCCTGTCCAGAAACCGTATTTAATAATTGCGGCAACAGTTACTACATTTGCCAGCCCCGGTTTAATGAAAGGAATTGGTCTGGGGATGATGCTCTCAATAACAGAGGCTCCTATAGCCAGTATTACAAGCAGTACTTCAATTCTAACCCGGTTTTTCTTATCTTCAGTTGATTTTCGCAAAGGCTGCTTCTTTTAAAAGAGATTCAACGCGTATAAATAAGTGTACAGCATTAAAGCAGTGCTCCGCCCTCTCAAGGGCACCTGCTGCGAGCAAAGAATGAAGATGAGGATCGTCAAGTTTCCTCACAGCAGCAGCGAGGGCGCCGGGATCACCCGGTGGAATGACAAGACCGGAAATACCAGAAGCGTTAACCCACGGGACTCCAGTTGGAAGAGCTGTACTTATAACGGGAATACCGCATGCCATTGCTTCGGTCTGGACCATCCCGAAGGCTTCACTTCTCAATGTGGATGGCAGAACGAGGCATCTGGCCTGCTGATAGAGTTCAACAAGTTCCTGGTCCGATGGGTTGCTTACAATTTCGATATTGAGGTTTTCCTCCAGAATTCTCCTGCGTACCTGGTTCTCAAGCGGGCCTCCCCCAACCATGATCAGTCTTTTTTCGGGGAATTCCTTCCAGGCGTCAAGAAGCACTTTGATACCTTTGTACATCCGGAATCTTCCTACAAAGAGGACATAATCTCCCTTCTTAGCGGTCTCGGATGGTTTGAACAGATCAAGATCTGAACCGATAGGTATTACTTCGATATTCTCAAGTTTCGACAAGTATTTCGAAGTATCTCGATAAATGGGCGATGTGGCTATTACTCTGAATGCACCTTTCAGAAACTTTCTGAGAACAGGACCGTACAGAGGTAGCAAAAATGCCTGCCTGACTATATCACTGTGATAAGTGACCACGTAGGGAGTGTCACGTCTCGACATCAACCATGCTGTAACAGCTGAAGGAAGGGGAAGATGAAAGTGCAGAACATCCGCAGGAACCGTTTTCAGAATATGGCTGAGACGGGGAGATATCGGATTTGAGAGAATTCTGCATATACATGGGTACTTTATTACATTGAGCCCTGAAACTTCTAGAGGAGAATCTTTGGTGCCGGCCACAAGAACATCAACCTCATGTCCCCTCCCGGAGAGATACATGGATAGATCGTGAATGTATCTTTCAATTCCACCACGCACGAATGGATGGATGTCTTTGTAAACCTGCAGAATTTTCATATTCCAAACTCTCCATACACTTTCAGTACCTCTCCGGCCATCCGCTCAGTTGAAAATCCTGCTGCAAAATCAATAAGCAACTCCGTATCATGATCAGTGTCAAGGGAATTCATGATGGACCTGGCAATGGAACCGGGATCAAACCCTTCAGCAACGATCGAGATCTCAGAATAGATCTCTTTCAGCGCAGACGCCGGAGTCACCACCGATGGAACTCCAGCTGAAGCGGCTTCAAGGGGGGGCAGCCCGAAACCCTCGTATAACGATGGGTAGACAAGAAGCTCAGCGCCTGAAATGCAGCTTTTAAGCATTGTATCCGAAAGGGGTCCGGTCAGAATAATACCTTCGGTATCGAGCAGCTTTCTCCTGAGTGCCTCTGGCCCCCAGCCCCATCTTCCCGCAATCACAAGGTGGAGATCGGTATGGGTTCTGTTCACAATCTCCCATGAATCAAGCAACGCTGAAATATTCTTTCTTGGTTCGATCGTGCCTGCAAATACAATATACCTTCGCTGCTGTAAGGAGAATTCTTTTCTGAATGCACCTGGGTCGGCCATGAATGAGTCGGTTGAAAGGTAAACTCTCCTTATTCTGCTCTCTTCAATTCCAAGAAGCTTCCGGGCTTCAATGCCAGTTGATTCGCTATCAACCATAACCACATCCGCTTTTCTCGCGACATTCCTGAAATGAAGACGGTAATAAATGGATCTTATGAATGGAAACCATGAGGGATTCCTGCAGAATGCGAGATCATGAAGTGTAACCGCGCAGGGAACACCGGGAGACGTCCTGCCGGAGAATGCGGGAAGATGAATGATCGAGGGAGAAAGGGATGCCGTAATGGAAGGAAGTATAGCGTTTTCATTGATAACTTTCCGTATGCATCCAGTAAATTGCTGATATGAGAGTGCTTCAGAAGGAGTCATAAGTTTCCTGCCCACTGCCGCGATAACGTTGGCATCACACTGACAGAAACCTTTAAGAAGTCTCTTCAGGTAGATGCCAGTTCCGCCTCTGTTGGCAAGGGAGTCAGCGTAGATTACAGCTGTCGCGTGGCAAAGCTTACGTTCAGTGTTCTTATACTTCAATTCTGCATGAACTGCCGGCGTTAATACTGACAGCTTTACCAGATACATCCGCTTCATTACCAATAATGGAATCTATGATATGTGTATTCCTGAGGCATGCACGAAAGCCGATTATGGTATTGCTGACTATCGAACCTCTTATCTCTGAACCTGAAGCAATGGATACATAAGGACCCACTATTGAAGAAATTATCTCCACATCATCGTCTATGCTTACGGGCGGTATTATTACAGCACTTTCATGGACTCCACCTGATGAAACTTTTCCCAGATCAAGGAGAATCCGGTTGGTTTCCAGAAGGGTTTCAGGTTTACCGCAATCGTACCAGTCCTGCACTTCAAAGCACCCGAAATGTTGTCCCTCTTCAAGCATAAGCTGCATAGCGTCAGTCAGCTGGAATTCCCCTCTTGTCTTTTTACCGCTATCAATAAGACGTGAAATAGCATCCATAAGGATCGAGCCGGATGAAAATCCGTAAATGCCCACGATCGCGAGGTTGCTAACGAAGGTAGATGGTTTCTCTACCAGTCTCTTAACATTTCCGGCATCGTGAACTACAACGCCGAATCGACTCGGGTCATCCACCCTTTTTACTGCGATCATGTTCGATTCATCACTGAATGCAAGGGAAAGGTCTGCCCTGAAGAGAGTATCACCCAGCACAACCAGGGTCTGTCCGTCATCTGTCATGGGTGATGCAAGATGTACTGCGGATGCGAGTCCGTCCATTCTTTCCTGAACAGCGTAATCCACCTGAATATCAGGATATTTATTTCTGGTCCATTTTACGATCTCATCGCCGAGATATCCAACGATCAGCGTTATATGGTCTACTCCGGAAGCTGTCAGTTCATCGATGATATGACCCAGAACAGTATTTCCAGCAAAACGAATAAGAACCTTCGGTACAGACCAGGTCAGTGGCCGCATTCTTGTACCTTTTCCTGCAACCGGGATTATTGCGTGCATTTATCTCCCACGATCAATTTTCTCCCTATGTATCTCATCCAGTATTACATCGGGGTATTTGGATCTGACGTAATCAAGAACGTATTTTCTGATCTCATCTGAGGATTCCATTGTGAGTGCTTTTTGGGCGAGTGGGACGACCTCACTCATACGGATAACGCTGATTATCTCCTTTACATCAGGAATAAGTGTCATAGGTACGCTGAGTTCGTTCAGGCCGTATCCAAGCAGCAGAGGAATAGCCAATGGATCGCTGGCCATCTGTCCGCATATGCCAACCCATTTCCCCGCTTCTCTGCATTTCCTGGCAACAATGTCGATCTGTCTGATCACTGCGGGGTGCAGAGAATCGAACAGCTTTGATACGTACGGGCTGCCTCTGTCAACAGCAAGAGTGTACTGTGTAAGATCGTTTGAGCCAATGGATACGAAATCTGTATAAGGGAGCAGAATATCGATACCGATAGCTGCAGCGGGAGTTTCGACCATGATGCCAAGCTGTGGAATATCTCCCCTTGGAACTCCTTCCCGGTCAAGTTCGGCTGCAATATTCTCCAGCATGACTGTGACCTTCAGGACCTGGTCGTATCCGGTAATCATCGGAAGCATTATCCTTGCATTGCCATGCCTCGCGGCCCTCAACAGAGCCCTCAGCTGGCCGGTGAACTTCTCCGGGCGGTCCAGACAGATCCTGATCCCTCTCCAACCAAGGAACGGGTTTTTCTCAACTGTAGGGATTGAACTCAGGAACTTATCCCCTCCAAGATCCAGGGTCCTTATTATCACCGGTTCAGGGTTCATAGTTTGCAGTACATGTTTGTAAGCTCTATAGTGCATCTCTTCATTATCTTCTACCCCGGGGGTGAGAAGCCTTATGAACTCCGTCCTGAAAAGACCGATTCCATAGCCCCCAAAACGGCGTATCTGATCCGCCTCCAGGGAAAACTCAATATTCGCTGAAAGCTCTACTCTCTTTCCATCAGCAGTTGCAGCGGGGCTTTCAGCATTCAGCGCTATTTCCGCCTCAGCGATATTGTAACGCTTCTTGAGTCTGGAATAGAAATCGAGCTCTTCATCATCGGGATCAAGAATTACATTGCCGTGAATACCGTCGATAATAATGATCTGTCCGGGAACAGCACTTTCCGCCACATCGTTCAGTGCAACAACAGCCGGGATCCCCATACTCCTGGCAAGTATCGCCGTATGCGAAGTCGAACCGCCAAGATCGGTCACTATTCCAAGAAGCTGCCTTCTTGAAAGCCCCGCGGTCTGTGATGGATCAAGATCTCTGGCTACCAGAATCACCGGACTTTTCAGAGTGGACAGCGCTTCCGTTTCGGTACCCAGCAGATTCGCGATTACTCTTCTGCCCACGTCCCTTACATCAACTGACCTGTTTCGAAGGTAGGGATCCTTTATAGCATTAAAACGTTCAAGTATATCGTAGAGAACTGCGCTTACAGCGTACTCGGCACTTACCTGTTCGTTCTTTATACGGTTCTGCACCTCGGATATTATGGATGGATCGTTAAGAAGAAGAATGTGAACCTCTATGAGCTGCTGCCCCTCGATGATATCGCTTACCTGCTCAGATATGCTTTCTAGTTCACTCCGGGTTTTTTCCAGGGCATCGTTGAAGCGTTCCAGCTCAATTTCAACCTCTTCACCGGTCTTCAGAGTTCTCTTCTTAACCCTTATCTCTTCAACGTTCAGAAGAAATGCTGGTCCAATGGAAACTCCCGGAGACGCAGGTGTGCCGGTAAATCTGATGCTCACTCTTTCTATTCCTCTCCGAATCCATTCCTTATAAGCTCTGTGATCGATTGAAGCGCCTCATTTTCATCATCCCCGTCAGCAGTGACTTCGATGATGCTCCCTCTGCAAGCCGCAAGTGTCATTACACCCATAATACTCTTTGCGTTGACCGACTCGCCATCAACGGTCAGGGTTATGCTGCAGTCGAAAAGCGATGCTGCCTTGACTATCTGAGCAGCCGGCCTTGCATGAATACCCAGCCTGTTCACTACTTCAGTTTTTTCAGTTTTCAATCAGGTCCTCCAGGTCTGTTTCTCTTCCTGATTTCATCTCTTTTCTGATTATTCTCTCGATAAGGTCCTTTTCAACTTCCTCCGGAACATTCCTTCCCTTCCTGAGAAGCAGATAGTTCATGACTGCCACCTCAAGAAGAAGCGTAAGATTCCTGCCTGGAAGCACAGGAATGATAGTTAGCGGTATCGGCAGATCTAGTATCATACTGATTTTCTGAATAAGGCCGGTTCTGTCGAAATCCTGGTTCTCTCTGGACCACTCCTCAAGTTTTACTTCAAGATTGATCTGCTGTCTGTCCTTGACAGACCTGATACCGTAAAACGCTGAGACATCCACCAGACCCAGTCCTCTGATCTCCATGTGATGCGCCATTCTGTAATCACCTGTACCGAAAAGCGCGTTGCCTATTCTTCTTACATGAACCCTGTCGTCCGCGATCAGTCTGTGTCCCCTCTCGATAAGGCCGAGTACCGTCTCGCTTTTACCGATCGCGCTTCTTCCGGTACACAGGACTCCAGCGCCGAAGACCTCAACAAGGCTTCCGTATACGTTTGTTCGAGGTGCGAACACCAGATCAAGAAAACTGCATAGATCATGAATCAGCGGAGTGGTATCCCTTGTGGAGAGGAAGAGAGCAGAAGAATTGAATTTAGAGAGGCTGACAAGTTCATTCGGAGGTTTGAGTCCCTTTGTTACAATAGAGCAGTAGATAGGAAACTGGAAAAGTGATTCAAGTGAAGATTTCCTGCGATCGACAGGAAGTGAATCAAGATACGATATCTCCGTTTCACCGAAGATCTGCACCCTTGAATGAAGGAATATATGGATATAACCAGTCAGGGCCATTCCGGGTCTGCTGATATCCTGAGATTCAACCATCCTTCCGTACCCGGTATCCCCGTTAACGGTAAGCAGCTCGAGTTGATCTCCAAGTGCCTCGAAGAGCTTACCGACCGTAAACTCCTCCCTGTCAGGGATGTCTTTCATCAGGATCTACTCCGTTATTTCTGTTCTCTTACTAGTTCTACAACCTGTGTTTTGCCGCTGGAGTTCGAATATACAACACTGAGCTTACCTGTTTCAGTGTTCTGAAATACGTAATTATCTTCCGGCTCAATTTCGTAATTCACTATTGCTTCTTTGGTTTTCAATCTTGGTATCTTTTTTGTATCATCAATCAGTATACCGCTGTCAAATTCCGATTCCTCAGCGGCAATGTAATAGCTGAGAGAAGTGCCGTTCGAATTATTTCTGTGAGAATGGTTATGCATCTTGTCCTTGAATTTTCTGACCTGATTCTCAATTGAATCGAAGGCGTCATCAAAAGCCGCATAGATATCATGGGATTTCGATTTGGAGTCCAGTTTGATGTGATATCCTCTTAGCTGTATATGAACATGGTTGATTCCGGAGGTTACTTCCAGAATCACATGGACATCGTTTGTGCCATCATAGAACCTTTCAATAGTTCTGAGTTTATGTTCAACATGCTGCTTAAGAGCGTCTGTCAGATCGAAGTGTCTTCCACTGATTTTAATGTTCATTTAGAACTCCCTTCCGGTAGGTGTCTATTTTTCAATGGATACTATTAACATTAATAAAAAACACTGTTCCACATATGCCATTTGGCATATCCAGAACAGCGTATTTTGCTTTCTCATGTATATCACGAATCAATAATATACCTCTCTCACATCGTGGTCAACTCCCTGAAATCTACCCTGTACTGCATGAGAGGTTCCACAGTTTCAATCATTGACATAACAAATGCCTGGTGATTAGTTTTACGAACCGAATTATGTATTCTTTTCCATACTGTTACGTATTCTGAATTAAATTCCGTTTGTATTCCTCAGGTCATACTTCCAGCATTCGGTAATCACCGTTATTAAGGAGGCTTTGCTATTTACTCTTCGATCAGGGAAGTCATAACTGCTGTCGAAAATAACAACATCCGCCTCATCGATCTTAAATACACCGACTATTTCGGTAAATGGCATCACCTCACCGTTCCGGCTGCCAGGCTGGATAACAGACTCCTTATTGACGGTCTTGGTTTTGACGGCTCGAACTTCACGGGTATGACATCCGTAGAAACAGGAGATCTTTCGCTCGTACCTGATATCTCGACAGGATTCATGGATCCATTCAGGTCAGTTCCCACCCTGTCTTTCATCTGCGATATAGTCGAGTCTGATTCAAAGGAACCGTTTTCGAGAGATCCCAGGGGTATAGCCCGGAAAGCCGTCGAGTATATGAAAACAACGGGAATTGCCGATCTTTCCATGTGGGGTCCGGAATTCGAGTACTACGTCTTCAACGAGGTACTTGTAGACCTTTCCTCTACAAATACCGGTTACAGCATAATTCCCTGCGAGGGAGAGAATAACGGCAGGTTCGGTCTGAAATCCAGTGGCGGTTACCATGCCATTCCCCCGGAAGACACCCTGACAGATATACGAGACCGGACCGTAACCCTTCTCGAGGAGGCCGGCATATCGATCATCTATCATCATCACGAAGTAGGCGGACACGGTCAGGTCGAGATAGAAGTTAAATTTGCCCCTCTCAGAAGGATGGGCGATATAGCGATGATCGTGAAATATTTCGCGAGGATGGTTGCACACGAAGCTGGAATGATAGCCACATTCATGCCCAAACCACTTCATAATGAAGCAGGATCGGGGATGCACTTCCATCAGCACCTCTTCAAAGATGGAAAACCCCTTTTCTACAACAGCAAAGGATATGCCGGTCTCAGCGAACTTGCGCATCACTATATCGCAGGGCTGCTGCAACATGCTCCAGCTCTCCTGGCGCTGACAAATCCAAGTACAAACTCATTCAAACGTCTTGTTCCGGGATTTGAAGCTCCTGTCAACAGTTTCTTTTCTATCGGCAACCGAAGCGCCTGTATCAGGATACCCAAATACGCGAATACACCCGAGCAGAAGAGGATGGAATTCAGGTCACCCGATGCTACATGCAACGTTTATATAGCTATGGCTGCACAGCTTATGGCCGGTCTTGATGGCATCAGGAGAAAACTCGACCCCCGAAAACTTGGTCTGGGTCCATTCGATATGAACATTTTCGCACTCAGTAAAGAAGAGCGCAGCCACCTGAAATCTCTTCCGGAAAGCTTCTCAGAAGCTCTTGAGGCGCTTGGCAAGGACCATGATTTCCTCCTTGAAGGCGGTGTATTCGACATCTCGATGATAGAAGACTGGATTCGTCTCAAACTGCAGCATGATGTTATGCCGATCAGAAACCGTACTCACCCACTTGAAATTCAGCTTTATCTCGATTGCTGAATCCGTTTAGGAGTATCACTTGATCAGGATCAGAAAAATGGAGGATATGACGCCCGATGATTACAGGTCTATTGGCCTGCGCAGCGGGCTCGAGATACACCAGCAGCTTGATACTGAAAAAAAACTCTTCTGCCGCTGCCCTGTTAAGCAGTACTCGGAAGATTTCCACGCACAGATCCTGCGACACATGAGGCCGACACTTTCCGAACTCGGCGAATATGACGGCACTGCTCTTATGGAATTCAAGACAAAAAAAGAGATAATTTACCAGATCCACAAAGATACAGTCTGTACTTACGAGATCGATGACACTCCCCCGTTCGAACTGAACTCCCAGGCACTCGATATTGCTCTTGAAATCACGATGCTTCTCAACTGTAAACTGGTTAGCGAATTGCATATCGCGAGGAAGCAGTATCTTGATGGTTCGATACCCGCCGGCTTCCAGAGAACAACCATCCTTGGAGTAGATGGCTGGATCCCCTACCGAAACAGGCGCATCGGTATCGTTCAACTCGGTCTCGAGGAAGACTCATGCCGCGAAGTAAGCGACCTGGGACATCGTCGTGTTTACAAGACAGACAGACTGGGTATTCCTCTTGTAGAGCCGGTCACCCGTCCTGATATGTTCACTCCTTCTGAAGTTGCGGAGGTCGCTCAGCAAATCAGGTGGCTAACCCGCTCATCCGGAAAGGTCCGGCGCGGTATTGGCGCAGCAAGGCAGGATGTTAACGTCTCTGTCGAGGGGGGATGCCGTGTAGAGATAAAGGGCGTTTCGAGGATACCTTCGATACCTCTTCTCGTTCACAACGAAGCCTTCCGTCAGGTTTCTCTTCTTGAAATTAAAAACGAACTGAAAAGAAGAGACATAACAGAATCGTCTTTCAAATCCACTTCATCGGATATCACCGGAATTCTAGGTGAAACACAATACCATTACGCAGCAGACGCCATCAGAAAAGGTCTTGAAATCAGAGCTGTGGTCCTTAAAGGATACAGAGAAATACTCTCCACGGTGACTCAGCCTGGACATACATTTGCCGGGGAGATCTCCGACAGGGTCAGAGTAATAGCATGTATCGACTCACTACCCAACATCGCTTATTCCGATATGCAGGACGATAGTTTCTCCTGCGCTGAATGGGAACGCATAATGAAATCGGCAGGCGCCAGTGAGAACGACGAGGTAGTAATCATATGGGGAGGCGCACAGGATCTGGACACTGCAGCTAATGAGATCGCAATAAGAGCGCGGGAAGCCCTTAATGGTGTATGCAATGAGACAAGGCAATCCCTTCCTGACGGAACGAACAGATTCGAGAGAATTCTTCCAGGACCCAACAGGATGTATCCTGACACCGATCTTCCGCCCATCGCAATCACAGATGAACACATGAAACGTATAAGCTCATCGCTTCCGGAACGACCCTGGGATCGTAAGGCGCGCTATCTTAAAGCGGGAGTACCCGAAGAATCGGCACACAAGATGAGTATTTCCACGCTCGGAAGCCTTTTCGACAGAGCGACTATAGAGACTCCATATTCATCCCGCTCCCTTGCGCACTTCTTTCTCAGTGCACTGAGCCATCTGAAGAAAAACATTCCGAATTTAGAAGATGGTTTTCTGATCTCGACTCTCATGAAGACGGGTAAGCGAAAACTCCCTCTAGAGGCAGCGTCTTATGTTCTTGAAAATACATGCGGACCCGATAGAAAGGAAGCTGTCCCGGCAGTAGGGGAGATTACCATGGTTGATATCAAAACCCTGCAAAACTCGGTGAGAACATTCCTTCCCATGCTGGATGAATCAGGAATAGAAAAGGATGTATTCAAGCGGTTCATCATCGGGGAGATCAGAAAGAAATTCGGAGGTCTGATTGTCGGAAAGGATCTGTCGGTACTGATTGACAGAATGTTAAAAGGAAAGAAGAGGTGATCGACTTTGGCATCTGATCTGTACAAAGGCTACAGGGGAAACGCTCTGGCCTGTTTGAAGAAATTCAAAGCTGGTGTATGGAGTGAGGTCGATATTGATTCAACCCGCGGTGAATTCAAAGGAATCATCCTTCCACGTTCTGAAACGGCAGACGCAGAACACATCGTAATAAAACTTCACAATGGCTATAATATTGGTCTGGCAGTACATACAATTGTATCGATCACCGTGCTCGGTCGCAAGGAAGCTCATTACAAAATTCCTGAAAAGGAATTCCCGATCGATCCTTCCAAATCGAATGTGAAGCTGCTGGGAACCGGAGGAACGATTGCCTCGAGGCTTGATTACAGAACGGGGGCGGTGATCCCGGCTTTTTCTCCGGGGGAACTTTACGGTTCGGTTCCTGAACTTGCCGATATATGCAATCTCGAAACGGAAAAGCTCTATGGTGTCTTCAGCGAAAACATGGGTCCCGATCAATGGAAAGGCCTGGCGGAAGCAATAGGGAGAGAGATCAGAAATGGAATAGACGGTATCGTTGTAGGACATGGCACAGATACAATGCATCACACGGCCGCAATACTGTCCTTCATGGTTCAGGATTCTCCCGTTCCGATCGTAATGGTCGGATCACAGAGATCCAGTGACAGACCCTCGAGTGATGCAGCTATCAATCTTATAAACGCTACTCGCACTGCAGCTGATAGTGATTTCGCCGAAGTGATGGTCTGCATGTTCGGCCCTACCAGTGACCAGTACGGTCTGCTTCATAGAGGAACCAGGGTTCGAAAGATGCATTCTTCCTACAGGTCGGCTTTCCGAACAATCGGAGATATCCCGCTGGCCATGGTCGAAAAAGACAGGTTCATTCCACTGAGAGAAGACTACAAGAGGCGAAGAAAAGACAGAAATGTCCGGATAAACACGTCATTCGACGACAGGGTATCTATAGTTTACTACTATCCGAACATGAAACCAGATATCATCGAAAGCCTCATAGACAATGGTTATAAAGGGATCGTGATCGCAGGAACAGGGCTGGGGCATGTAAATAAGCTCCTTTATCCTGCCCTTGAGAAAGCCCGCGATAAAGGTGTTCATGTTTACATGACGGTTCAGACACTATGGGGTTATGTCCAGATGTATGTATATGACACAGGTCGAGATATGATGGATCTCGGAGTTATTCCTGCGTCGAATATGCTTCCGGAAGTAGCTTATATGAAGCTCTGCTGGGCTCTCGGCCAGAACCATGACCGCGACGAAGTGAAAAAGATCATGCTGACTCCTTTCGCGGGAGAAATAACTGAAAGAGAGCCGCACAACGGATATCTTATATATCAGGGGGGGATCCCCGAAGTCGAAGAATTCATAAGCAAATACAATAGATAATCTGCTGGTGAAACACATATCACACCAGTATATATCCCGCCTGACCCTTGTAACAGTTGGGGTCAGGCCTCGAGAGGCCTGACCCCTATATTTCTAATTCTTTCAGTCTTGAAAGTAGAGTTCTATAGCTGACCTTCAGTATCTCAGCGGCCTTTTTCCTGTTGCCAGCGGTTTCCTTCAGTACTCTTCTTATCATTTCGTTTTCGCGAAGCCGGGCTGCTCTCGCGGATTCTTCCAGGAGCCCTTCAGCTTCGTCAACATCATCAATTTCAAGTATCCGGGCATCAATGATCCTGTCATCCGCGAGTGCTGCAGCCCTGAGTACGATGCTTCTGAGCTGTCTGACATTTCCGGGCCAATAGAATCCTTTAAGCTTGATAATAGCATCTTCTGTAACGGTTACTTCGCTGTAACCGGACTGTTTGAGAAAGTGCACGGTAAGCTCAGGTATGTCCTCCACCCTTTCTCGAAGTGGTAAAAGGGTAACGGGAAACTCCCCAATTCTGAAGTAGAGATCTTTTCTGAATCTGCCCGTTTCGGTTTCCTTCTTGAGTTCTCTGTTGCTTGCTGAAATTACCCTGGCATTGGTATGGAGAATCTCTGACCCTCCCACTCTGGTAAACTCCCTTTCCTGAAGCACTCTGAGAATTTTGCCCTGCAGAGACGTGTCCAGATCTCCAATCTCGTCGAGGAAGATAGTTCCTCCATGGGCATGCTCGAACCTTCCCTGCCGTGTTCTGTCCGCACCTGTGTATGCGCCCTTTTCAGCCCCGAATAGTTCACTCTCCAAAAGATCAGCAGGTATCGCAGCGCAGTTAACAGGTATGAACGGTCCATTTGAACATGCGCTTTCACTGTGAATCATTCTAGCGAGAAGTTCCTTTCCCGTTCCGCTTTCACCCAGTACAAGAATATTCATATTGGTCTCAGCGCCCTTAAAAGCCCTCTTTAATATGGAAAGCAGAGCTGGAGAAGACCCTACTATATCGGTGCCTGCTGAATGCACACACTTTCTCAGGAGTGAAAGAAGCTGGTCAAGATCGAAGGGTTTGGTTATGAAATCCCTTGCCCCCTCCTTCATTGCCTCAACCGCAAGGTTAACGGTACCGAAGGCTGTCATGAGAATTACCGGTGTCCAGTGATTGAATTCCCTGGATTTTCTAAGGATATCCATCCCATCAATACTTCCGGGAAGGCATATATCACTAAGAATAATATCAAAACCGCCATTCTCAAGCTTTATGAGTGCTTCCATTCCGGAAGATACAGCTGTTACTTCCCACCCTTCTTCCTGAAGGGCTGTTGTGAGCATATTACGCATGGCCCGTTTATCTTCGATAAGCAGAATTCTTTCGATATCATTTACCTCCTTCGAGACACTGAACCGGGAGCAGGATTGTAAACAGGGCTCCACCTTCTATTCTATTCTCAGCGGTGATTTCGCCGCCCATGGATCTTATAATTCTCCTGCTTACGGAAAGCCCCAGTCCCATATTACCGCTGCTTCTGTTCTTTGTCGTCATGAAGGGTCTGAACACATCTTCACGATCTATTGAAAGGCCGGGTCCTGTGTCCTCAACCGATATTGTGAGGTTCTTATCATTCCCTCTGATTGATATCTCTACTGCTGATGATGAATCAGCCTCAATCGCGTTCTTTACGATATTGCAGATACATGACTCCAGAAGCCTGCTGTCAGCGTTGATTGACAGATCATCAAGTGAGGTGTTTATGGAACATCTGTCCGGGGCCAGTCTGCAGGCTGCTCTGCATAGGGAGACAATATCATCCCTGCTCAGATCAGAGGAAACCGGTTCGGGGGATCTGGCAAAGTATTCCAGAGAACTAATCCGGTCCCGGGCTGAATTAACTTCTCTTTTTACTTCTGACAGAATATTCAGAGTTCTTTTATCCGAATGCCCTCTGGCAAGAAGATCTACAAACCCGGACAGAGCGCAGAGTGTATTTCCCATTTCATGCGATATCCCGGCAGACGCAGCCCCGATGTCAGCCATGGCTGTCTCGTCCGCAATTCTCTTTTCCAGTTCACTGATTCTGGTCACATCGGTAACCAGAACAGCCATCTCATCAACTCTTGATCGGGAAATTTCTACATTGTACATTCTATCAGTTTTAATAGCGTCATCGCGAATCTGAAATTCTGATGATGTATTTCCCGTCTTACTCATAGAAAACAGAACTGGTTCAAGTTTTCGCCCAGCCGTTGTTCTCTCCCATGGAAATTCCTTCCTGAAATCATTATCGCCAAGGTTGAACAGCTCCTTTGACTGCCTGTTGAAGAGTGACAGCCTACCTGTCCCATCAATGGCGAATACGGCTGATCCCAGTACCGACAGTATGGCACCTGATCTTTCTTCTACTCTTTCAGCCCTCTGTTCAGCCTTTTCCCTCAGCTCGTTAAGCTGTCGCTCCCTTTCGTGAAGAAGTTCAACAACACGGTGAAAGGATGCTCCGGCTGCTTCCGGATCGGCTCCACTGCCACTGCTGAAACGATCTGCCTCAAAAAGAATTTTTCTAAGAGGGGAGATTACAGTACTGGCCAGGTATCGGGGTGTTAAGAAAGCAAGAACCACCAGTGCTGCGGTAAGTGCAGCCAGACCGATTAAAAGTGTCCTGTGTATTATGGAAATAGATGATTTGACCGGTCTGACGCCTACAATGAGATCACTTCCGGGATGCTGTACGAAGTACCATTCCGGGGTTTCTTCCGGTACAGGCAAACCTTCAGACGAAATTCCGGCTCCCGCGATCATGTTACCTGAAGAATCAAGTATCACTGCAGCTTCAAGGCTTCCGCTCTGCACAAGAAACCCGGCAATATTGTTAAAATTGCCTGAAACATTGGAGGCGTCAATGGAATTGCTTATTGCATAAGCGGTAACTGTAGCCATATGGCCTGTTTCAGCTTCAAGGTCCTTATCTACGAGAAGTACTATTATGAAAGATACTGCTACAGCAGCCGCAGCAGCACCGATGACAAGCCCTGTAAGCAGCTCAACACCTATAATGAATTTCTTCGACAAAGGAACTCCTTCAGCTTTTCCAGAAATATGTTACAATAAACATTGCAGAAGTACCGGTTTATCCGCAAGTACCGTTAACTGCTTACCTGAAAAGTATCCTGTCAAGGAAGATCCCGCTGAATCTTCCAGATCTGCCCTCAACTCCAAGTGGAGATATCCTTACTCTGTCCCCGCAGTCACTCATGGGGAAAACGAATTCTGACCGTACTTCCCGCATGTTCTCAGGATTGTAAGGAAGCTGAATATCCTCCTTCATAAAGGTCACCCATCGAGGATTTTCCATAAGTTCCGATGATGTGTACACTGAATCACACCATTCTCCGTAAGATACCTCAATGCCCGATAACGGCTCTGATCGTAGAGAACGGTGAAATATTGTCAGTTTCAGAGAATCTCCAGCAATTTCCGGTACAGGCAGAATAACTGCGTCCTCAGAACGGGATAGTCTAAGCATCCGTTCCCTTGTAAAGAACCAGAACTTCCTCAATTCAAGGTCCATTTCGTCGGGGTATACTGTACAGTAATTTCTGTATTGTGATGGAATGTCTTCAGCTTCCCATGACTTCTTCTCCATCCCTCCAAAAAGGCATAATACCAGGAAGGCTGAAGTAATGGTGTATTCCGTATATCTGCTTTTATGCGCAAGGAGCCAGACTATGAGTGCAGCAAGTACTATCCATCCGGCGAATACCGGAATATCGAGCCTTACCGCGCTGGGGACCCATTCGGTTATGCTGCTTGAGGGGCCGAATATTCTGGTTACCAGCGAATCGGTACCATCAGCGAAATTGAATCTGAGAATAGGATGAGTGAAAAAGATGGCCGATATGCCCAGAGATGCCCAGACAAGTATCCGTACACCTTTTCTTTTCATCATTATCCCGAGGGAAGCGAGCAGAACCGGAAGGAGTGGCAGAAGCATCCTTCCCACCGGTGTGGGCATGCCGCTCCAGTCTGTCGGGGTCCAGAAAAGAAGTATGATGAAATATGAAAGGGCAGGCAGGCCAAGCCAGATGAACAGTTTCCTGTTTTCGCTTTTCAGAAGGGGTAACCCAGCCAGTCCGGCAAGTACCCATGGAGCCTTCCAGAGCAGTCCGCTTTCAATATCCACAAGTGATGAACCGGCAGCGATAAGAACTTCCGGCATTCTTATGAGGGGTTGAATGAGTATAGTCTTAATGAATGCTATATTCCCATGTCTGACCCAGAACACGCGTCCGTTAAGTATGAGCAGGTCAAAGAGTAATCCCGCTACGGTCAGAAAGAGGATAGTTACGGGAAGTATTAATTTCCTGCGGCCTTTTGACTCTGTTACAAGTACAGCAAGAAGACCGAGAGAGATCCCGATGAAGCGGAATTTCAAAAACACGAGGACAATTGCAGCAGTGATTACCCATAGATTGCTCTTCGATCTCATGGCTGCATAAACACCTGAGAGGAAAACAGCCAGCGCCAGCCAGCCCGGGTAAACAAGTCCAAGTATGCTGCAGCCGGGTACAAGGAGAAATCCGAGAACGGCAAGCTTTCTCCAGTTCTCAAAACCCGAATTCCTGAATATCATCGACATGAGAAACAGTGCCGCAATTGCGAACAGTAAGTTCATACCCCTTATACCAGTTACCGAGAACGGGAATCCGGGTATCATGAGCGCCGGATATAAACTCTGATGATGTGAAATATTCTCGGACGGATCACAAATCTGACTTGAAAACTCGCTGAACCTGCCTGTTCCGGAAGAGATCAGACTCTCGGTTAAGGAAGCGTAGTGTGGTTCATCGCCCGTAAAAGGAACCAGAAGCAGTATCATGGGAATCAATGGTAATAATGCCAGTATTATCCCGAATCTTCGAGATGATACGGCCAGAAGTCCGGGGATTATTCCCATCAGGCCGCATGCGGCAGAAATTACCTCAAGAGCAGGGTCTACGGTCCAGAATATTGAGAGAATTGCAAATGCTGCAAGGATATATATGGATACCCCTGGAATTCCTCCTTTTCCGTAAACGACAGCTGTTATCAGCCAAGCAAGAGGAACAAGCCTGCCAAGCATCCCCGGAGAAGGCATGCCGGCAAGCCGCCATAGAAAGAAGATCAGAACTGAAGATAACGCATGGAAGATCATCCCGGATCTGCCTTCAGTTATTCTTCTCAGACGTTTCAAAGTGACGCCTCCCCGTAATCAAAATGGATAACCGGATGGTTAAAAGGTTTCCATGGACGGGAGATCCGGATTGAAACAGGAAACTCAGGTTCTTCTATCAAGAGGATATTCTCTCCGGGATAAACTGGAAATGTACTGTCACCGGAAGCCGCATATCCGAGAGGATCGTGGTCCCTTACTCCACCAGCGGAAACATGAAGTGTCATTTCTGCAATATCCATTCCTGGTGCATACAGTACTATTTGCGGCATACTCAGATTCAGTTCGACCGGCCCCGGCCATATCAGACCGTTATCAATAAGAACCTCTTCCGATACAAAAATACGATGCTCCTCATTTGATGGAAGACCGGAGATGAGCAGTGTTGCCATCAACCCTCCTGCGAGCATCAGTGATCGCCACCTTTCACGACTTAGGGGTGAAGCTAAGAAGAGTGCTGCTGCAATGGGAATCATTCCCTCGATAGTTCCGTAGAAAAGCACTGCAGCTGCGGAAAGGCAGAATAATAACCTTGAGATGGTTGAAGCCGAAAAAGCAACGGCCAGTACTGCGCCAGCAGTGAGCAGCGCAGGTCCCGGGCCACTGCCGAAGGAGAGTAAAGAAAAACCTCCAAGAGTAACAGCTAAGAGAGTAACAGCACGGGGACCTCTTAAAAGAGCTGTTCCTGCAGCATAAAGGCAGACTGCCATTGAGAAGAACGAAAAACCATGTGAAATAATTGCGGCGGCAGATACTGCTGAAGCGAGAACGAGTTTACCTGTAGTCTGCATTTTCCAGCTCAACGATCTGTTCAGTCCTGTCAGGCACCAGGTAGAGTTCCGTTACTCCACCATCGACCTCTGCGGTAATTTCCTGTTTCCATCCACCATTCAGGAAAACCCTGGCAAGGTACCCCTTGTCAGACCATAAGGCGACGGATCCCGGAATATTGCATGATCGAATACCCAATGTAAGTATTCCCTCCTTTTCAGGCACTCTGAGGCATCCGAAACCGCAGCTGTCCATCTTTATGCCTCGCCATCCAGGACCGGGGATGACATCACTTCCGGGAAAAGGTTCTCCCGACATGTTGTGCGGCCTTGGATGTGGCATTCTAAGCGGCCTTGGAGCAAGCAGGTGCATGAGAAATTCCTCAGGGAGGTCTGAATGCGCAATTCTCATTTTCTTCAGCCCTCGCAGTGCTGCCAGCCTCCAGAGCCAGGGTCTGCCCTTCCGTATGCATGATATCCTTGTTCTCAACTCGGTTCTTTTCCAGTAATCCGGCAATCCGCATCCTTTTCCGCCCAGATATTTACTCACAATATATCCTGATGACTGCAGCTCCCACTGTTCCGCCACTTTTCTTCTGCTTGATGCACCCATCATGTGTTCCGCGTGGGATGAGGGTTCAAGAAGCAGTTTATAACCCATTCCTCTGAGACGGAGGCAGAGATCCACATCTTCGTAGTACATGAAGATGTTTTCATCGAATCCCCCCGCTTCTCGGAGCGCTTCCGTCCTGTACAGAGAGAGAGCGGCGGTTATGCATGGCACTTCCACAGTTTTCCCGTTCGGAGAGGGCTGGAAATGCATGAAATCGAAATCGTAACCCCTCCCGTATTCAGTCATGGCTGCGCCCGCACTCAGAGTGACCAGTGGCCAGCCCCATA